>NZ_CP046605.1:0-308203 GCF_023520795.1 Corynebacterium accolens | reverse complement strand
TCTACGGTGTGCGGAAAATGTGGCATGCTCTTCGCCGTGAAGGAATCGATATCGGTCGTGAACAAACCGCCCGACTGATGCGCCTAGCTGGCGTTTCTGGCAAAGGCAAAGGCGGATCACCGATTACAACCCGAAAAGCTAACGTGCCTGATTTGCGCCCGGATTTGGTCGAGCGTGAATTTAAAGCTCAAGGACCGAATAAGCTGTGGGTGGCTGACATTACCTATGTACGGACACGAAAAGGATTCGTCTACACCGCGTTTGTCACCGACGTCTACTCCCGGCGGATCGTCGGGTGGGCGCTGTCAGATTCGATGCGGACCGAAGCTTTGCCGCTGCAAGCACTCAACCAAGCGATTGTGAGTGCTGAGGAAACAACAGGTCTCATTCACCATTCGGATCACGGCTCGCAGTACGTCAGCGTTGTCTACAACGAGCGACTTACCCGGCACGGCATTACAGCTTCCACCGGAAGTGTTGGTGACTCCTATGATAATGCTCTGGCTGAAAACGTTAACGGCCCCTCATAAGAACGAGCTAGTCCATACCCGCAGGTGGGATGACGTTGTAGAGGTAGAAATCGCGACGTTCGAGTGGGTGTCATGGTGGAACGAGACTAGGCTCCACCAAAGCTTGGGATACCGAACCCCGGTCGAGGTGGAAACCGAGTTTTGGAAGCAGAACTTGCCACAGGCAATAATGGAAAACAAGGCAAATGCCTAGGAACAAAACTCGGGGCACTTCAGTGTGACTCTTTTAGTGTATGAGCGCTGTGTGCATACCCCGGTGGGCTGAGGAGCATAGGTGACTACGAAAAGGGACTGCTCTCTTTTGCGCGTGCGCGCCCTAACGTTTTGAGCGCGCTCTGTTGCTCATACTGGTCAGGCAATGCGCCGGCGCATTGCCTGACACAAGCGACCTGCTATCTGGTCACCAGTGTTCATACTCTCTGACCATGGCCTATGGTCGCTGGCGCGCCTAGTTTCATGGTACAAAGCCCTAGGCGACTGACCTCAGGGCTACAAGCCTTGCAGCGCGCCTCGGCTGCCTATGCATGAGAACGAAACTCCTGGAGCGTCCAGGAAAGACGCGCTCCGGAGCGTTCCTCGCCGAGACAGACCCGTACAGTGTCATTAGTTCGCCGGTGGTTTACCCCAGTCAGGGCGCTTGGTTAGGTGCCACGACCCGCACGAGGGGCATTCGTAGATCCGCAGCGGCCCTGCCCGTCGCGACCGTTTCAGTGCTACGTGCACGGCGTCATCATAGTGCTCGTATTCGCGTTTACCAGTTTCGGAGCACAGTACGCGTTCGACTGGCGGCTTCTTCGACCTCCTCCGATGGTGCTTCATCACACAATGATTCTAAACTTCAGGTGTAACTGGCTCCTGTAGGTGACTGATGATGGTGGCAACAACTACGAGCGCTGCGGCACCGAAGACTCCACCGGCGACCGCGACGGCTGTGTGGAAGCCTGTGAGGAACGCTCCACTGGCGACCATTTCGCCGAGGACTGCGACGCCGACGACGCTGCCGGTCTGGCGGGCGGCATTGATGACTCCTCCTGCAATGCCGACATGTTCCGGCGGGGCCGAGGCCACTGCGGCCGAGGTCGCGGCCGGCATCGCGAAGGCCATCCCGAATCCAGCTGTGAAGGTCAACACCGCGACCACCACGTAAGGGGTTTCTGCGGTGAGCAGCACGAGGCTGCTGAAGCCGATCGTGCCGACTACCAGGCCGGTGAGCATGGTGGGGAACGCGCCCCACCGGGCGACGGCACGGCCGCCCAGCGGTGACGCGACCACGGCGCTGCACGCCTGTGGTGCCAGCGCGAGGCCTGCCAGCCACGGCTCGTATCCCAGGTACTGCTGGAAGAAGAGGGAGAGCACGAAGAGTTGTCCGAAGAAGCTGATGTTGAGCGCGAGCCCTACCATTGCGGCCACGGAGAACCGGGCACGAGTGAACAAGGCCATCGGCAGCATCGGGTCCGGATGTCGTCGCTCTGCGATGATGAACAGGGCGAGGAAGACGCCCCCGGCGATCAGCGCGGCTACCTGCCAGGGTGACCATCCGTGTTCGCCTGCGGTGATGACTGCATAGGTTACTGCCACCAGCGTGAGCACGGAGAGCACCTGTCCGGGTAGGTCCACCCGTCTCGCGCGACTGCCCGTGAGCGCGGGAATTGCCCACAAGGTGAGCAGACAGCCGATAGCGACGATGGGGAGGTTGACCCAGAACACCGCCCGCCACCCGATCGCCGACACCAGCGCTCCGCCCAGGACCGGTCCGATCGCGGCGGCAACACCTCCTGCGCCGCCCCACAGCCCGATGGCGCGTGCTCGTTCCTTCGGATCGTCGTACACAGCCGACAGCAATGCCAGAGAGCCCGGCACGATCGCTGCCGCGCCCACGCCCTGGACGGTGCGACCAGCGACGAGGAACCCGCCTGTGGGAGCGAGGGCGCACACGGCCGAGAGTACAGCAAAGACCACCAGGCCAGCGAGGTAGACCCTGCGGGCCCCGAGACGGTCGCATGCGGCCCCAGCTGTGAGAAGGAACGCGGCGAACACGAGGGTGTAAGCGTCGACGACCCACTGCAGTGAGCCCACCGTCGTGTCGAGGTCAGTGCCGATCTCGGCGAGGGCGACATTGACGATGGTCGTATCGAGCATGACGATGAAGAAACCGAGGAGGGTCGCGACCAGCGCCGTGTGCCGATGCGCGGTCATACGCGAGACTCCAGCGAAGCCTCGGCGGGCGGGTGGCCGAAGTAGGTGCGCTTGCTCAGGTCTTGATCCCAGGTCCGGTAGGACCGGTCCAGTAGTGTCGGCAGCACCAGATCGAACAGGCGCCAGGACGCGGCGAAGTGCATGTCCCGGATCTCCCTGGCCGTCTCTCCCCCGGTGAGCGTGAGGAGTTGCTGGGCGACGAGGGGGCCCTCGTCGAGCCCAGCTGTCGTTCGCACTGCGGAGACTCCGCCCTGGGTCTCGTGGTTCTCGGCCATCCAATAGAACGGTGCCAGCCCCGCATAGCGGGGCAACGGGCTGGGGTGGAAGTTGAGGGCGTCGTAGCTCGGAACCGCGAGGAGTCGCTGCCCGAGCCGCAGCTGGTAGTTGGCGACGATGAAGTAGTCCGGCGCCAGGCCCCCAATGGCGGTAATGAATTCGTCGGTGTTGATGTGCGCCGGCCGCAGCGTATGCACATCCAGCTCGGCGGCGTCCTTCGCGAGGTCGAGGGGCTCGGGCTCATCGAGGTAGTAGTCACAGAGTGTGCCGGGTTCACGCAGCACCACAGCCGCCAGGATGACATCATCGTGCCTGGCAAGTCGGGTGAGGAAGTAAGAGCCAAAGACGGAATTGGTCTCGGTGAAGAGCACCATGCGTGTCATTTCGCCCACCACGCCTTCTCAACGGTCTTCGCTTCCCAGGTCAGGGTGTCGAAGAGCGCGTACCCGGGCTGCACGGGCAGAGGCGTACGGCCGGGCAAGTCCATGATCTCTTGGGCGAGGCGTTCAACGAGGATGCCTTCGGCCAGGGGCGGGCAGGCTCCGAAGATCGGCATCGTCTGCTTCTCCACGAACCACTCATCCAGCGTGCCTGGCGAGGGGAAGTCCTGATGCTCGGGCATGATGCGTTCCATCAGCCGGTGGATCACGTCCGGGGTGAACTCGGCATCCTCGGGGAGATCGTAGACCTCCTCGATGGGCATCGAGTCCTTCGTGTAGGTGAACACGACCGTCGAGTGCGCGACGGTCGGGATCTTGAACATGAACCTGCACCGGTCCGAGGCGCGGAAGGCGCGATGGAGGGCGTAGCGGTTGCTGATCTGGTAGAACTCCATCTGGTCCATCACATAGTCGCAGCCGTCCATGAACTCTTCAGCCGTGTCCGGGGTGATGCCCTCGGGGAAGACATCGATGTTGGCATCCCCGGTCAGTGCGAAGACCTGCTCCGCGACGACTTCGGCCTTGTTGCGGCCGATCGTGTCTCGCCCGGCGCCGTACTGGCGTTGCACGTTAGTCAGGTCGAAGTGGTCGGGATCGGCCAGTTTCAGGTTGAGTGCGCCCATGCGCACCAGGCGGGCGGCTGCGGCACCGCCGATGCCCCCGGTGCCGACGATGCCGATCACGGCATCGCGCAACCGTGCTTGGCGTTCACGCTGTTCCTCGGTGGTGTCGCCGAGCCAACCCAGGTTGCGGTCAACGCGTTCCCAGTAGAAGTCCTCATCGTAGTGCCCGCGTAGCCGTTGGCGGTCCCCGTTCATCGCGATCGCTCCCTTCGCCTCCTGATGCAATGAATCTGGTGAGTTCAGACTATGCCTGCGATTGTTCGGTCGTCACCGAACAGTTCCGGGTGCACACTGGAGGCATGGTTGCGCGCGTGTTTCCTGAAGCGGTCCCGGATATCTCGACAGTCGCGTCGGCTCTGGCTGACTCGTCGCGGGCGGCCATGTGTGCTGCGCTCATGGACGGGCGGGCCTGGACGGTTGGTGAACTTGGCAGGTACGCGGGCCTGGCCCGGTCGACGGCGAGCGAGCATGTTGACGTGCTCGTCACCCACGGTCTCGTCCACGACATTCGGCAGGGCCGGCACCGCTACATTCGCCTGGCCGGGGAAGACATCGCACGAGTGGTCGAGAGCCTTGGCGTGGTCGCCCGCTCGCCCCTGCCCACTCCTCACAGCCTCAGCGCGTCACGGGCGAATGCGAACCTACGTGAAGGCCGCACCTGTTATCAGCACCTCGCCGGTAAGCTCGGGGTGCGCCTGGCTGAACAACTGGAAGAGCACGAGTTCATCGACTCGCACTGTCAGGTCACTAATCAAGGTCATCGCTTGTTCATACAGTGGGGTGTGCCCCCGAAGATGCTCGACACGGGCAGGTCGTGCATGGACTCCACCGAACGCCGCTTCCACCTCGCCGGCCCTCTCGGCACGGGAATCTGCAAGACTCTGCTGGATAAGGAATGGCTTTCCCGCAGGGGTCGTACCCGGGCCGTGCGTCTCACTCCCACCGGGCGGGCAGCGCTCAACGACGCGGGGATCTCCCTCAATGGGCCCGAACCCCGGAAAGTGGACACGGGGATTTAATCACGATGCGATAGTAAGTGTAGCTAACCCGGCGTCTTCGAAGGCGTTCGGTGAGCGGTAACCGCACCATGAATGCAATCGTTTGGTGTTGTACCGCGTGCACCACCGAAACACATCCTGGCGGCAGGCCAACTGACTAGTGAAAACTAGACTCATCCTGCAGGACTTCCCGCTTCAACGAGGCGTTGAACGACTCCGCCAACGAGTTGTCCGCACTCGTCCCGATCGCGCCCATCGACTGGGTGACACCGAAGCGCACGCATAGTCTCCGGTACTGATCAGAGGTATAAACACTGCCGTGATCCGAGTGGAAGATCGCCCCGTCTAGGCTCCCGCGAACCTTCCGGGCCATCGTCAGGGCTTCTTCAACCAACTCGGTGCGCATGTGATCAACGATCGCAAACCCCGTCAACTGCCGCGAATAGCAGTCGATAACCGTGGCCAGGTACATATTCGACTCGTCCACGATCGGCAGGTACGTGATGTCGCCGACGTAGACCGCGTTCGGCCTGTCCGCAGTGAACCGGCGTTGCAGCAGATCCGGAAACCTCGGGTCCCGTTTACTCGACGTCGTCGTTTTCACCCGGCGTTTCCTGGTGAAACCAAAAAGGCCCATCTGCCGCATCAGCCGGGCGGTGCGCTTGTGATTGAGACGGCCGCCCTTGCCCCGGTCGTTGACGGGATCGGAGTCGATCGCCGCAGTCACTCATTTCGCGCCGTAGCAGCCGTTCTCGGCGTTGAAGGTGGTCTTGATCTGCGCTCCCAGCACCGCGTCATCGACGAGGCGTTGCCGGCGGGCAGGGGCAGCTGATTTCCAGGCGTAGTAAGAGGACCGATTGAGTTTCAAGACCTGGCATAACCGCTTGACCTCGTAGAGGTCTCGATGGTCGTCAACGAACCGGAAGCGGTTCACCAGTTCGTCTCTTCCGCGAAATACTTGGCCGCCTTACGAAGGATTTCTCGTTCCTCGCGGAGTTTGGCGTTTTCGCGTTCCAGTACGCGGATGCGCTCGGCGTCCGACAGTCCTGAGGCAGCGGTGGCGGAGTCCGACGCGGCGATGAGGCTGGCGACCTTCTCACCGTTGGCATTGGTTTTGGTGCGTGTGCCGAAGGCATCGCGCCAGCTGCGCAGCGAGTTGCGGTTGACCCCTGAACCGCTCGGTGTAGGTCTTGCGTGGCATGGTGGAAAGGTACCTCACTTCCCCAGCGACATGCTGGTTTCAGCGTGTCCACCACCAGGGGGTCAGGTCCTCTCGCGCAAGGTACGGGTGCTGACTGTAAATACTGTGGGGTTACCCGTAAGGGCAATAAGGTGTGTAGTTGCGGTGGGGTGTCTTGGTGGCAACCAAATCTATTGATTTGGGCGGCAGCCCAACGAGCCGTAAGGCGAGGCGGGAGCCTAAACCGTAACCCACAAGATGACGTTTTGTTGGTTGATCACCCCTGGGTATAGAGATACAGGGATATAGTTATAAGCGACCTGGGAAAATAGGTTTAATCGCAGGTGAAACCCTGGGGATAAGTGGCCTAATGATGGTAAATCAGCGCAGACTTGGCAGGACAAAAATGAAAGCACCCCGTAGGGTGCTTTGTCTTTGTTTTTCTAGGGGCTAGTCCAGTTCCGGGCGGGGTGGTCGTTGCCGGACTGAGGTGGCGGTCTTGGTGACGGTTGCTCCGTCCGTGTCGGCTTCGATGCCGGCGTTAGGCCACGCTGGAAATATAACAATTCCGCTACGCAAAAAGTCGAATGATTGTCCCTTGCCCCCTTCACGCGTTAGGTTATGTTTGTCAAGGACTAGGACGATAAGAACTCAGATTGGAATTCAGATGAAAACCAACACTGAAAATCACAAGAAGTTGTCAGCTTTTGCAGCAAGTGCAGTCTTCGCACTGAGCATGGCCAGTGGCATGCAAGCTCCCGCTATGGCAGATAGTGAAGGTAATTCGGTTGAGCTATCTAAAGCCAAGGAAGTGACCAACCGTGTTATGGAATCCTCGGCTCCCGAAGAAGCCATTGAAAAGCTATCATCGGCTGATCGAGAAGCTTTTGATAAGTATAATACTCCTGGTGATGTTGTTGTTTCTGAGGCAGCAGACTCGGGAACCGCGACACGATCTGCAGACTATTGCCGCAAGGATGGTGTGCATTTCGAGCAGAAAGCTTTGCTTGGAAACACACTTTACACATGGTGGCAGACCGTCGAAATTTGCGGGAACCCCGGCGTAAGTATTGATAGCGTCAAAGTAATTGATGCTGGCGGTGAGACCAAAACTCCAACGTGGTCATACGACGGTCACGCAAATGATCCAGTCGCATACGCGACTGGAAATGGAACTTGGACGTCTAAGTCTTCTGAGACTTTCAGTCAAGTAAAGTTGAACCGTCGGACTGAATGCATCACAGCAAATATTGTACCTTCAGGAGAGTACAATGCAGACAAGACCTGCAACTAAAGCAGGGTCGGGGATTTTACCTGCCTCGATAATTTTGATTTCTATGGGCGCAGCCGTTGCTGGGTTTCCCTACCTATTTTTCTTTCCTCTTCTTTGGGTTGCTGCGGACATTAAATGGCCCCAGCTTAATAGTCTTAAAAGAGGTAAGGTTCTTTTTTGGAGGGCAACTTCTATCGTTGTGTCCATTGCCTTAACAGTTAATCTACTTGTTTTAACTCCTACTCCTCTTTAGGGAAAGGGCCCGACCCCCGGAAAGTGGACACATCGGGGGTTAACTATGCGACTTTAGCTAGTATAGCTGAAGTCTCGGCTTCAAAGACATCAGGAGCCACAAGATTGCACCAGGAGTGGCGCCTGCGGGTGTTGTAGCGCATGCACCACCGGAAGACTTCCTGACGGCAGATAATGGGATTATCAAAGACTTTCCGATCACGCAGCACTTCACGTTTTAAGGTGGCGTTAAATGACTCTGCCAGGACATTATCGGCACTCGTTCCCACCGCGCCCATGGATTGGCGTACACCCAGCGACGAGCAGTAGTTTCTAAACGCTTGTGAGGTGTACACGCTGCCGTGATCGGAATGGAAAATAGCCCCGTCAAGACTGCCACGCACACCGTGTGCGTGGGCTAGGGCATCGATGACCAGTGAGACACGCATGTGGTCTGCGAGTGCATAACCTGCAAGTTTCCGTGAATAGGTGTCAATGACTGTAGCCAAATACATGTTTTTGCCTCCCTTGCACGGCAGGTAGGTGATGTCGCCTACATAGACGTGGTTCGGCCTGTCAGCGGTGAAATTGCGGCCTACTAAATCTGGCATGACACGGTGGCCAGGCTTGCGCTTGGTGGTGATGCATCGACGTCGTTTGGTAAAGCCTTTGATCCCCATCGATTTCATGATGCGTGCGACCTTCTTATGATTGGTCGGGCCGAGGTCCGTATCGTCGTTGAGGCTTGCGGCGATGCGTTTGGCACCATAAAGCCCGTGCTCATCATCGAAGATGGTCTTGATTCTTGCACCAATAAGAGCATCAGAGCACATCTTTAACCTGCGATTTTCGCGGGTATTGACCCATTTGTAGAACGAGGAGCGATTGAGCTTTAACACATGGCACATCCGCTTGACCGAGTACTCGGTTCGGTGGTCATAGACAAACTGGAAGCGGATCACCAGCGTGTCTCTTCGGCAAAATATTTGGCGGCCTTGCGCAGAATATCGCGCTCTTCGCGCAATTTTGCGTTCTCTTTTTCTAGCTGGCGGATTCGCTCGGAATCATTCGCCGCTTGGGCTTTATCGTGCATGGCCTTTGTGCGAGCACGTTTGCCGGTGCCGTACTTTTTGACCCAAGAATGCAGCGAGGCTCGATTGATTCCGAGCTCGGCTGATGCTGAGTTCAGCGAGAGGTCCTCATTGTTCTCATAGAGGGCCACGGCATCGCGTTTGAACTGTTCGGAGTACCTGGACATGGTGGTAGATTACCTTTCTTCCCAGCTCGACTGGGCTGGATATCAGGTGTCCACCACATGGGGGTCAGGTCCAAACTCACGAATGGAATTTTTTCGGTAGAGCTCACCTTGAAGAAGTCTGTGTTTGGGCAGAGAGCATGGACAGCAACTTTGGACCAAAAATCCTTTGAAACAGCTATCGTTCATCTCGACCTTGTTGGTGAAGTAGAGCAACAAGCTCAAGCTACCCGCGACCAACTTGCCGCCATCCGCGAGCGTGAAGCGCACGAGCTTGCCAATATGTCGCAACATGCTCGGCAGCTAGCGGATGGTAGGTACAACTACCGCGATATTGCCTACCTTCTTGGCATCACCTACGGCAGGGTGGGGCAAATACTCAAAGCGAAACCAGCACTGCCTAAGTATGCGCGACAGCCGCAAGCAGCAGGAGTACTCCGTGACGCTATACATATAGCTATAGGTATTGCTATACCGGTTGCTATTTGTAGTGCTATGTGCTTTGTTTCTGCTGGTAAGCGCAATGGCCCCTAGTAAGATTCCGTTCGCCAGCCTGGATGGGCTGGTAAACCGGCGAGTGCAATGTTATCAATACATTTGACAGTACACTATTGCAATAATTTATGGCCGCCGCTGCCTACCTCATCATTCAGCGACCGGGTAGCCGCGACACCAACGGGCACGCGCTTGGAAAGGCCATCCGCCTTATCCCAAGGAACGGCACGGACTACTCCGCTTCCTTGTCCGCAGCGTCTTGGCGTAGGGCTTCCAATTGCTCTTGCGGAATCGAGGGTGCTGACACGCCAAACTTAGGCGCTAGGTTTTGCAATTCGTAATTGACCACGGCAACGAGCTCATCAAGCTTGTAGCCCAAGAGAAGCTGATCCAATTCTTCCGGCGTTAACTTTTTATGTTCTGAATTTGGCCAGTCACCACGTAGGGCCAGCGCCAACTTCGCGCGCTCCGGCACGTCAACATCAATGCGAACTTCAAGCACCAGAGTCTCACTAGTCTGACCTCGCGAAACCTGGAAAGATACTTGACCTTTCTTTTGCACTACATCCTTCGACTGTTGTTCCCCGATGCGCTGCCCCTCAGCGCGAAGCAACTGCCACGTCGCATAGCCAGCCCGTTGTTCCTTAGACAAGAGTCCACTCCATTGTGTAGTCCATCTGCTGCAGTACTCCTGTTTCAGCGGACTCTACCGGGGCAGCAAATACAAAGTCCGTTCCCAGCTGACCACGGCCAGCATCAGGGAATTGTTCGTGAGCCTCGTTCACGTTTGCCAAAGCGGTAATCCGCCGAGCAATATTTTCTTTAAGCTCGGCGTAGGGAGCACTTCCGTGCTGGATACGACCATCTACTACAACGTGCGCCACATACGCTTCAACGGAGTTTGCGTACGCACGAATCATCTTCATTGTGTGGTTCTTCTTCCCAAGTCCCACCAATGATTCAAACTTGGTGACAACAGAGCGGTCGACACCCATGCGCGATGCCACCTCGCTTTGCGTCATACCTCGCAGTTTTCGAAACTCCACGAGTTGCTCAATGAGGTCCATTTGCGACCCGATGAGGTCCCCGGGCAACGCATCCTTCGGCTTGATAGTTAACTTCGCCATTATCAATTCACCCCTGCTTCCCTATGTTCCATCCCATCATAAGCTATGTGCATTAAAATGCACATCCCTATTTCGGCCATGGCCGAAAAGTGACCCGGTTTTTCTGACACCATCGCTTCCCTAGACGCATAGCCCGCAAAATATCTCTGTTATGTCCATGAGGTTTTTGGACTTGGAGTCCAGCTACTTTGTGGACTCGGAGTCTTGGGACTTTGTGGACGCGGAGTCTCCCCGCTTTTTGGACGGGGAGTCCACGGAGTTTTTGTACTGGTGCTAGCTTGGCTTCTTCCGGCGGCTTGGCCGTGGCCCAGAGAGGTTGGGTTTTAGCTCTGGGGGTTGTCGGTGCCACATGCCGACAACGTGGTTTATGTTGATTTGACCGCCGGGTGGACGCTGATTCAGTTGGATCGGTAGCGGAAATGAAAACAGTTTCTCACCGTCGTGATCAGTAAAAAATTCCACATAGTCATCGGCTACGCTGCTGTAGATGGCTCGATTTTTGAAGCGCAGCCCGACGTAGAGGCCGTGCCCCATAACGCGTACCACCCCGCTTTTGTTGATCCACAGCTTGTCCGGGATAGGCCAGAGTGCATTTACACCGGTAGAGCTTGGCATTACGGTTGAGGAATCGGCATGGGGTGTATCTTGCTGGATCGCCTGAGTGTCGTTACTTGGTGCCCTGTCTGAAGCTGCAACTTCAGGCAGGGCATTATCTGTCGCGACCACTGTGTCGGCTGCTAAAGCATCTGCCTGGTTGTCGGGGTGAATCCGGTGATATTGTTTCGCGATTTTTGTCCATAAAACATCTGGGTCAATCGGCTGCGTCGGTGGCTGGGCATGCGAGATAATCTCCCAGGCTTGGGCTGGGGTGATGTGCATCTTGCCCCTGAGAAGTCCTTGGTGGCGACGGCGTGTGTTGTAGAAGTTGCGGTAGTCGACAATCAGCTGTTGGACCTGCGCCAGCGTCGTCGGGGTACGAGCATCCAAAAACCTGGTCATGGTTTGGTGCGATCGCTCGTCTTTGCCTTGCGTCGTGGGAGCAAAGCCCGCACTTGATTGAACTCCCAGGCTGGCGAGCCAGCGTTCGGTTTGCGACAGCCGGCCGCGATGGTAGGTGGCAAAGGCATCACCGTTGTCAGAGAGGACTTCTTGGGGAAGTCCGTAAGCATCAATGGCTCCACTTAGCGTGATGCGGGCATCGGTGCCGTTTTCTGGAGTTCCAAAAGCTTGGGAGCCGACGTCGAAGCGGCTGGCATCGTCGACGACTTGGTAGATAGTCACTTGCGTGTGAGGCACATCGAAGAGTCTGTAGGCAAACGCATCGATCTGCCACAGTTCATTGACTTCGCCCCTGGCAAAGTGCCTGTAGGACTTACGCGGTCGTTTACGTGCATTGATGTCAGCGACGCCAGCCTCGTGCAACCATTGTGCGATTAAAGCTCGTGACGGTGGTTGGTCGTAGCCGAGTTCGTCGAGGAAGAAGTAGAAGATTGACCATGGGCCGCAGTCTTGGCCGCGGGCTCTTAACGTACCGCGAGCTTGCAGGACCTGTTGTCGAATCTTGTCATCGTAGACCCGTCGCGGGTTCAGCGGTGCCGTGCTGTCGGGCACGATGCCAGCCCGCCCGCGTTCGGCGATACGTGCTTTGATGTTGTAGTACGTCTGCTTCGATACGCCGATGTTCTTGCAGAACTGCTGGACCGTGATGCCCTCACGGATGGGGTCGAAATCCGCTATCTTCTTGCGGAGAGTAATGGGAATTGCCATCCCCACATTGTCAAGAAGCCAGAGTCCAAAAAGTCGTTAGACATCCTGTCCATAAACTTCCTGGACTCCGCGTCAAAAAACTAACTGGACTCCGCGTCCAAAAAGTCAATGGACTCCGAGTCCAAAAAGTCACTAGACATCACACCCGCAAAATATCTCGATCCTGCGCCTCGTTAGTCCTATGAGCTCCCTGACGCGTGTCATCAAAGATCCGCTTTTCTTTACACAAGCTCACAAGCATCTGGTGGGCCGGTTCACCCGGCCTCGAAGAGATATCGAGGAAGTACAGTCGAAAATGACGGTCCTCGCCATTCCCACCAGTTCCCCACCCTTTCAACTCGCCTAACCATGGCGGGTTCAGAATTTCATTGAGAACCCTCGTGCCCGATGGCTCCACCAATGCAACGTCATCTTCTCGGGCGCCACGCTCACTCCAACGCAGCAAAAGTTGTTGCATCTCGAGAAAAGCATCTTTATTGATACCTTCAAGCTTCTGGAACTCATCCAACGCCCCCCTGCAGAAACTCCCAACGCGTCAACCCATCGTCCGCATTAACTGCCGGCAGATACACGTGAGGCATCTCCGGAAACTCGAAATCATCCACTAGTTCCTCCCGAACTCCCCTACGCAGGTATGCCCTTCAAATCTCACCTTCCCCCGTGACAAGCGCCAGCCGTGCCTACACAGCGGTATCTTTATTCATGTTTTCTCCTGGCTCCCGGCACACGTCGACGAGTGCGATGTTGTCAATACTTTCGACAGTACGCGATTACACTAAATCATGACCTCCCGCGTCGAGCTCCCTCATTGATTTCCCCACTGTGAAAGGCCTTCATGCCGCACGGTGATGCCACCGCCACCCGCCTGCCGATTCTCTGGCGGGTAGTTCTACCTGCAATCTTGGGTGCCATCGGACTGTTCTATTCCTCTCAGGCGCCGGCTGGTTCGGGAGGTTTCTACGCCGCCACATTCTTCACCGCCGCCATCTGGCTGGGCACATGGTGTTTGTGGGTCGACCGGTCATGCTTCCACGGCCACACACTCAAGGAGCTAGCCCTCGGCGCCGTCATCGGCATTGGGCTTATCGCCTTGTTCATCGTTGGCGCGCTCATGGTCCGCCTCGTCCCCTTTTTGGCGGCCCTGATAAACGATCTACTTGAAGTGCCCCGAGTTTTGTTCCTAGGCATTTGCCTTGTTTTCCATTATTGCCTGTGGCAAGTTCTGCTTCCAAAACTCGGTTTCCACCTCGACCGGGGTTCGGTATCCCAAGCTTTGGTGGAGCCTAGTCTCGTTCCACCATGACACCCACTCGAACGTCGCGATTTCTACCTCTACAACGTCATCCCACCTGCGGGTATGGACTAGCTCGTTCTTATGAGGGGCCGTTAACGTTTTCAGCCAGAGCATTATCATAGGAGTCACCAACACTTCCGGTGGAAGCTGTAATGCCGTGCCGGGTAAGTCGCTCGTTGTAGACAACGCTGACGTACTGCGAGCCGTGATCCGAATGGTGAATGAGACCTGTTGTTTCCTCAGCACTCACAATCGCTTGGTTGAGTGCTTGCAGCGGCAAAGCTTCGGTCCGCATCGAATCTGACAGCGCCCACCCGACGATCCGCCGGGAGTAGACGTCGGTGACAAACGCGGTGTAGACGAATCCTTTTCGTGTCCGTACATAGGTAATGTCAGCCACCCACAGCTTATTCGGTCCTTGAGCTTTAAATTCACGCTCGACCAAATCCGGGCGCAAATCAGGCACGTTAGCTTTTCGGGTTGTAATCGGTGATCCGCCTTTGCCTTTGCCAGAAACGCCAGCTAGGCGCATCAGTCGGGCGGTTTGTTCACGACCGATATCGATTCCTTCACGGCGAAGAGCATGCCACATTTTCCGCACACCGTAGACACCATAATTATCCCGATGAACAGCACTAATGCGTTCAACCAACGCAGCATCACGAAGTCGACGAGCACTTAACCCGCGAGCCTTGGACTGGCGATACCCACGCGAGGTGATAAACCCACCAGCCCGGTTATTTTTCAACGTCTTGCAGATGAACTCGGGCAGTGAAACGATTCCGGTTTTCATCGATGAACCGGATCATTTCTTAACGTTTCGGGTCGAGTTCCGACGCGAAAAAGCTGACGCGGCCTTCAACAACTCATTAGTATCGCGTAGCTGGTGATTTTCACGACGTAGCCTCGCGTTTTCGGCAGCCACATCTTCAGGCACAGGTTCTGGGGTTCTTCCTGCACGGCGAGCAGGCTTAAGTCCATTGACGAGCTGTGTGCCATGAAACCCCCAGCTTTGGGCCTACTGCCTGGCACGCGGGGCGCATCGACATATTTTCCGCCAAGATGCGGTCCTCCACGAGACGGACCACACGGTCCTTCGCATCCTGGTCAAATTTTCTCGGCATGTTCCAGATTTTCCCATCTACTCAAACGGAACAAAACCTGGGACACTTCAACACCGCGGAACTGAGATTCGCCTACGACCTTGCCGGGCATACAGGTAGCACTCTTGCCGGTGCACCCCGCGGACGAACGCTCGGCGCTGCGCTGGTACAGATCAAAGTGCGACTGCGGCATTGATGGGAACAATTGCTGTTCCAGTCAAGAAAGGAATGAACGTTATAAATTTACGTCTATTCCTGATTAGAAAAGTTCCAACGTCGGTAGAGCGCGTTGAATAGTCTCGCTGCAGAAAAGAACACGATAAAAAGGAAAACCGAAGACAAGCAGAAGATTAAAATTGCTTCCACTAAGGTTCCCTGCTCGCTCTGGAGCGATATAATGGTCACCACGATAGCTCCTAAGAGAGACGCGGTGATTACTTGCTAAAGAGGCCAAGCCCCATTTTTCATCAGTAGCCTACTCAGCTCTTAAGTTATCTGATTCCACCTAATCATAAGCGCTAATACGGCGTTACGAATGGGGTCTTTGCAGCGTTTGCGACGGGCTTGAGTTCAGAGGGTCGTTGCAACATGCCCCGAACTGGGCCATTGGCATCCGTTGTCGACGTGCCTAGGTCATCAATCAGTTTCGCGATTTCTGGGTTAGCAAGCAGCTTCTTTTCAATCGCATCAATCTTGGCCTTATCAGCCGGATCTCGTCTCGCCATAGTAGTCATTCTGGTCCATCTCCTCATGCGGGTTAGGTACCCACACACAAACCATTAGACACTCTCTCCAAGTAGGTTGCAGGGTCGATAGAATGTGGTGCAGCGGTCATCGTCATATGCCGTTCGGTGAGATGTGGTTGTTGAGTCGAAAGTTTCCGACGGTGACCGCCCTACTATTTTCGGGCCCACCATCAGCAAGCGTTACACCACACTAAGGGACGCAACCGCTGGATATCAGGTGTCCACCAAACTGGGGTCAGGTCCAAATGAGATGTTCTATGGGCCTAAATGGCGACATCATGAGGAATTAGAAAAAGCGATTCATAACTATGTCGACTTCTAAAACGAACGAAGAATCAAGCTTGAGTTCGGCAGATTAAGCATCAATCAACGCCGACGCAAGCTGCTACTCTAAATATTCCTAAAAATGTCCGCATCCCCTCTTGCTACTTAACCCCTATCTGCTTCAAATACAAGCAACCCCGCCTCCTGCAGAGCTTATATGCGGTAGAGGCGGGGTTGTAGAGTCAGTACAGAAACTGAGACGTTGCCTGAACTAGGCGTGCGCCTTAGTTAACTCGGCCGGTTTCCTTGCGGTACTGGCGGTAGTAGCGGCGTCCATAGTGGATGGTGCCGGCGGCTGCGATGGCCACCACAACCAAGGAAATGACGCCGATGGCGATGGTCAGGCCGTAGTTGCCTTCACCTGCGGTGCCCAGCGGGGTGTCCCACACGCCGAGGCCCCAGATGAGGATGCCGGCTGCTGGCAGGCAAGACAGGATCAAGCCCATGCCGACCCACGTGGAGGTGCGGAGAAGGGAAGAGTGAGGAGCTGCGAAGGATACTGGGTCGTAGCCTTCGATGTAGTTGTCCTGAATCTTGCCGGAGAACTCCGGATACGTTTCGCTCTGGTAGTCAGCAACTACGTGGGTGTTATCGCTCATGGCGGAGTCTTTCTGTCTTTCTCTCGTTCCTAGTATTCCTACGGAATAACTCTAGCTTAGTCGTCCTTGCCACGGAAAGCAGCACGTGCACGTTCGCGGGTAACGGCAGATACTGCGGTCAGTGGGACGCCAGCCGACATCGGCACACTCACCGTAGAGGCAGTGGCCGAAGTTGGATTCAAATCAGCAACCATGTTGCGGGCACGGCTGCCGCGCTCTTCCTTACCCAGCGGCATCATGGACAAGTGAACCAGCTTGGCGCCGGTGAACAGGTGTGCCGCACCGTTCGGGCAGGCAGCAACGCAGGCACCGCAACCAATGCAAGCGGCGTGGTCCAGCGAGTACTCGGCGGTCTCGTGGTTGATGTGCATGGTATCGGCATCCGGTGCGGTGCCGGCATCCATGGATACGTAACCGCCCTGCTCCATCACGTGGTCCAGTGCGGAGCGGTCAACCACCATGTCCTTAATGACGGGGTACGCAGCGGAGCGGAAGGGCTCCAGCTGGATGGTGTCGCCATCGTTGAAGTTGAACAGGCGCTGCTGGCAGGCAGGGGTGTTCTGGCCCGGGCCGTGTGGGCGACCGTTGACGGTCAAACCACAGGTACCGCAGATGCCCTCGCGGCAGTCAGAAGCGAAAGCGAACGGTTCTTCGCCGCGCTCAACATAGCCTTCGTTGACGTGGTCCAATAGCTCCAGAATGGACATCTGCTCGGAGGCATCATCCACCTGGACGGTTTCGAATTTACCTTCCTGGGTGGGTCCGGCTTGACGCCAGATCTCAAGTGTCAATTTCATTACTTGTAGTTCCTTGTCATCAGCGGGATCGAGTCAAAGTACAGGGGTTCTGCGTGGCGGATGAACTCGTTCTTGTTCGCGCCCGGCTCCCAGGCGGAAACGAAGCACCAGTTTTCGTCGTCACGCTCGGCTTCGCCTTCTTCAGAAAGGTGATCTTCGCGGAAGTGAGCGCCGCAAGACTCATCGCGGTCAAGGGCGTCGATGCACATGAGCTCACCCAGGTCCAGGTAATCGGCAACGCGCAGGCCGTATTCCAGGACTTGGTTCATGTCATTCGCCTCACCAGGGATGCGGACGTTCTTCCAGAAGTCATCGCGCAGGGCACGGATCTTCTCGATGGTGTCCTTCAGGTCCTCGACGTTACGGGACACACCGCAGCCGAAGTACAGCAGGTCACCCAGCTGGCGGTGGTAGTGGGACGGACCGTGCGGCATGCGCCGTGAACTTCTGCACGGCTGCCCTTTGCCTCAGCGGAGTCCTCGGCCAGCTTGTCCTCGTTGAGGTGGTCAGCCAAGTAGTTCGGGATGGTAAACGGCAGGGTGAACCAGCCGTCAACAGAAGCCGAAAGCAGGAGTTCGCGCCCAGGCGGTTAGCACCGTGGTAGGTCCAAGAGCACTCACCGGCGGCGAAGAGGCCGTCAATAGAGGTCATCTCGTTGAAGTCGGTCCACAGGCCGCCCATGGTGAAGTGGCAGGTAGGAGCGATGCGCATGGGGGTCTCGTACGCGGACTCACCAATGGCCTCTTCATACATCTGAATGAGGTTGGAGCGCTCGCGGATCTTATCCTTGCCCAGACGCTCGATGGCGTCGCGGAAGTCAAGGTAGACCGAGTTCTTCAGCGGTCCAACGCCCAGATTGTTGATCTGCTGGGAAATTGCACGGGAGGCAACGTCACGGGGAACCAGGTTGCCGAAGGCCGGGTAGCGGCGCTCCAAGTAGTCGCGCTCTTCCTCCGGAATGGTGTTCGGGTCGCGGTCGTCGCCCTCTTCAGGCGACCAGATGCGGCCATCGTTACGCAGGGACTCCGACATCAAAATGGTCTTGGATTGCCAGTCAGAGTTGACCGGCAGGCCCGTCGGGTGGAACTGCACGAACGCCGGGGAAGCCAGATAAGCGCCCTTGTCATAAGCGCGCATCATGGCGCTGGCGTTGAGTTCTTCGCCAGGGTGGACATGTGGTAAACGCTGCCGTAACCACCGGTACCCAGGATGATGACGCGTGGCTGGTGAAGGCCTTGAGCTCACCGGTAATCAGGTTGCAGGTGACAATGCCGCCCGCGCGCTTCTTGCCGTTGTCCTCATAGGTGATGATCCCTGCATATCGTTGGGGCAAAAGCTCCACATTGCCCAGCCCGATCTGACGGTACAGTGCAGAGGTCGTGGACAGCTGCAGCTGCTGACCTGTTTGACCACGGGTGTAGTAGTAGGGGAGACCTGCACACCACCGAAGGAACGGGTGGCCAGGGTGCCGCCGTACTCACGGGCGAACGGGGCGCCGATGGCGTTCATGTGGTCGATAACACGAACGGACTCTGTTGGCCAGGCGCCAGCAGTCAGACTCGCGGCAGCGGTAGTCGCCGCCCTTTGGTGTCTTGGTGTGGTAAGCGGAGTCATTATCCACCTTCTTGGCACGGGAGGCGTTGACACCACCCTGCGCAGCAATAGAGTGCGCGCGGCGCGGGAGTCGTGGTAGGTAAAGACCTTAACGCCGCAGCCCACTTCACTGGGGCTGCCGCAGCGCCGCGGACAAGCTCGGTACGACGAGGACCTCAAACTTGGCGGTTCAGTGGGGAGACCAGGTTCATGTGGTCAACGTGGTGAGCCCCATATCCTTCATCGGCACGCCGTGCGGTTCCTGGGATTCCAGGATATTACCAGCGGAGACGCCCTCAACGATGGACTTTGGGTGCGAAGTTGGGGTGTTCACGCTTGAGTTCAGTAGTAGTCAGCGGGTTCCTATCTCCTTTAGCTGACCAAGCCCAGGGCAACGGACAAAGGCATAACGATGTTGCCGATGCATACAACGGCCGGGATGATGTAGGCCAAGACCAAGAAGGTCTGACGCCATTTGGCACCGGTGATACCCAGGTCAGATGCGGCGAGGCGAATGCCGTGGGTCAGGTGCAGGAAGAGGCAGCACATTGCCAGCACGTAGAAGATGGTGACCGGCCAACGGCTAAAGGTTTCGATCATATTGGCCTGACAGAGCCTTCAAAACCCTCTGGGGCCATCGGCTGTACGCCCATGGTGAGGTCCAGCAGGTGGAAGATGATGAAGAGCAGCAGCGACACCGGTTACCAGCATGGACTTGGTGGCGAAGGAATCCAGGCCACCCATCAGGTTGGTGCGCTTGAACTTGCCGCGGGATGCCTTGGAGCGGGAAGCCAGGGTAAAGGCACCGTAGAGATGTGGGCAAGGATTGCCACGATCAGCACGATGCGGATGATCCACAGGGCAGAGCCATGCGGCAACAGCGGTTCACCCATAGAGCGCAGGAACTCGCCGTACTCATCCAGGGCGGGCTCACCGTTGTGTGCCGGCATGTACAGCTTCAGGTTGCCGGCCATGGCCGACGACGAAAAGCGCAAAGAAAAACCGGTAACGGCCATGATGAGCTTCAGTACCCACGATGGCGTTCCGGGCTGCTGACGAATTGGTTCATTAGTGATGTGGCCGTGAGCGATTGCCTCACGGTCCGGATTTCTTAAAGTCATGACACCTCCATAGTCGTACTTACCTTAACTGGGCTTAACCGCTGGTTACTAGTTATTTTCGAGCGGCCAATTGCTCCTGGTTCGCAAGCGCGACTAGGCGGTGAGATCTTTTAGGTAAGGGTATCCTGAGAACAAGAATGCGAAAACGCTGTTACCTTGGGTACCTTCATTTCCGCAATGCAGATGTTTCATATTTGTAGCCCAAATTGTGAGCTTCGCCACTCCATGTTGCGCAAGTGATTAACCCACCCCTTTATGTGTCAAACTTTCGCATGAAACCCCACAAACAGCGTGTCCAGGTAGCGAAGAGTCTTCACAAAATTTTCGCCATAAAGATGCACAGCCGCGCTCGCTACTAGTAACCTTTGGCGCATGAGTAAGACGTATGTGGGATCTCGCCTTCGCCAGCTTCGCCGCGAACGCGATCTCAGCCAAGCCTCCCTAGCTGGCACCCTCGGCCTTTCCGCCAGTTACGTCAACCAGATTGAGCACGATGTCCGCCCGCTCACCGTGCCGGTGCTGCTGCGCATTACCGAGGTCTTTGGCGTCGACGCCACGTTTTTCTCCCGCGATGATGACTCCCGTCTCCTCGCGGAGATCCAGGACGTCATCCAAGACAAGGAGCTCTGCCCCTCCCCGGTGGAGCTTCAGGAGCTATCGGAGCTGGTATATAACCACCCCACCGTCGCCCGCACGCTTGTCGATGTACACCGCCGCTACCGCAACGTGCGCGATAAGCTCTCGCTGGCCACGGATACGAGGCGGACATCGGAAAGCGCAGCTGCCCTCCATGCCGCACGATGAGGTGCGCGACTTCTTCTATGCCCGGCAAAATTACCTGGACGGGCTGGACCATCACGCGGAGGAGGAGCGCCGGTGACCTCGGCGTTTCCGGATTCGGCATTCGCAATACCGAACAGGCGCTGGCGAACCGGCTGCGCGCGAGAAGCACGGCGTAGAAATCGAGCTCACGGCGCAGATGGATGGCACGCTGCACCGCTTTGACCGCCGAGAGCGGGCAGTTCACGCTTGCCTCGCGCTTGAGCGAGGGCCAACGCGCCTTCCGCATGGCCGCCGAGCTCGGCCTGCTCTCGAGGCCCAAGGCAAATCTCGTGGCCCGATGAACCTTTACCTCTGATTCCTCCCGCAGCCTGGCGCAACGCGGCTTGGCCAGCTACTTTGCAGCCGCCACGCTCATGCCCTATGCCATGATGCACAGCGAGGCCGAGCGCGCTACGATGTGGAGTATCTGTGCCAGGTCTTCGGCGTGGGATGAGACAGTCGCCTCCCGGCTTTCCACCCTGCAGCGCGATAGCGCGGCGTTCCGTTTACCTTCGTGCGCGTGGATCGCGCCGGCAATATGTCCAAGCGGCAATCCGCCACCGGCGTGCACTTTTCCAATAATGGCGGCACCTGCCCGCTCTGGAATGTCTATGAGACCTTCACCCGCCCGGGGTCATCTCGCGTCAGCTGGCGCAGATGCCTGATGGGCGCAACTACCGTGGTTTCCGCGCCGTGCAGCACCACCAAGGGCGCTACGGCGATACCAATAAGCTCTTCGCCATTGGCCTGGGCTGCGAGGCCCGCCACGCCGATCGCACGGTCTATGCGGAGGGCCTCGACCTCACCAATCTCCACGCTGCTACGCCCATCGGTCCTGGCTGCCGTACTTGCGCGCGTGAGAACTCGCAGCGCGCTTTCCCGCCCATCAACGAGGCGATCGATATCGATATTCACCGCTCGGCGGTCGCGCCTTACTAGCTGGGCTTTTAGCCGCACACAGAAACGGCACCGCGGTCCTCCTGGAGAACGCCGCGGTGCCGTTATGCTATAGGGAGGCTTGTTTAGAGGTTGATCATGTGGCCGCTGATACCCTCAGCGGCTTCCTTCATGGCCTCAGACAAGGTCGGGTGGTGTGTACGTTGCGGCCGATTTCCTCAGTGGTCAGGTCGAAACGCTGCGCCAAGGTCAGCTCAGGCAAGAGCTCCGAAACGTTGGAGCCCACCATGTGTCCGCCGATGAGCTCGCCGAATTCGCCGTCAGCAATAAGCGACCGGCGGTCTCATTCAGGCCAGCGGCCTTACCGTTTGCGGAGAACGGGAAGGTAGCAACCTTGATGTCCTTATCCGGGAACTTCTCCTTGGCTGCCTCTTCGGTGTAGCCAAAGGAAGCGACCTGCGGGTTGCAGAAGGTAGCGCGCGGCATGTTGTTGTAGTCACCCAAGAGCTGAGTTTCTGCATCAGCAATGGTTTCTGCCGCTACAACGCCCTGTGCCTCTGCCACGTGTGCGAGCTGCAGCTTCGCGGTGACGTCACCGATGGCATAAATGTGGTCAACGTTGGTGCGCATGCGGTCATCGATGTCGATGGCACCGCGCTCAGTCAGCTCAACGCCGGTGTTCTCAAGGCCAAAGCCCTCAACGCGCGGGGCGAAGCCGATGGAGATCATGGCGCGATCCACGGTCAGGGTGTCCTGCTTGGAGCCGTCCTTGGATTCGACCTCAACGGTGACATCGTCGCCGTTGTCCTTCACAGAGGTGGTCTTGTAACCGGTCAGGAGCTTCACGCCGAGCTTCTTGTACTGCTTGGCAATCTCCTTGGATACGTCCTTGTCCTCATTCGGCAGGACGCGGTCCATGAACTCCACGATAGTGACGTCCACACCGTAATTGGCTAGCACATAAGCAAACTCCATGCCGATGGCGCCGGCGCCCACAATGACCATGGACTTCGGTGCTTCCTCGTTCAGGATCTGCTCTTCATAGGAGACGATATTGCCGCCCAGCTCAACGCCAGGCAGGGACTTGACCACGGAGCCGGTGGCGATGATGCAGTCATCGAAGGTAACGGTCTTACCTTCATCATCGCCCTCAGTAATCTCAATGGTCTTATCGTCCTTGAAGGAACCCAGACCGTTGATCTCGGTGATCTTGTTCTTCTTCATCAGGTAGTGAACGCCCTTGACGATGCCCGAAGAAACCTTGCGGGAACGCTTGGGCTACACCGAAATCAAAGGAAACATCGCCGGAGATGCCAAAAGCCTTCGCCTCGTGGTTGAAGTGTGGGCTACCTCTGCATTCTTCAGCAGCGACTTGGAGAATACAGCCTACGTTGAGGCAGACTCCGCCCCAGTACTGCTTTTCAATAACAGCGACTTTCTTTCCAAGCTGAGCTGCGCGGATGGCGGCAACGCCGCCAGGGCCGCACCGAGTACTACTACGTCATAATGTTCGTTAGTCACGCCCTACAGGATACGTAACTTTGTCCTCATTGTCGCAATTGGTCACACTTGAGGGGCACCCCATACGGCGGTGAGAAGAGGAAAGGGCCCGCGAAGAAGGGAGGCATCGGCAAGCAGCAGATGCACAGGGCCCTTGAGGCTCGCAGGTTTAGATCAGGTGAGGGAAACCAGCAGCTTGGAGTAGGCCTCCAACGCGGAGTGGATGAAGGGCCGAGGAATCGTTGATGGAAACGAGGACGGTATCGAAAACGTTCATTGAGGTTCTTTCTTTTGTTGGAGCGCGTGCACAATCGCACTTTAGCTTTTCATACTAAAGCACTAACGCAGCCATTTCTGCTGGCGTTACAGCTGCGCCGCGATTTCTTAGGAGATTATGACACACAAACCTCAATTGTCACAGTGTTTGTTATCATTAACAAAGTACAGGCGTATAGAGCGCCGCTTACCCCCATGTCCCAAATCGACCTAGGTCTTTACCGGCGGGCATTTATTGGGCACTATAAATGGCGATATCTGTATGTCTAAACACTGAATACTTCCTTAATATGCCAATTTTCGCGGCCGAAGTATAGTTATCGAGTCCACTCCCTACAGGAAAGAAGCACCATGAAGCGTCTCAATTCTGCCTCGGAGCTGCGGTTTACTGGGCTTGGCTTATGCCGTGGCAGGCGCGGCCGAGCTGACCCCGCAGCAGGTGGCGGGCGATGCCGCACAGTCCACGATTTCCCCGCTGGAGCCTACCCGGGAAATCGAGGGTAAGTCCTGGTACAAGAGTACAAGGATGATGCGCGCGTTGAAAGCTCGAGGGCAACCTCGCCGGCGATGAACGGCCGGAAGATTCCTTTGGCCGTCGTCCGCGCAGCGAATGGCTCGCCCGACCGTGTACCTGCTCAACGGTGCAGGCGGCGCGGAACAGGACATGGATTGGCTGAAGCTTTGATGCCGTTGACTTCTACACGGAAGGACGTCAACGTCGTTGTCCCACAGGCCGGCGCTTTCTCCTACTACACCGACTGGATCTCTGAGCCGAATTCGGGCTTCCTGCAGGGACCACAAAAGTGGGAGACCTTCTTGACCAAGGAGCTGCCGGGGCCATCGAGAAGCACATCAATGCCGATAACCACCGCGCCATCGCGGGCATGTCCATGTCCGCCACCTCCTCCCTGTTGCTGGCACAGCACACCAGGGCTTCTACGACGCCGTTGGTTCCTTTGCAGGTTGCGCGGCTACCGCGTACCCCATCGAGCGCCAGGGCGTAGCGAGCTGACCGTTGGCCGCGGCGGCGTAGCGTGGACCAGATGTGGGGCCGCTGGTTCTCCCACCAACCGCTATAACGACGCCATGATGAATGCCGAGAAGCTGCACGGCACCGAGCTGTACGTGTCCTCCGGCTGGTCTGGCTAGCGAGGAAGACACGTTCTCCTACATCCAGTCCAAGGGCTACAACCCGCTCCAGGCAGCGCAGGGCTCCGCTACCCTGCAGGTTGAAGGCGGCGCCATCGAGGCCGGTGTGAACTACTGCACCACAACTTCAAGGCCAAGCGGCCAGGCTGGCGTGCCCGCCACCTTTAACTTCCACCGGAACCCACTCGTGGCCGCACCTGGAACCAGGATCTGAAGGATTCCTGGCCAGTATTCGAGCGGGGCTTCAATAGCTAATTTAGGCTGCGCGCAACGGGCGGTAGGGTGCAATTATGACATTGCTTCCTACCGCCTTTGCGTCGCATACTGATCCTTATACCGGCGTGGACTTCAACCTTGGTTTTGAAGTCACCACCACGACTTGAACTACCGCGTGGAGCCTAACCCGCTGCAGGGCGAGGCCATTTTGAGCGTGCGCGCGGTGGAGGAACTGACCTCCTTAACCTTAGATCTTGGCGGGGGCGATGGTGGCGCGGCGCGTGACCGCCAAGCACGCGCCCTGCGGGTTCCGCCAATCTTCTGGGAAGCTGCGCGTTTTGCCTCCGAAATCCCTGCCGGAACCGAGTTTGAGCTGCATTCGCTACGGCGGCAGCCCGCGCCCCATCCGCACCACACAGGGGTGGTTGAGGAAAGGAGAATCCGGCTCGTTGGTGGCCAGCCAGCCCAATGGCGCGCCCAGCTGGTTCCGTGCGATGACACGCCTTCTGAAAAGGCGACGTATGACATCATCATCACCGCCGATAGCCCTTTACCGTTATTTCCAATGGCGAATTGGTCTCCCCAAGGCCGGCGGTTCCACCACTCGGTGGCACTACCGCACGCGCCACCCCATGGCCACATACCTGCAGCGGTACAGGTAGGCGAGTTTTCTTCTTATTCGCTGGGGGCTAATACCCAGGCGGCGTGCCTGGCGTTCTTGCGCGAGCGCGTACGCGAAGAGTTTTCCCGGCAGCAGGAGATGGTGGATTTCTTCTCCTCTATCTACGGGCCTATCCGTTCCCCGCCTATCAGGTCATCATTACCGAGGATGAGCTGGAGATTCCCTCGAGGCCCAAGGCTTGTCCATTTTCGGTTCCAACCATGTGAAGGGCGATCACGCCTTCGAGCGGCTCATCGCGCGAGCTTTCCCACCAGTGGTTTGGCAATTCCGTTGGCCTTTCTGCGTGGAAGGATATTTGGCTCAATGAGGGTTTGCCTGGCAGGTGGTTGTGGGGTGAGCACGGGGTGCGTCCTCCGCGCGCGAGGCGGCGCGCTCGCATTACAGTTCTGATGCGCAAGCGCCAACATCAAGGTTTCTGATCCTGGCGCGCGCGATATGTTCGATGACCGCGTGTACAAGCGCGGGGCCCTCGCGGTACGCCATTCACCGGCTGCTTGGCGATGCCTTCTTCCCCACCCTCACCTCCTACCACCCAGCATCAGCACTCCGTGGTCGAGCCCGCAGATCTCCTCTCCTCGTCCTTCCGGGAGGCTGCGCCGGACGCCGCCCCTCGATGCCACCGTTGCCGCATGGCTCGATGAAACAGCGTTGCCTAAGTTTCCGGATTAGTGGTTTTCCGGGCGCTGTTTGGCGGGGTTGCTTGCGTTGGTTGCGGCTGGGCCCGTTTGGTTGGGAATGTACAGTCTATTGACCAATTCCCTTTCTTGCGGTTGCGCTGGTGTTTTATGACATAGAATAGAACATGAAAGCGAAACAGGAAGGAGGAGGAACCATGGAAACTGCCAAGCATACGGAAATCAATACAGCCATTTCTGATGTGGCTGCCTTACGCGCCTGCGCAACCTTATGCAGAATCCGGACGATCTCTCCTTCGAATTGCTCCACCCCAATTTCGAACACTTAGAGCGGGCGCTGGGCTATAAATCCACTATCGATGCCGCCTTTGCCTTTATTGCAGAGCGCGATGATGCCGGCAGGCGGGTCGGCTCTTCTAAGGCTGGGACTACTTAGTCGCCCGCCTTGGCCTCAGAGTCTGAGGCCGCCGCCCGCCTGCGCAACGGCAAGAACCTCTTTGCACCCATTGAGGATCCTGAACCGCCAGCAGACGACGAGGCAGATGCGGCCGCGCAAAAGCCGAGGAGGAAGCGCGCCGCCGCGCCGATCGTGAGCGCCAGGCGGAAGAACAGCGCAAACTACTTCGAGGAAGACCCCATCCCGAACGCGTCCTCAACCTCATCGAACGGGGCGCGCCTCAATAAGTTCGCGGTCCCTGGGCCGCGGGAGCTGCAATAAGGCCTTGGAAGAGGCCAAGCGCCGCTCTCTTATGAATCTCTGCGATTGGCTGCGTCAGGCCATCCGCAAGGCGAATAAGCATGCCGTCGATCCTCCGGGGGGCGCGATCCACACGCGGTTACCCGCAAGCGCCGCTTCAGCATTTCTAACCAAGATGCAGACGGTGGCGTGCACATCTCCGGCTACCTCGATGCCTCCGCCGCCGCGCTCCTAGCCAGTGCCTTCGCCCCTGCCAAGAATAAAGGCAGCGAGCCTGAGCCCCGAAGACGATACCGCACCTATGCTGCCAGCGCATGGCGGATCAGTTGACCGCGGCACTAGGCAGCTATTTGTCCGCGGGCCAAAAGAAATCGGATGGCCTCGCTCCTTCTTCGTCGCCACCACTCTGGAAGAATACAAGCGATGAGCAGCGATACCCGCTTCACCACAAGCGCGGGAATCGATCTATCTCCGCTCGATCTTCTCCGCTTGGGCGCTGCGCAGCACGACTTTCTGCGCCGTCGATGACAAGGGCTTCCGCTCGAGCTCGGTCGCACCAAGCGCACCGCTTCGCTATGGCAAAATAGCGCTCGCTGCCGGGAAATCGTGTGCACCCACGGACTGCAACCGGCCATGAGACTGCGATGTCCACCACCTGCAGGCGTGGTCCACGGGGAACTACGGACCTCCGGAACCTCCACCCTGCTCTGCCCGCCGGCACCACGTGGACAATAACGAAGATTGACCATGGCCGCAGTCTTGGCCGCGGGCTCTTAACGTACCGCGAGCTTGCAGGACCTGTTGTCGAATCTTGTCATCGTAGACCCGTCGCGGGTTCAGCGGTGCCGTGCTGTCGGGCACGATGCCAGCCCGCCCGCGTTCGGCGATACGTGCTTTGATGTTGTAGTACGTCTGCTTCGATACGCCGATGTTCTTGCAGAACTGCTGGACCGTGATGCCCTCACGGATGGGGTCGAAATCCGCTATCTTCTTGCGGAGAGTAATGGGAATTGCCATCCCCACATTGTCAAGAAGCCAGAGTCCAAAAGTCGTTAGACATCCTGTCCATAAACTTCCTGGACTCCGCGTCAAAACCAACTGGACTCGCGTCCAAAAGTCAATGGACTCGAGTCCAAAAAGTCACCAGACATCACACCCGCAAAAATATCTCGATCCAGCCTCGTTAGTCCTATGAGCTCCTGACGCGTGTCATCAAAGATCCGCTTTTCTTTACACAAGCTCAAGCATCTGGTGGGCTGGTTCACCCGGCCTCGAAGAGATATCGAGGAAGTACAGTCGAAAATGACGGTCCTCGCCATTCCCACCAGTTCCCCACCCTTTCAACTCGCCTAACCATGGCGGGTTCAGAATTTCATTGAGAACCCTCGTGCCCGATGGCTCCACCAATGCAACGTCATCTTCGGGCGCCACGCTCACTCCAACGCAGCAAAAGTTGTTGCATCTCGAGAAAAGCATCTTTATTGATACCTTCAAGCTTCTGGAACTCATCCAACGCCCCTGCAGAAACTCCCAACGCGTCAACCCATCGTCCGCATTAACTGCCGGCAGATACACGTGAGGCATCTCCGGAAACTCGAAATCATCCACTAGTTCCTCCTGAACTCCCTACGCAGGTATGCCCTTCAAATCTCACCTTCCCGTGACAAGCGCCAGCCGTGCTACACAGCGGTATCTTTATTCATGTTTTCTCCTGGCTCCCGGCACACGTCGACGAGTGCGATGTTGTCAATACTTTCGACAGTACGCGATTACACTAAATCATGACCTCCCGCGTCGAGCTCCCTCATTGATTTCCCCACTGTGAAAGGCCTTCATGCCGCACGGTGATGCCACCGCCACCCGCCTGCCGATTCTCTGGCGGGTAGTTCTACCTGCAATCTTGGGTGCCATCGGACTGTTCTATTCCTCTCAGGCGCCGGCTGGTTCGGGAGGTTTCTACGCCGCCACATTCTTCACCGCCGCCATCTGGCTGGGCACATGGTGTTTGTGGGTCGACCGGTCATGCTTCCACGGCCACACACTCAAGGAGCTAGCCCTCGGCGCCGTCATCGGCATTGGGCTTATCGCCTTGTTCATCGTTGGCGCGCTCATGGTCCGCCTCGTCCCCTTTTTGGCGGCCCTGATAAACGATCTACTTGAAGTGCCCCGAGTTTTGTTCCTAGGCATTTGCCTTGTTTTCCATTATTGCCTGTGGCAAGTTCTGCTTCCAAAACTCGGTTTCCACCTCGACCGGGGTTCGGTATCCCAAGCTTTGGTGGAGCCTAGTCTCGTTCCACCATGACACCCACTCGAACGTCGCGATTTCTACCTCTACAACGTCATCCCACCTGCGGGTATGGACTAGCTCGTTCTTATGAGGGGCCGTTAACGTTTTCAGCCAGAGCATTATCATAGGAGTCACCAACACTTCCGGTGGAAGCTGTAATGCCGTGCCGGGTAAGTCGCTCGTTGTAGACAACGCTGACGTACTGCGAGCCGTGATCCGAATGGTGAATGAGACCTGTTGTTTCCTCAGCACTCACAATCGCTTGGTTGAGTGCTTGCAGCGGCAAAGCTTCGGTCCGCATCGAATCTGACAGCGCCCACCCGACGATCCGCCGGGAGTAGACGTCGGTGACAAACGCGGTGTAGACGAATCCTTTTCGTGTCCGTACATAGGTAATGTCAGCCACCCACAGCTTATTCGGTCCTTGAGCTTTAAATTCACGCTCGACCAAATCCGGGCGCAAATCAGGCACGTTAGCTTTTCGGGTTGTAATCGGTGATCCGCCTTTGCCTTTGCCAGAAACGCCAGCTAGGCGCATCAGTCGGGCGGTTTGTTCACGACCGATATCGATTCCTTCACGGCGAAGAGCATGCCACATTTTCCGCACACCGTAGACACCATAATTATCCCGATGAACAGCACTAATGCGTTCAACCAACGCAGCATCACGAAGTCGACGAGCACTTAACCCGCGAGCCTTGGACTGGCGATACCCACGCGAGGTGATAAACCCACCAGCCCGGTTATTTTTCAACGTCTTGCAGATGAACTCGGGCAGTGAAACGATTCCGGTTTTCATCGATGAACCGGATCATTTCTTAACGTTTCGGGTCGAGTTCCGACGCGAAAAAGCTGACGCGGCCTTCAACAACTCATTAGTATCGCGTAGCTGGTGATTTTCACGACGTAGCCTCGCGTTTTCGGCAGCCACATCTTCAGGCACAGGTTCTGGGGTTCTTCCTGCACGGCGAGCAGGCTTAAGTCCATTGACGAGCTGTGTGCCATGAAACCCCCAGCTTTGGGCCTACTGCCTGGCACGCGGGGCGCATCGACATATTTTCCGCCAAGATGCGGTCCTTCCACGAGACGGACCACACGGTCCTTCGCATCCTGGTCAAATTTTTCGGCATGTTCCAGATTTTCCCATCTACTCAAACGGAACAAAACCTGGGACACTTCAACACCGCGGAACTGAGATTCGCCTACGACCTTGCCGGGCATACAGGTAGCACTCTTGCCGGTGCACCCCGCGGACGAACGCTCGGCGCTGCGCTGGTACAGATCAAAGTGCGACTGCGGCATTGATGGGAACAATTGCTGTTCCAGTCAAGAAAGGAATGAACGTTATAAATTTACGTCTATTCCTGATTAGAAAAGTTCCAACGTCGGTAGAGCGCGTTGAATAGTCTCGCTGCAGAAAAGAACACGATAAAAAGGAAAACCGAAGACAAGCAGAAGATTAAAATTGCTTCCACTAAGGTTCCCTGCTCGCTCTGGAGCGATATAATGGTCACCACGATAGCTCCTAAGAGAGACGCGGTGATTACTTGCTAAAGAGGCCAAGCCCCATTTTTCATCAGTAGCCTACTCAGCTCTTAAGTTATCTGATTCCACCTAATCATAAGCGCTAATACGGCGTTACGAATGGGGTCTTTGCAGCGTTTGCGACGGGCTTGAGTTCAGAGGGTCGTTGCAACATGCCCCGAACTGGGCCATTGGCATCCGTTGTCGACGTGCCTAGGTCATCAATCAGTTTCGCGATTTCTGGGTTAGCAAGCAGCTTCTTTTCAATCGCATCAATCTTGGCCTTATCAGCCGGATCTCGTCTCGCCATAGTAGTCATTCTGGTCCATCTCCTCATGCGGGTTAGGTACCCACACACAAACCATTAGACACTCTCTCCAAGTAGGTTGCAGGGTCGATAGAATGTGGTGCAGCGGTCATCGTCATATGCCGTTCGGTGAGATGTGGTTGTTGAGTCGAAAGTTTCCGACGGTGACCGCCCTACTATTTTCGGGCCCACCATCAGCAAGCGTTACACCACACTAAGGGACGCAACCGCTGGATATCAGGTGTCCACCAAACTGGGGTCAGGTCCAAATGAGATGTTCTATGGGCCTAAATGGCGACATCATGAGGAATTAGAAAAAGCGATTCATAACTATGTCGACTTCTAAAACGAACGAAGAATCAAGCTTGAGTTCGGCAGATTAAGCATCAATCAACGCCGACGCAAGCTGCTACTCTAAATATTCCTAAAAATGTCCGCATCCCCTCTTGCTACTTAACCCCTATCTGCTTCAAATACAAGCAACCCCCGCCTCCTGCAGAGCTTATATGCGGTAGAGGCGGGGGTTGTGTAGAGTCAGTACAGAAACTGAGACGTTGCCTGAACTAGGCGTGCGCCTTAGTTAACTCGGCCGGTTTCCTTGCGGTACTGGCGGTAGTAGCGGCGTCCATAGTGGATGGTGCCGGCGGCTGCGATGGCCACCACAACCAAGGAAATGACGCCGATGGCGATGGTCAGGCCGTAGTTGCCTTCACCTGCGGTGCCCAGCGGGGTGTCCCACACGCCGAGGCCCCAGATGAGGATGCCGGCTGCTGGCAGGCAAGACAGGATCAAGCCCATGCCGACCCACGTGGAGGTGCGGAGAAGGGAAGAGTGAGGAGCTGCGAAGGATACTGGGTCGTAGCCTTCGATGTAGTTGTCCTGAATCTTGCCGGAGAACTCCGGATACGTTTCGCTCTGGTAGTCAGCAACTACGTGGGTGTTATCGCTCATGGCGGAGTCTTTCTGTCTTTCTCTCGTTCCTAGTATTCCTACGGAATAACTCTAGCTTAGTCGTCCTTGCCACGGAAAGCAGCACGTGCACGTTCGCGGGTAACGGCAGATACTGCGGTCAGTGGGACGCCAGCCGGGCAGACATCGGCACACTCACCGTAGAGGGAGCAGTGGCCGAAGTTGGATTCCAAATCAGCAACCATGTTGCGGGCACGGCTGCCGCGCTCTTCCTTACCCAGCGGCATCATGGACAAGTGAACCAGCTTGGCGCCGGTGAACAGGTGTGCCGCACCGTTCGGGCAGGCAGCAACGCAGGCACCGCAACCAATGCAAGCGGCGTGGTCCAGCGAGTACTCGGCGGTCTCGTGGTTGATGTGCATGGTATCGGCATCCGGTGCGGTGCCGGCATCCATGGATACGTAACCGCCCTGCTCCATCACGTGGTCCAGTGCGGAGCGGTCAACCACCATGTCCTTAATGACGGGGTACGCAGCGGAGCGGAAGGGCTCCAGCTGGATGGTGTCGCCATCGTTGAAGTTGAACAGGCGCTGCTGGCAGGCAGGGGTGTTCTGGCCCGGGCCGTGTGGGCGACCGTTGACGGTCAAACCACAGGTACCGCAGATGCCCTCGCGGCAGTCAGAAGCGAAAGCGAACGGTTCTTCGCCGCGCTCAACATAGCCTTCGTTGACGTGGTCCAATAGCTCCAGAATGGACATCTGCTCGGAGGCATCATCCACCTGGACGGTTTCGAATTTACCTTCCTGGGTGGGTCCGGCTTGACGCCAGATCTCAAGTGTCAATTTCATTACTTGTAGTTCCTTGTCATCAGCGGGATCGAGTCAAAGTACAGGGGTTCTGCGTGGCGGATGAACTCGTTCTTGTTCGCGCCCGGCTCCCAGGCGGAAACGAAGCACCAGTTTTCGTCGTCACGCTCGGCTTCGCCTTCTTCAGAAAGGTGATCTTCGCGGAAGTGAGCGCCGCAAGACTCATCGCGGTCAAGGGCGTCGATGCACATGAGCTCACCCAGGTCCAGGTAATCGGCAACGCGCAGGCCGTATTCCAGGACTTGGTTCATGTCATTCGCCTCACCAGGGATGCGGACGTTCTTCCAGAAGTCATCGCGCAGGGCACGGATCTTCTCGATGGTGTCCTTCAGGTCCTCGACGTTACGGGACACACCGCAGCCGAAGTACAGCAGGTCACCCAGCTGGCGGTGGTAGTGGGACGGACCGTGCGGGTCATCGCCGTGAACCTGCATCAGCTTGTCGATGCGCTCCTGGGACTTCTGCACGGCTTCTTGTGCCTCAGCGGAGTCCTCGGCCAGCTTGTCCTCGTTGAGGTGGTCAGCCAAGTAGTTCGGGATGGTAAACGGCAGGGTGAACCAGCCGTCAACAGAAGCCGAAAGCAGGGAGTTCGCGCCCAGGCGGTTAGCACCGTGGTAGGTCCAAGAGCACTCACCGGCGGCGAAGAGGCCGTCAATAGAGGTCATCTCGTTGAAGTCGGTCCACAGGCCGCCCATGGTGAAGTGGCAGGTAGGAGCGATGCGCATGGGGGTCTCGTACGCGGACTCACCAATGGCCTCTTCATACATCTGAATGAGGTTGGAGTAACGCTCGCGGATCTTATCCTTGCCCAGACGCTCGATGGCGTCGCGGAAGTCAAGGTAGACCGAGTTCTTCAGCGGTCCAACGCCCAGGCCCTTGTTGATCTGCTGGGAAATTGCACGGGAGGCAACGTCACGGGGAACCAGGTTGCCGAAGGCCGGGTAGCGGCGCTCCAAGAAGTAGTCGCGCTCTTCCTCCGGAATGGTGTTCGGGTCGCGGTCGTCGCCCTCTTCCTTGGGCGACCAGATGCGGCCATCGTTACGCAGGGACTCCGACATCAAAATGGTCTTGGATTGCCAGTCAGAGTTGACCGGCAGGCCCGTCGGGTGGAACTGCACGAACGCCGGGGAAGCCAGATAAGCGCCCTTGTCATAAGCGCGCATCATGGCGCTGGCGTTGGAGTTCTTCGCCAGGGTGGACATGTGGTAAACGTTGCCGTAACCACCGGTACCCAGGATGACGGCGTGGCCGGTGAAGGCCTTGAGCTCACCGGTAATCAGGTTGCGGGTGACAATGCCGCCCGCGCGCTTCTTGCCGTTGTCCTCATAGGTGATGATGTCCTGCATATCGTTGTGGGCAAAAAGCTCCACATTGCCCAGCCCGATCTGACGGTACAGTGCAGAGGTCGTGGACAGCTGCAGCTGCTGACCTGTTTGACCACGGGTGTAGTAGGTACGGGAGACCTGCACACCACCGAAGGAACGGGTGGCCAGGGTGCCGCCGTACTCACGGGCGAACGGGGCGCCGATGGCGTTCATGTGGTCGATAACACGAACGGACTCGTTGGCCAGGCGCCAGCAGTCAGACTCGCGGCAGCGGTAGTCGCCGCCCTTTACGGTGTCCTTGGTGTGGCGGTAAGCGGAGTCATTATCCACCTTCTTGGCACGGGAGGCGTTGACACCACCCTGCGCAGCAATAGAGTGCGCGCGGCGCGGGGAGTCGTGGTAGGTAAAGACCTTAACGCCGTAGCCCAATTCACCAAGGGCTGCCGCAGCAGCGCCCGCGGACAAGCCGGTACCTACGACGAGGACCTCAAACTTGCGGCGGTTCAGTGGGGAGACCAGGTTCATGTGGTCAACGTGGTGAGCCCACATATCCTTCATCGGCACGCCGTGCGGTTCCTGGGATTCCAGGATATTACCAGCGGAGACGCCCTCAACGATGGACTTTGGGTGCGAGAAGTTGGGGTGTTCACGCTTGAGTTCAGTAGTAGTCATGGGTTCCTATCTCCTTTAGCTGACCAAGCCCAGGGCAACGGACAAAGGCATAACGATGTTGCCGATGCATACAACGGCCGGGATGATGTAGGCCAAGACCAAGAAGGTCTGACGCCATTTGGCACCGGTGATACCCAGGTCAGATGCGGCGAGGCGAATGCCGTGGGTCAGGTGCAGGAAGAGGCAGCACATTGCCAGCACGTAGAAGATGGTGACCGGCCAACGGCTAAAGGTTTCGATCATATTGGCCTTGACAGAGCCTTCAACGAAGCCCTCTGGGGCCATCGGCTGTACGCCCATGGTGAGGTCCAGCAGGTGGAAGATGATGAAGAGCAGCAGCACGACACCGGTTACCAGCATGGACTTGGTGGCGAAGGAATCCAGGCCACCCATCAGGTTGGTGCGCTTGAACTTGCCGCGGGATGCCTTGGAGCGGGAAGCCAAGGTAAAGGCACCGTAGATGTGGGCAAGGATTGCCACGATCAGCACGATGCGGATGATCCACAGGGCAGAGCCATGCGGCAACAGCGGTTCACCCATAGAGCGCAGGAACTCGCCGTACTCATCCAGGGCGGGCTCACCGTTGTGTGCCGGCATGTACAGCTTCAGGTTGCCGGCCATGTGGCCGACGACGAAAAGCGCAAAGAGCAAACCGGTAACGGCCATGATGAGCTTCAGTACCCACGATGGCGTTCCGGGCTGCTGACGAATTGGTTCATTAGTGATGTGGCCGTGAGCGATTGCCTCACGGTCCGGATTTCTTAAAGTCATGACACCTCCATAGTCGTACTTACCTTAACTGGGCTTAACCGCTGGTTACTAGTTATTTTCGAGCGGCCAATTGCTCCTGGTTCGCAAGCGCGACTAGGCGGTGAGATCTTTTAGGTAAGGGTATCCTGAGAACAAGAATGCGAAAACGCTGTTACCTTGGGTACCTTCATTTCCGCAATGCAGATGTTTCATATTTGTAGCCCAAATTGTGAGCTTCGCCACTCCATGTTGCGCAAGTGATTAACCCACCCCTTTATGTGTCAAACTTTCGCATGAAACCCCACAAACAGCGTGTCCAGGTAGCGAAGAGTCTTCACAAAATTTTCGCCATAAAGATGCACAGCCGCGCTCGCTACTAGTAACCTTTGGCGCATGAGTAAGACGTATGTGGGATCTCGCCTTCGCCAGCTTCGCCGCGAACGCGATCTCAGCCAAGCCTCCCTAGCTGGCACCCTCGGCCTTTCCGCCAGTTACGTCAACCAGATTGAGCACGATGTCCGCCCGCTCACCGTGCCGGTGCTGCTGCGCATTACCGAGGTCTTTGGCGTCGACGCCACGTTTTTCTCCCGCGATGATGACTCCCGTCTCCTCGCGGAGATCCAGGACGTCATCCAAGACAAGGAGCTCTGCCCCTCCCCGGTGGAGCTTCAGGAGCTATCGGAGCTGGTATATAACCACCCCACCGTCGCCCGCACGCTTGTCGATGTACACCGCCGCTACCGCAACGTGCGCGATAAGCTCTCGCTGGCCACGGATACGAGGCGGACATCGGAAAGCGCAGCTGCCCTATCCATGCCGCACGATGAGGTGCGCGACTTCTTCTATGCCCGGCAAAATTACCTGGACGGGCTGGACCATCACGCGGAGGAGCTTGCCGGTGACCTCGGCGTTTCCGGATTCGGCATTCGCAATACCGAACAGGCGCTGGCGAACCGGCTGCGCGAGAAGCACGGCGTAGAAATCGAGCTCACGGCGCAGATGGATGGCACGCTGCACCGCTTTGACCGCGAGAGCGGGCAGTTCACGCTTGCCTCGCGCTTGAGCGAGGGCCAACGCGCCTTCCGCATGGCCGCCGAGCTCGGCCTGCTCGAGGCCCAGGAGCAAATCTCCGCGCTCGTGGCCGATGAACCCTTTACCTCTGATTCCTCCCGCAGCCTGGCGCAACGCGGCTTGGCCAGCTACTTTGCAGCCGCCACGCTCATGCCCTATGCCATGATGCACAGCGAGGCCGAGCGCGCCGGCTACGATGTGGAGTATCTGTGCCAGGTCTTCGGCGTGGGATACGAGACAGTCGCCTCCCGGCTTTCCACCCTGCAGCGCGATAACTTGCGCGGCGTTCCGTTTACCTTCGTGCGCGTGGATCGCGCCGGCAATATGTCCAAGCGGCAATCCGCCACCGGCGTGCACTTTTCCAATAATGGCGGCACCTGCCCGCTCTGGAATGTCTATGAGACCTTCACCCGCCCGGGGGTCATCTCGCGTCAGCTGGCGCAGATGCCTGATGGGCGCAACTACCTGTGGATTTCCCGCGCCGTGCAGCACCACCAAGGGCGCTACGGCGATACCAATAAGCTCTTCGCCATTGGCCTGGGCTGCGAGGCCCGCCACGCCGATCGCACGGTCTATGCGGAGGGCCTCGACCTCACCAATCTCCACGCTGCTACGCCCATCGGTCCTGGCTGCCGTACTTGCGCGCGTGAGAACTGCTCGCAGCGCGCTTTCCCGCCCATCAACGAGGCGATCGATATCGATATTCACCGCTCGGCGGTCGCGCCTTACTAGCTGGGCTTTTTAGCCGCACACAGAAAAACGGCACCGCGGTCCTCCTTTCTGGAGAACGCCGCGGTGCCGTTATGCGGTATAGGGGAGGCTTGTTTAGAGGTTGATCATGTGGCCGCTGATACCCTCAGCGGCTTCCTTCATGGCCTCAGACAAGGTCGGGTGGGTGTGTACGTTGCGGCCGATTTCCTCAGTGGTCAGGTCGAAACGCTGCGCCAAGGTCAGCTCAGGCAAGAGCTCCGAAACGTTGGAGCCCACCATGTGTCCGCCGATGAGCTCGCCGAATTCGCCGTCAGCAATAAGCTTGACAAAGCCGGCGGTCTCATTCAGGCCAGCGGCCTTACCGTTTGCGGAGAACGGGAAGGTAGCAACCTTGATGTCCTTATCCGGGAACTTCTCCTTGGCTGCCTCTTCGGTGTAGCCAAAGGAAGCGACCTGCGGGTTGCAGAAGGTAGCGCGCGGCATGTTGTTGTAGTCACCCAAGAGCTGAGTTTCTGCATCAGCAATGGTTTCTGCCGCTACAACGCCCTGTGCCTCTGCCACGTGTGCGAGCTGCAGCTTCGCGGTGACGTCACCGATGGCATAAATGTGGTCAACGTTGGTGCGCATGCGGTCATCGATGTCGATGGCACCGCGCTCAGTCAGCTCAACGCCGGTGTTCTCAAGGCCAAAGCCCTCAACGCGCGGGGCGAAGCCGATGGAGATCATGGCGCGATCCACGGTCAGGGTGTCCTGCTTGGAGCCGTCCTTGGATTCGACCTCAACGGTGACATCGTCGCCGTTGTCCTTCACAGAGGTGGTCTTGTAACCGGTCAGGAGCTTCACGCCGAGCTTCTTGTACTGCTTGGCAATCTCCTTGGATACGTCCTTGTCCTCATTCGGCAGGACGCGGTCCATGAACTCCACGATAGTGACGTCCACACCGTAATTGGCTAGCACATAAGCAAACTCCATGCCGATGGCGCCGGCGCCCACAATGACCATGGACTTCGGTGCTTCCTCGTTCAGGATCTGCTCTTCATAGGAGACGATATTGCCGCCCAGCTCAACGCCAGGCAGGGACTTGACCACGGAGCCGGTGGCGATGATGCAGTCATCGAAGGTAACGGTCTTACCTTCATCATCGCCCTCAGTAATCTCAATGGTCTTATCGTCCTTGAAGGAACCCAGACCGTTGATCTCGGTGATCTTGTTCTTCTTCATCAGGTAGTGAACGCCCTTGACGATGCCCGAAGAAACCTTGCGGGAACGCTTGTGGGCTACACCGAAATCAAAGGAAACATCGCCGGAGATGCCAAAAGCCTTCGCCTCGTGGTTGAAGGTGTGGGCTACCTCTGCATTCTTCAGCAGCGACTTGGAGGGAATACAGCCTACGTTGAGGCAGACTCCGCCCCAGTACTGCTTTTCAATAACAGCGACTTTCTTTCCAAGCTGAGCTGCGCGGATGGCGGCAACGTAGCCGCCAGGGCCCGCACCGAGTACTACTACGTCATAATGTTCGTTAGTCACGCCCTACAGGATACGTAACTTTGTCCTCATTGTCGCGTAATTGGTCACACTTGGGGGCACCCCACCCCATACGGCGGTGAGAAGAAGGAAAGGGCCCTGCGAAGGGAGGCATCGGCAAGCAGCAGATGCACCCCCGCAGGGCCCTTGAGGCTTCGCAGGTTTAGATCAGGTGAAGGGAAACCAGCAGCTTGGAGTAGGCCTCCAACGCGGAGTGGATGAAGGGGCCGAGGAATTCGTTGATGGAAACGAGGACGGTATCGAAAACGTTCATTGAGGTTCTTTCTTTTGTTGGAGCGCACGTGCACAATCGCACTGCTTAGCTTTTCATACTAAAAGCACTAACGCAGCCATTTCTGCTGGCGTTACAGCTGCGCCGCGATTTCTTAGGAGATTATGACACACAAACCTCAATTGTCACAGTGTTTGTTATCATTAACAAAGGTACAGGCGTATAGAGCGCCGCTTACCCCCGCTCATGTCCCAAATCGACCTAGGTCTTTACCGGCGGGCATTTATTGGGCACTATAAATGGCGATATCTGTATGTCTAAACACTGAATATACTTCCTTAATATGCCAATTTTTCGCGGCCGAAGTATAGTTATCGAGTCCACTCCCTACAGGAAAGAAGCACCATGAAGCGTCTCAATTCTGTCCTCGCGGCAGCTGCGGTTTGCACGGGCTTGGCTTATGCCCCCGTGGCAGGCGCGGCCGAGCTGACCCCGCAGCAGGTGGCGGGCGATGCCGCACAGTCCACGATTTCCCCGCTGGAGCCTACCCCGGAAATCGAGGGTAAGTCCTGGTACAAGAAGTACAAGGATGATGCGCGCGTTGAAAAGCTCGAGGCAACCTCGCCGGCGATGAACGGCCGGAAGATTCCTTTGGCCGTCGTCCGCGCCCAGCATGAAAACCGCCCGACCGTGTACCTGCTCAACGGTGCAGGCGGCGCGGAACAGGACATGGATTGGCTGAAGCTTTCTGATGCCGTTGACTTCTACCACTCGAAGGACGTCAACGTCGTTGTCCCACAGGCCGGCGCTTTCTCCTACTACACCGACTGGATCTCTGAGCCGAATTCGGGCTTCCTGCAGGGACCACAAAAGTGGGAGACCTTCTTGACCAAGGAGCTGCCGGGGGCCATCGAGAAGCACATCAATGCCGATAACCACCGCGCCATCGCGGGCATGTCCATGTCCGCCACCTCCTCCCTGTTGCTGGCACAGCACAACCAGGGCTTCTACGACGCCGTTGGTTCCTTTGCAGGTTGCGCGGCTACCGCGTACCCCATCGAGCGCCAGGGCGTAGAGCTGACCGTTGGCCGCGGCGGCGGCAGCGTGGACCAGATGTGGGGCCCGCTGGGTTCTCCCACCAACCGCTATAACGACGCCATGATGAATGCCGAGAAGCTGCACGGCACCGAGCTGTACGTGTCCTCCGGCTCTGGTCTGGCTAGCGAGGAAGACACGTTCTCCTACATCCAGTCCAAGGGCTACAACCCGCTCCAGGCAGCGCAGGGCTCCGCTACCCTGCAGGTTGAAGGCGGCGCCATCGAGGCCGGTGTGAACTACTGCACCCACAACTTCAAGGCCAAGCTTGACCAGGCTGGCGTGCCCGCCACCTTTAACTTCCGCAATACCGGAACCCACTCGTGGCCGCACTGGAACCAGGATCTGAAGGATTCCTGGCCAGTATTCGAGCGGGGCTTCAATAGCTAAATTTAGGCTGCGCGCAACGGGCGGTAGGGTGCAATTATGACATTGCTTCCTACCGCCTTTTCGCGTGCGCATACTGATCCTTATACCGGCGTGGACTTCAACCTTGGTTTTGAAGTCACCCACTACACGCTGGACTTGAACTACCGCGTGGAGCCTAACCTGCTGCAGGGCGAGGCCATTTTGAGCGTGCGCGCGGTGGAGGAACTGACCTCCTTAACCTTAGATCTTGGCGGGGCGATGGTGGCGCGGCGCGTGACCGCCAAGCACGCGCCCCGGGTGGCCAAGTTCCGCCAATCTTCTGGGAAGCTGCGCTTGCGTTTTGCCTCCGAAATCCCTGCCGGAACCGAGTTTGAGCTGCACATTCGCTACGGCGGCAGCCCGCGCCCCATCCGCACCACATGGGGTGAAATTGGCTGGGAGGAAACCGAATCCGGCTCGTTGGTGGCCAGCCAGCCCAATGGCGCGCCCAGCTGGTTCCCGTGCGATGACACGCCTTCTGAAAAGGCGACGTATGACATCATCATCACCGCCGATAGCCCCTTTACCGTTATTTCCAATGGCGAATTGGTCTCCCGCAAGGCCGGCGGTTCCACCACTCGGTGGCACTACCGCACGCGCCACCCCATGGCCACATACCTGGCAACGGTACAGGTAGGCGAGTTTTCTTCGTATTCGCTGGGGGCTAATACCCAGGCGTGGGCCCCGGCGTTCTTGCGCGAGCGCGTACGCGAAGAGTTTTCCCGGCAGCAGGAGATGGTGGATTTCTTCTCCTCTATCTACGGGCCTTATCCGTTCCCCGCCTATCAGGTCATCATTACCGAGGATGAGCTGGAGATTCCCCTCGAGGCCCAAGGCTTGTCCATTTTCGGTTCCAACCATGTGAAGGGCGATCACGCCTTCGAGCGGCTCATCGCGCACGAGCTTTCCCACCAGTGGTTTGGCAATTCCGTTGGCCTTTCTGCGTGGAAGGATATTTGGCTCAATGAGGGTTTTGCCTGCTACAGCGAGTGGTTGTGGGGTGAGCACAAGGGTGCGTCCTCCGCGCGCGAGGCGGCGCGCTCGCATTACCAAGTTCTGATGCGCAAGCGCCAAGACATCAAGGTTTCTGATCCCGGCGCGCGCGATATGTTCGATGACCGCGTGTACAAGCGCGGGGCCCTCGCGGTACACGCCATTCACCGGCTGCTTGGCGATGCCTTCTTCCCCACCCTCACCTCCTACCTCACCCAGCATCAGCACTCCGTGGTCGAGCCCGCAGATCTCCTCTCGTCCTTCCGGGAGGCTGCGCCGGACGCCGCCCTTTTCGATGCCACCGTTGCCGCATGGCTCGATGAAACAGCGTTGCCTAAGTTTCCGGATTAGTGGTTTTCGGGCGCTGTTTGGCGGGGGTTGCTTGCGTTTGGTTGCGGCTGGGCCCGTTTGGTTGGGGAATGTACAGTCTATTGACCAATTCCTTTCTTGCGGTTGCGCTGGTGTTTTATTGACATAGAATAGAACATGAAAGCGAAACAGGAAGGAGGAGGAACCATGGAAACTGCCAAGCATACGGAAATCAATACAGCCATTTCTGATGTGGCTGCGGGGCTTACGCGCCTGCGCAACCTTATGCAGAATCCGGACGATCTCTCCTTCGAATTGCTCCACCCCAATTTCGAACACTTAGAGCGGGCGCTGGGCTATAAATCCACTATCGATGCCGCCTTTGCCTTTATTGCAGAGCGCGATGATGCCGGCAGGCGGGTCGGCTCTTCTAAGGCTAAGGACTACTTAGTCGCCCGCCTTGGCCTCACAGAGTCTGAGGCCGCCGCCCGCCTGCGCAACGGCAAGAACCTCTTTGCACCCATTGAGGATCCTGAACCTACTCCCCCGCCAGCAGACGACGAGGCAGATGCGGCCGCGCAAAAGAAAGCCGAGGAGGAAGCGCGCCGCCGCGCCGATCGTGAGCGCCAGGCGGAAGAACAGCGCCGCAAGAAGCTCTTCGAGGAAGACCCCATCCCGGAACGCGTCCTCAACCTCATCGAACGGGAGCTGCGCAACCTCAATAAGTTCGCGGTCCCTGGGCCGCGGGAGCTGCGCAATAAGGCCTTGGAAGAGGCCAAGCGCCGCTCTTATGAATCTCTGCGCGATTGGCTGCGTCAGGCCATCCGCAAGGCGAATAAGCATGCCGTCGATCCCTCCGGGAAGCGCGATCCACACGCGGCTACCCGCAAGCGCCGCTTCAGCATTTCTAACCAAGATGCAGACGGTGGCGTGCACATCTCCGGCTACCTCGATGCCTCCGCCGCCGCGCTCCTAGCCAGTGCCTTCGCCCCTGCCAAGAATAAAGGCAGCGAGAGCCTGAGCCCCGAAGACGATACCCGCACCTATGCCCAGCGCATGGCGGATCAGTTGACCGCGGCACTAGGCAGCTATTTGTCCGCGGGCCAAAAGAAATCGGATGGCCTCGGCTCCTTCTTCGTCGCCACCACTCTGGAAGAGCTACAAGCGATGAGCAGCGATACCCGCTTCACCACAAGCGCGGGAATCGATCTATCTCCGCTCGATCTTCTCCGCTTGGGCGCTGCGCAGCACGACTTTTTCTGCGCCGTCGATGACAAGGGCTTCCCGCTCGAGCTCGGTCGCACCAAGCGCACCGCTTCGCTATGGCAAAAGCTAGCGCTCGCTGCCGGGGAAATCGTGTGCACCCACCCGGACTGCAACCGGCCATGGCAAGACTGCGATGTCCACCACCTGCAGGCGTGGTCCCACGGGGGAGCTACAGACCTCCGGAACCTCACCCTGCTCTGCCGCCGGCACCACGTGGACAATAACGATAACCGCGATGGCGGCAATGGCATGGGGCATGCGGAAAGAGACCCAGAAACGGGCCGAGTGGGCTACCGCTCAGCGCATACCGGCGGGCTTTCACCCTCGGTGGAGCTCAATGACTCCCCTGCGGCAGAGCAAGCCCCGGCGCGCAAGCTCGCCGACCCGCCTGCTCAGCCTCATGAACCGGTGGATTCACCACCCAGTTCCCCGGGCGATTCGCCGCAGCCTTCGGCTCCGGACTCACCACCTTCTCCGCCGCCTCCCGGCGCAGCGTGAGCATGCCCTACCACCCACTCTCTACCGTGCCTTCAGGCCGTACGATCATGTCGTGCGGCCTAGAAGTGCGTGTACAAGCGTTTTGGGGCTGTCCACGCGCAGCGCTTGTACGGACTGCCCTACACTGGAGACTCATGCACACCATGCTCGTTACTGGCGGCGCCGGCTTCATCGGTGCCAATTTCGTGCGCCTCATGGCCAAGGTTCGCCCAGATACCCGCATCACCGTCTTAGATAAGCTGACCTATGCCGGCAACCGGGATAACCTTGCGGGGCTCGATGTGGAATTAGTGGAGGGCGATATCGCGGATGCTACGGTGGTGAATCCGCTCGTCGCTAAGGCGGATATCGTAGTGCACTTCGCCGCCGAGTCCCATAATGATAATTCCCTGCGGGATCCCTCCCCGTTTATCCACACCAATGTGGTGGGCACCTATACCCTTCTAGAGGCGTGCCGGACATACGATGTCCGCTTTCACCACGTTTCTACCGATGAGGTCTTCGGGGACTTAGAAATTGGGGCGGATACCAACTTCACGGAGGATACCGCCTATGCGCCCTCCAGCCCTTATTCGGCCACCAAGGCGAGCTCCGATCACCTCGTGCGGGCATGGGTCCGATCCTTTGGCCTGCGCGCCACCATTTCTAATTGCTCAAATAATTACGGGCCTTACCAACACATCGAAAAATTCATCCCGCGCCAAATCACCAATATCCTCTCCGGGCATACCCCCAAGCTCTACGGCACGGGCGAGCAGGTTCGTGACTGGATCCACGTCGACGATCACAACGCGGCGGTGCTAAAAATCATCGAAGAGGGGCGGATTGGTGAAACGTATAATATCGGCGCTGACCAGCCGGACATCGATAATAAGCGCATCATCGAGATAATCTGCGAAATCATGGGACATACCCAGGGAGGTCGAGCCCTGTACGAGCACGTGGCGGACCGCCCCGGCCATGACCAGCGCTATGCCATGGACGCTACCAAGCTGCGCCGCGAATTGGATTGGCGGCCCCGCTTTACCGATATCCGGGCGGGCTTGGAAAATACCATCGCCTGGTACCGCGATAACGAAACGTGGTGGCGCTCCCAAAAGGAATCTGTAGAAGCCCGCTATAAAGAGCAAGGACAGTAATTATGCAGGTACACAACACCGCCATTGAAGGCCTACGCATCATCGAGCTGGACGTGCACGGGGATAACCGTGGCTGGTTCAAGGAAAACTGGCAGCGCGAAAAGCTTGGTGAGGTCGCACCAGAGTTGGCTTCGTTCCAGCCGGTGCAAAATAATATTTCTTATAACCGCACTGGTGCCACGCGCGGGCTGCACGCCGAGCCTTGGGACAAGCTCGTCTCCGTCGCGAACGGCAAGATCTTTGGCGCTTGGTGCGATCTGCGGGAAGGCTCCGCAACTTTCGGCGAAATCGTCACCCATGAAGTGGGGCCAGAGACCGCCGTATTTGTGCCCCGCGGGGTTGCCAATGGTTTTCAAGCGCTCGAGGAGACTTCCTACTCCTACCTGGTCAACGAGCACTGGTCCCCCGAGGCGCGCTATACCGGAATCAACCTCGACGCCGTGGAGTGGCCCCTCGAACCGCGCGAGGTATCAGAAAAGGACAAGCACCTGCCTGCGCTTGCCGACGTCACCCCCATGCCTCCCCGCAAAATCCTCGTTACCGGTGCGAATGGCCAGCTCGGCCGGGCGCTGAAGCGGGTTCTTAAGAATGCCGAGTTCTGCACCCATGCGGAGTTCGACATCACCAATCCCCCGCAGCGCCAGTGGAAGCAATACGAGGCCATCATCAACTGCGCCGCCTACAACGACGTCAATGGCGCCGAGGACGATCGCGCCGCCGCTTGGGCCGTCAACGCCGAGGCGCCGGCCAAGCTCGCCCACATCGCTGCCGAAAACCAGCTGACCTTCGTGCACGTATCCAGCGACTACATTTTCGATGGTTCTAAGGAGCTGCATACCGAAGACGAGATTCCCTCGCCCCTTTCCGCCTACGGAGCGTCGAAGGCCGCGGGCGAAACCGCCGCGCAAACCGCGCCGCAACATTATGTCGTGCGCACCTCGTGGGTGTTTGGCGATGGCCCAAACTTCATCGCCACCATGCGCCGCCTCGCCGAAGCCGATAAAGAGCCGAAGGTCATTCATGACCAGCGCGGGCGACCCACCTTTGCCGAGGATTTGGCGAAGGGCATCGCGCATCTCTTGCGCACCCGGCCCGAGTACGGAATCTATAATATTTCCAATTCTGGCGATACCGTCGGGCGCGATGAAATGGCGATGTCCGTATTCATCGGCTTGGGCCATGACCCATCAGAGGTCACGCCGGTAAGCACCGAACAGTATCGGGAAATCGCTGGCCCCGAAGCACCACGGCCCAAAGAATCGACGCTTGCCCTAGACAAAATCGAGGCCACGGGCTTTTCCCCGCAGAATTGGCGGGCCGCCCTCGCCTTGTACCTCGCGCTGTACCCTAGCGTTCCTGGCGAGCCCAGCAAGGCCAGCGAGGAGTAGCGATGAAAGGCATAATCCTCGCCGGTGGATCCGGAACGCGGCTTTATCCCATTACTAAGGGCATCTCTAAGCAGCTCATGCCCATCTATGACAAGCCGATGATCTACTACCCGTTGACCACGCTCATCCAGGCGGGCATTCGGGAGATCCTCATCATCACCACCCCAGAGGACGCTGGGGCGTTTCAAAGGCTCTTCGGGGATGGATCCCAGCTCGGGTTGATGATCGATTACGCCGTCCAAGCCCGCCCAGAAGGATTGGCGCAGGCCTTTTTGATTGGGGAGGATTTCATTGGTGATGACAGCGTCGCGCTCGTTCTCGGCGACAATATCTTCCACGGCTTCGGCGGAGAGCTAAGCCAGTGCCGCAATCCAGAAGGCGGCATCATCTTTGCCTATGAAGTATCAGATCCGCAGCGCTACGGAGTCGTCGAATTCGACCACGCCGGCCAAGCGCTCAGCATTGAAGAAAAGCCGTCGGAACCGCGGTCTAATCATGCCGTCGTGGGGCTGTATTTCTACGATAATTCGGTCATCGATATCGCTAAGTCCATCACGCCAAGCGATCGCGGGGAGCTCGAGATTACCTCCATCAACGAGGCCTACCTGCGCCGCGGCGCGCTGAGCGTGCAGCGCCTCCACCGCGGCAGCGTGTGGCTTGATACCGGCACCGTCGATTCCATGAGCGAGGCCGCCGCCTACGTAGAGGTGATGCAGAAGAGGACGGGCATCGTCATCGGTTCCCCCGAGGTGGCGGCCTACGAAGCCGGATTCATCTCCCAGGCAGAGCTGGAAGCGCTAGCCCAGCCCCTCCTCAAATCCGGCTACGGAGAGTACTTGCGCGATTATTAGTAGCCGCGCTCGATGTACTCGTCGATGCGCGCCGCTTCCGCTCCCACTGTCGTGGCATCGCCGTGGCCCGGCAAGACCTTCGTATCTTCCGGCAGGTTGAAGACGACGTTGCGCAGGGATTCGATGATGACATCGAAATCCGAGTACTTGCGCCCCGTCGCGCCAGGGCCGCCGTTGAACAGGGTATCGCCAGACAGCAGCGTGCCATCGACGTAGAGGACGACGCAGCCCGGCGAGTGGCCCGGGGTGTGGTAGACGGTGATCTTCTCGCCGTTGATGTCGAACTGGCCGTTATCGGCTAGGTCGATGTAGTGGGCATCGCCATTCGCCTCTCGCCAGAGCATGTCATCGTCCGGGTGCATGTAGACATCCGCATCGAAGCGCTTCGCCGCCTCCGGCGCGAGCTCGCAGTGATCGTTGTGGCCGTGGGTCAGGATGATGCCCTCGACCTTGCGGTCGCCCACCAGCTCTGCCACGGCATCGAGATCGTGGGAGGGGTCGACGATGTAGACGCTGGAGGCATCGCCTAGCACGTAGACGTTATTGTCCACGTCCCATTCGCCGCCATCCAAGCGGAACTTGCCAGAAGTTACCGTGCTTTCAATCTGCATTAAAATTCCACCACCGAACGTAGTACCTTGCCGTCCTTCATAGTTTGGAAGGCAGACTCGACATCGTCAAGCGCGATGCGCTCAGAAACGAACTTATCCAGCGGGAAGTTGCCGGCCTTGTGCAGGGCAACGTATGCGGGGAAGTCGCGCTCCGGCAAGCAGTCGCCGTACCAAGCCGGCTTGATGGAACCGCCGCGGCCGTAAAGGTCGATGGCCGGGATGTCCACGTGGTCGGTCAGGTTAGGCACGCCCACCATCACCATGCGGCCGGCATGATCGCGGGAGTAGAAGGCCTGGCGCCACGTCGGCTGGATGCCCACCGCGTCGATGGAAACGTCCGTGCCGAAGCCGCCGGTGAGATCGCGCACCGCATCGATGACCTCCTGCTCCGACATGCCCTTCGAGCAAATGGTGTCGGTGGCGCCGAACTCGCGCGCGGTCTCCAGCTTCGACTCGTCGATGTCTACGGCGATGATCTTCGCCGCACCCGCCAGCTTCGCACCGGCAATCGCCGCCACGCCGACGCCGCCGCAACCGAAGATGGCTACGGACTCGCCCAGCTGGATATCGCCGGTATTGACGGAAGCGCCCAAGCCGGCCATGATGCCGCAGCCCAGTAGACCGGCAGCTGCGGGGTCCATGTCATCGACCTTCGTGCACTGGCCCTCGTGGACCAGGGTCTTCTCTGCGAAGGAACCGATGCCCAGCGCAGGCGTGAGCTCGGTGCCGGCGTCCGGATCATCGTCCGCGAGTGTCATGCGAGCGGACGCGTTGTGGGTATTAAAGCAGTACTTGGGCTCGCCCTTCTTGCAAGCGCGGCACTCGCCGCACACTGCGCGCCAGTTCAGGACGACGAAATCGCCTTCCTCCACGTGGGTAACCGCAGAACCTACGGTCTCCACCACGCCTGCCGCCTCGTGGCCCAGCAGGAAGGGGAAGGCATCCTCGATGTCACCATCGCGGTAGGCCAAGTCGGTGTGGCATACACCGCAAGCCTGCACCCGCACGATGACGTCATTGGGGCCGGGATCGGGAACGACGATATTTACGGTCTCAACTTCCGCGCCCTTAGAGCGGGCAATAACAGCTTTTACAGTCATGTCCACAACCATACCTACATTTTCAATATGGCCGCGGTAATGAAAATAGTTGCTAGGAAGCCGCAATCACATTGGCCGCGTGCTCGTGACCACGCTGGTTCATGTGGATAGGCAAGTTACCCGCGCCCGCCGTAAAGTCCACGAGACCTGCCCACATGCGGTCATTCGCATTAGCGCACATGCCGTTATTGCGGGTCGATGGCTTCATATCCAAAAACTGCACGCCGGTGCGGGCCGCCAAATCAACCTGCATCCACTGCGCCTTGTTTTCGTAGTCTTGAACCATGGGTAGGAAGGTCGAATCCAGCGGCGTCGGGCCAACGTGGACGAGGCAGTAGTGCGGCCCCGAACCGATGGTGGGGTAGCCCACGATCTGGATGCGGGCATTCGGCGCGGCGTGCTTGATCCGCTCAATCTGCGGGGCGGTGCGATCCGTAAATTCCCGGCGAATCTGATCCATATTCAGATCGCGGTGGTTATAGGTGTCATTAAAGCCGGTGGTAATCAGCACGCGCGCCGTATCCGGGGTCAGCGCGCCCGATCCGATGGCGGCATCAACCTGCTGCCAAATCTGCGGGCCGTTCGACATCGACACCGCACCAGAGCAGGAAAAATCGCGGACCGGCAGGCCCATCTTGGCGCCGGCCCGCTTCGCATAGTTGAAGGAGGTGGGGCAGTTTTCTCCGATTACCCGCGTTGGATTGAAGCGGTCCTTCAAGTATTCCCCGCCATTCGGATCCGCCATGACCGAGTCGCCGAAGGAAACGAGATTGCGCTCTGCCGCGCTAGCCTGCGGCGCCGCTACCGCCACGCCCACCACCGCGATCGCGGAAGCGACGACCGAAAATGCCTTGAGTTTTAGGGATTTCATTGAGGGACCTTTTCTTCAAACCTTGTAACTTAAGTGTAGATTAGTCACTCCAGTAACATTTTTCGAGTTAGAAGCAACATCATCTTTCCTTCTAACGATATCGATCGTAGTTATATTTTTGTTATCTTCGCCTTTTCGGAGTTATCTCTTTCATGAAATTGTCTGATGTTTCCTTCCATGCGTCCGCGCTCAGCCAGTTCTTCCCTGCCCTCTTCAAATCGGGGCTGATTACCCGGCAAGGCGGGCTGAGCGGGCAGATCAAGCTCCTGCCCAACCTCGCGCGCTACCGCTTCACCACGGCGCGTGAAATCGAGCAGGCCTATTTGACCTGCCCCGATCGCCTCGCGCTTATCGATGACGACGGCACCCTCACCTACCGCCAGCTGCGATCCCACGCGCAGAATTTCGCCCGCTACCTAGAGTCCCTGGAGCTGCCGGAAATCCGGCTCGGCGTCATGGCCCGCAACGGCCGCGGCATCATCATCCCGCTCGGTGCCAAGGGCTACGCTGGTGCCGGGATCTACCTACTCAATGTCGGTTCTTCCCCAGAGCAGTTGGCCGGCTGCATCGAAGAAAATGGCATTAATGTCCTGGTCATCGATGATGAATTCATCGACCGCGTCGATCCCAACCTCGATATCCCGGTCATTATCGCCCACGATACGGGGGCAAGCGATCTACCCACGCTCGATAAGATCGTGAAGAATCCCCTGGATATCGCGCTGCCCGCCTTTCCCAAGCACGGCCCCATCGTGCTGATGTCCTCCGGCACCACCGGCATCCCCAAGGGCATCGTCCGTCCCGAGCCGACCTTGCCGGTTGTCCTCGCCTCCATCGTGGGCAATATCCCGTGGCGCGCCGATCAGCGCGTGCAGATGACGGCCTCCATCTTCCACACCTGGGGGTGGGCCTGCATCAATATTGCCTTGGGGCTACGCAATACCATCGTCACCCGCCGCATTTTTGAGCCGGAGCAGGTGCTTGATGATGTCCAACGCTACCGCCTCGACGGCATGCTCTCCTCCCCCATCTTTTTCAAGCGCTTGGTGGATCACGATCCCGAGGGCGCCTTCGATACCTCGAGCCTGAACTTCATCGCCTCTGCCGGCAATGCCCTTACCCCGCAGGTGGTCAAGGACACCAATGCGCGCTTCGGCCCCATCCTCTGCAATGTTTATGGTTCCACGGAGCTGGCGCTTGCCTCAACGGCCACGATGGAACAGGTCGCAGAAAACCCCGATGTTGTGGGCAAGGTGGCCAATGGCACCAAGCTGCGCATCCTCGATAAGGAGGGCCACCCCGTTCCCCGCGGCGAGGTGGGCGAAATCTATCTCACCAATTCCACCGCCATGACCGGCTATACCAACCCCAAGCTCAAGCTCAATCGGGTCGATGGGTTGTTGTCGATCGGCGATCTGGGGTACATCGACAAGCAGGGCTTCCTCCACGTCGTGGGCCGGGCCGATGACATGATCATCGTCGGTGGCGAGAATGTCCACCCCCAGTCCGTGACCGAGGTGCTCGAGGCCATGCCCGGCATCGATGAGGTGCACGCGGGTGGCGTGGAGGATAGCGAGACCTTCAGCCGCATCGCCGTCTGGGCGGTGCCTACTGCCGATGCCGCTGGCCGCGAACTGACTGCCGATGCCATCCGCGCCTGGGTGCACGATAAGCTCGCCGAGCACTCCGTGCCCCGCGATGTGCATTTCTTATCCAAGCTGCCGCGCAATGCCACCGGCAAGGTGGTTCCGCGCCTGCTTAAGCACGGCGACTAAGTTTTTCAATGCCCCACCACATCGGTGGGGTAAAGAGCACGGCAATAAGCCAATAAATCAACCAGAAGCTGCCGTTTAGCCCTACCACCGCGATGCTAACTATAAGGATCGCAGCCGTCACCGCACTGGCATATACGGATTTTCTTACATTATTATCGGACTGATTCCCAGACTCGGTTTTCGACTTCCCGCTGAGTTTCCGATCAACTGCGCGTATGATGTCGCCGCCAAAGACCAGCGAAAATGCGATATAAAAAGCTGCGAAACCGTGCATGAATCCCGCTTCGCCGTCAGTATGCAGAGTGAAAAATGAGAAAATTAACAAGACTATGTCAATAATTGGCGTAGCGATAAAGAATGCCAGTCCAATTCTTGGGGCCTTGACGATGTATCGGAGAACACCGCCCAGAATAAGGCACGCCCAAAAGAGGATTTCTGCTGCGACGGTAGCAATAAGCAGTGTCTCGTTCCTTCTCTCATCGAGGCCATATGGCCTGCTTCTATTGAAGGAGAGTTTATATTAAGGAAGAACCCCGCACATATAAAAATGGAGCCGCCTGCGAGAATCGAACTCGCGACCTTTTCATTACGAGTGAAATGCTCTACCGACTGAGCTAAGGCGGCGCGCTGCTTAAAGCAGCACTGGCGATTCTATCGCAGGGGTGGCGCGGAAAAGAAATCGGGGCTCAGGCCTGGTTTTTGGCGGGCCGGTGTTAAACTCCGGCCCGATACTAGCGACGGTCTGTTATGTCCATGAGGTTTTTGGACTTGGAGTCCAGCTACTTTGTGGACTCGGAGTCTTGGGACTTTGTGGACGCGGAGTCTCCCCGCTTTTTGGACGGGGAGTCCACGGAGTTTTTGTACTGGTGCTAGCTTGGCTTCTTCCGGCGGCTTGGCCGTGGCCCAGAGAGGTTGGGTTTTAGCTCTGGGGGTTGTCGGTGCCACATGCCGACAACGTGGTTTATGTTGATTTGACCGCCGGGTGGACGCTGATTCAGTTGGATCGGTAGCGGAAATGAAAACAGTTTCTCACCGTCGTGATCAGTAAAAAATTCCACATAGTCATCGGCTACGCTGCTGTAGATGGCTCGATTTTTGAAGCGCAGCCCGACGTAGAGGCCGTGCCCCATAACGCGTACCACCCCGCTTTTGTTGATCCACAGCTTGTCCGGGATAGGCCAGAGTGCATTTACACCGGTAGAGCTTGGCATTACGGTTGAGGAATCGGCATGGGGTGTATCTTGCTGGATCGCCTGAGTGTCGTTACTTGGTGCCCTGTCTGAAGCTGCAACTTCAGGCAGGGCATTATCTGTCGCGACCACTGTGTCGGCTGCTAAAGCATCTGCCTGGTTGTCGGGGTGAATCCGGTGATATTGTTTCGCGATTTTTGTCCATAAAACATCTGGGTCAATCGGCTGCGTCGGTGGCTGGGCATGCGAGATAATCTCCCAGGCTTGGGCTGGGGTGATGTGCATCTTGCCCCTGAGAAGTCCTTGGTGGCGACGGCGTGTGTTGTAGAAGTTGCGGTAGTCGACAATCAGCTGTTGGACCTGCGCCAGCGTCGTCGGGGTACGAGCATCCAAAAACCTGGTCATGGTTTGGTGCGATCGCTCGTCTTTGCCTTGCGTCGTGGGAGCAAAGCCCGCACTTGATTGAACTCCCAGGCTGGCGAGCCAGCGTTCGGTTTGCGACAGCCGGCCGCGATGGTAGGTGGCAAAGGCATCACCGTTGTCAGAGAGGACTTCTTGGGGAAGTCCGTAAGCATCAATGGCTCCACTTAGCGTGATGCGGGCATCGGTGCCGTTTTCTGGAGTTCCAAAAGCTTGGGAGCCGACGTCGAAGCGGCTGGCATCGTCGACGACTTGGTAGATAGTCACTTGCGTGTGAGGCACATCGAAGAGTCTGTAGGCAAACGCATCGATCTGCCACAGTTCATTGACTTCGCCCCTGGCAAAGTGCCTGTAGGACTTACGCGGTCGTTTACGTGCATTGATGTCAGCGACGCCAGCCTCGTGCAACCATTGTGCGATTAAAGCTCGTGACGGTGGTTGGTCGTAGCCGAGTTCGTCGAGGAAGAAGTAGAAGATTGACCATGGGCCGCAGTCTTGGCCGCGGGCTCTTAACGTACCGCGAGCTTGCAGGACCTGTTGTCGAATCTTGTCATCGTAGACCCGTCGCGGGTTCAGCGGTGCCGTGCTGTCGGGCACGATGCCAGCCCGCCCGCGTTCGGCGATACGTGCTTTGATGTTGTAGTACGTCTGCTTCGATACGCCGATGTTCTTGCAGAACTGCTGGACCGTGATGCCCTCACGGATGGGGTCGAAATCCGCTATCTTCTTGCGGAGAGTAATGGGAATTGCCATCCCCACATTGTCAAGAAGCCAGAGTCCAAAAAGTCGTTAGACATCCTGTCCATAAACTTCCTGGACTCCGCGTCAAAAAACTAACTGGACTCCGCGTCCAAAAAGTCAATGGACTCCGAGTCCAAAAAGTCACTAGACATCACAATACTAGCGACGGTCCCGGTACTAGACAGCCCCCAGCGCTAGAGGCAGGCCCGCCGCAGCCTGCCCACCAAGCCGTCGAAAGCAATCTGCGTGCCCACGTTCTGGGTCAGCTGCTCGCGGCAATAAGAAATGGCGGACTGGCACTCCAAGAGGCCCTCCTCGCTTACCCGCTGCGCCAGCTCGCCAGATAGTCCCGCGAAATCCGGGTGGGTCATCTCCACCTGCGCGCCCACCTTTGTCATCAGCGCGTCGCGGTAGATTCCGGAGAGATCGACGAGCACCAGGTCGAGGTTATCGATGACCCGTCGCTTCGCCCGCTTCTTGTGCTGTTCCTGTAAGTCCTTGATGGCGGAGCGGGCATCGCGCTGCGCCTTCGCCGCGCCCTTGCCCTTCGCCCCAACGCCAAAGGTATTTTCCAGCTTGGCCAGCTCCGCTTCTTCTTCCTCCTTGTGCGATTCCTTCGCATCCGCATCCACCAGCTTAAGAAGCGAGGTCACCGCCTGAAAGCCCTGGGATTCATGGAAGATGTCCTCGGCCAGGTTGATGGCCACTGCCCGGCGTTTTTGCACCGTCGGATCCGCCACCAAGTGGCGCGCCCTGCCCACGTGGCGCAGGGAAGTCACGGCGGCGAGGCGGGCATCGTGATCCGAGGCGCCTTCGCTCACCAACTGGGAAACGATATTCTCCACCGACGGCGAGGGAATGTACAGGTGCCGGCAGCGCGAGCGAAGGGTTTGGGAGAAGTCCTCAGGGGCATCGGAAGGCGCGCACATGATAATCACGGTGCGCTCCGGCGGCTCCTCCACCGTCTTGAGCAGCGCGTTGGCGCCGTTATTGTTGAGGCGATCCGCGTTATTGAAGATCACGACGCGCCACGGGGCGACCGTGGGCAGGCTCGCGGCGCGCCCAATGACCTCGCGCACCGTATCCACCGGGATGATGACCTCCTGCGGGTCCACCAAGACTAGGTCCGTGTGCTGCTTAGTGCCCAGCACGGCGCGGCAGGCCTCGCATTTTCCGCAACCGGGCTCCTCTGGATCCGTGCACATGAGCGCGGCCGCGAAATCGATTGCTGCCAAGGAGCGACCCGAACCGGGAGGGCCGGTAAAGAGCCAGGAATGGCTCATCGCCCGCGGATCTGCCCCCGGCATCCCCCGCGCCGCCCGCGCGGCACCCAAGATAGTGCGGGCCACACCTGGGGTATCTGCCAATCGTTGCGCAACGCTTCCCGTATTCACTCGCTCTAGCCTACTGGTCTTACTACAGTAAGTAGTTATGAACAGACTATTGCGTGGCGCTCGTTGGCTTATGGGAACCCAATGGCCGGTATACGCTGCCTTGGTCTTGGGCGCCAATCTCATCGGCGCCATCGCGATCATGACCTTCATCCTCTATTTCCTGCCCATGCCGGAAATCGAGGACTTTGCCGCCGAGCTGCCCAACCTGAAGGGAGTGGCGGCGGTCTACCTCATCTTTGCCGTCATCATCGGCATCGCCGCTACCCTGCTGCTCTTCCGCCCCGTGCTGGACTGGCAGCGCAATCCTGATGCACACGATCCAAATATGGTGCGCACCCTCGTGCTGCGCATCCCCGTGTACCAATCCCTGGTCGCGGCCGCGGTCTGGCTCATCGGCATCATCTTGACGGTGGCAATCTCCAGCGGGCAATCCGGGCGGCTCGGGCTCGTCGTGGGCATCTCCACCACCCTGGCGGGCCTGGTGGTCATCATCTTGACCTACCTGCAGGCAGAGCGCCTCGTGCGTCCCGTCGCCGCGCAAGCCGTCGCCCGCCGCTTTGAAGATTCCACAGTCGAACCACCCATCAAATATCGCCTGTTTTCCACCTGGCTGATGACCTCCGGTGTGCCGCTGCTCGGCATCGTGTTGGTGCTGCTGGGGCAGCACACCGGGCTCTTCTCCGGCGATGCCAGCGAGATCATCCCAGCCATCGTGGCGCTGGCACTCACCGCGCTGGCTACTGGGTTTATCGGCACCAGCTTCGCCATCATGAGCGTGGTCGATCCCATCGTGGAGCTGCAGGATGCGATTAACCGCGTGCGCCGCGGCGAGTCCGATGCCGAGGTCGATATCTACGATGGATCCGAGCTCGGCGTCCTGCAGGCAGGATTTAATGAGATGATGCGCGGTCTGCGCGAGCGCCAGCGCGTCCGCGATATCTTCGGCCGCTACGTGGGCACCGAGGTGGCCCAGCGCGCCCTTGATGAGCGCCCCGAATTGGGCGGCGAGGACCGGAAGGTCGCGGTGTTGTTTATCGATGTCATCGGTTCCACCACCTTCGCGGTCAACCACTCGCCCGAAGAAGTGGTCACGGAGCTCAATAAATTCTTCGAGCACGTCGTGACGGTGGTGCACCGCAATAAGGGCATCATCAACAAGTTCCAAGGCGATGCCGCCCTCGCCGTCTTTGGCGCGCCGCTCAACGTGTACGACTCGACTTCGATGGCGCTGCAGGCCGCCCGCGAGCTGCGCGGGGAATTGCGCGGGCTCGAGCTGCAGGCCGGCATCGGCGTCGCCTCTGGCCATGTGGTGGCAGGGCACATCGGCGGCGCGGATCGCTTCGAGTACACTGTCATCGGCGATGCCGTCAACGAGGCCGCCCGCCTGACCGAAATGGCCAAGGACACCCCCGGCCAGGTCCTGACCAATGCTGCTACCTTAAAGACCGCCAACGAGGCCGAACAGGCCCGCTGGACCGTCATGAAATCCATCGAGCTGCGCGGGCGCCGCCGCATGACCCAGTTGGCGCGCCCCATCCGCGCCAGCCTGGCAGAAAGGTGCGAAATCTAATGGCAAGCACCCGCCTCATCGTGCCCGACGCGGCGCGCGGAATGGCGCTTTTAGGAATCGCGATAGCGAATATGACCACCGCGTGGATCATCACCGAGGATCGCCCGGGCGCGTATTTCGGCGGCATCCTCAATGACAGCGTGCTGGATAAAATCGCCGTCGTCTTCGGCGCTTTCTTCGTGCACAACCGCGGCCTACCCATGTTTTCGACCCTGCTGGGCTTCGGCGTGGGGCTTATTGCGATGAGCCTGTGGCGGCGGGGATTTCCGCTGGGGGAGGCAAGGAGGGTCATCGCCAAGCGCTATGGCTTCCTCGCGCTGTTGGGCGCGGTGCACATGGTGCTGCTGTTTTGGGGCGATATCATGTTTGTCTACGGCATAGCGGGCATAGTCATTGCTCTGCTGCTCACGCTGCACAATTCTACGCTGCGCAAGATTTCTCATATCGCGCTCGGGGTGCTGACGGTGCTCGGCATCGCCACGTTTATTTTCTCCGCGATTGACGGCGGGCTCGATATCCCCGTCGATGCCATTGGCACGGTAAATTCCTACGGTGACCTGCTGCTCAGCCAGCTTCTCACCCTGGGCGCGCAGATCATCTCCGCCCCGCTCATCGTGCTGATGTACCTGCCGGTCATGCTGGTGGGCTTTGTGTGGGCGCGCGAGGGCGTGCTTGCCGATGTCCCCTCTCACCGCTCCCAACTCCTGCGCTGGGTGGCCATCGCCGCGGCCGTAACGCTGGTCATTGGCACGTTCTGGTCTTTGGGTACCCTCGGGGTCATTGATGAGCGCTGGGCGAACGCCGCCAGTAGCGCCAATTCCACCCTCGGCGTGCTAACCGGGCCGGGGATCCTCGCCGGGCTCGCGCTTATCCTGCAGCCCGTGCAAGAACGCCTTGCCGCTGGTACCTCCGTGCCCGCGCTCTTGTGGCCCTTCGTCGCGCTGGGCAAACGATCCATGAGTGGTTATGTAGGCCAGTCGATACTGTTTTTCCTTATCGTGCACCCCTTCACGCTGGACTACGGCCACGAGCTAGGCGCCTTCGGCCAAGCCGCCCTCGCCTGCGGCGTGTGGCTGGTGACCGTGATTGGCGCCTGCGTGCTCGAAGCGCTGGGCCTGCGCGGGCCCTTCGAGGTGGTGCACCGCCGGCTATCTTATGGGCCGAGCATGCAGCCGGAGCGGAGCTTACCCAGTCAGGACCTTACCTAGTCAGGATCTTACCTAGTCATGTTATGTCCATGAGGTTTTTGGACTTGGAGTCCAGCTACTTTGTGGACTCGGAGTCTTGGGACTTTGTGGACGCGGAGTCTCCCCGCTTTTTGGACGGGGAGTCCACGGAGTTTTTGTACTGGTGCTAGCTTGGCTTCTTCCGGCGGCTTGGCCGTGGCCCAGAGAGGTTGGGTTTTAGCTCTGGGGGTTGTCGGTGCCACATGCCGACAACGTGGTTTATGTTGATTTGACCGCCGGGTGGACGCTGATTCAGTTGGATCGGTAGCGGAAATGAAAACAGTTTCTCACCGTCGTGATCAGTAAAAAATTCCACATAGTCATCGGCTACGCTGCTGTAGATGGCTCGATTTTTGAAGCGCAGCCCGACGTAGAGGCCGTGCCCCATAACGCGTACCACCCCGCTTTTGTTGATCCACAGCTTGTCCGGGATAGGCCAGAGTGCATTTACACCGGTAGAGCTTGGCATTACGGTTGAGGAATCGGCATGGGGTGTATCTTGCTGGATCGCCTGAGTGTCGTTACTTGGTGCCCTGTCTGAAGCTGCAACTTCAGGCAGGGCATTATCTGTCGCGACCACTGTGTCGGCTGCTAAAGCATCTGCCTGGTTGTCGGGGTGAATCCGGTGATATTGTTTCGCGATTTTTGTCCATAAAACATCTGGGTCAATCGGCTGCGTCGGTGGCTGGGCATGCGAGATAATCTCCCAGGCTTGGGCTGGGGTGATGTGCATCTTGCCCCTGAGAAGTCCTTGGTGGCGACGGCGTGTGTTGTAGAAGTTGCGGTAGTCGACAATCAGCTGTTGGACCTGCGCCAGCGTCGTCGGGGTACGAGCATCCAAAAACCTGGTCATGGTTTGGTGCGATCGCTCGTCTTTGCCTTGCGTCGTGGGAGCAAAGCCCGCACTTGATTGAACTCCCAGGCTGGCGAGCCAGCGTTCGGTTTGCGACAGCCGGCCGCGATGGTAGGTGGCAAAGGCATCACCGTTGTCAGAGAGGACTTCTTGGGGAAGTCCGTAAGCATCAATGGCTCCACTTAGCGTGATGCGGGCATCGGTGCCGTTTTCTGGAGTTCCAAAAGCTTGGGAGCCGACGTCGAAGCGGCTGGCATCGTCGACGACTTGGTAGATAGTCACTTGCGTGTGAGGCACATCGAAGAGTCTGTAGGCAAACGCATCGATCTGCCACAGTTCATTGACTTCGCCCCTGGCAAAGTGCCTGTAGGACTTACGCGGTCGTTTACGTGCATTGATGTCAGCGACGCCAGCCTCGTGCAACCATTGTGCGATTAAAGCTCGTGACGGTGGTTGGTCGTAGCCGAGTTCGTCGAGGAAGAAGTAGAAGATTGACCATGGGCCGCAGTCTTGGCCGCGGGCTCTTAACGTACCGCGAGCTTGCAGGACCTGTTGTCGAATCTTGTCATCGTAGACCCGTCGCGGGTTCAGCGGTGCCGTGCTGTCGGGCACGATGCCAGCCCGCCCGCGTTCGGCGATACGTGCTTTGATGTTGTAGTACGTCTGCTTCGATACGCCGATGTTCTTGCAGAACTGCTGGACCGTGATGCCCTCACGGATGGGGTCGAAATCCGCTATCTTCTTGCGGAGAGTAATGGGAATTGCCATCCCCACATTGTCAAGAAGCCAGAGTCCAAAAAGTCGTTAGACATCCTGTCCATAAACTTCCTGGACTCCGCGTCAAAAAACTAACTGGACTCCGCGTCCAAAAAGTCAATGGACTCCGAGTCCAAAAAGTCACTAGACATCACAGATCTTACCTAGTCAGGGCATCGACTAGCAGGAAGTGCCCCAAGGCAAAGGCGCCGGCCTCCGCCGCACCCACCGCCCGGGCCGCCTTCGTGGGCTTGGCCTGTTTCTTGTTTTTCTTCAGTATCCGCATCTTCTGCTGAGACTCAGCAAAAGACAGCCACGCCCGCAGCGCCGTCAGGCCTTCCGCCGCGACCAAGAGATTGGCGCCGTGGCTCAAGCCCTTCGTCGCATCAGTACGCAGGCGCGGATCGCCCGCCAGCGCCGAGGTGGTCAGCACCGCCGCGCCGCCCACCGCTACCGCGGTCCGAGTGGGCTGCTTGCGCGTGGCGAAGAGCGCCGCCGCCCAAGCGATGGCGCGCAGGCCCCACCCGCGGGCATCGTTGCGCGCGCCGCGCCGATAGAGCACCCACGAATACGCCGCGTGGCTAGCGGTAACGCCTGCCACCCCAAGGAAAGAGGGGTGATGCAAGCGGCGCGATTTTTCCGCCTGCCCCACCGCGCCGGCCAACAAGGCGGGGCTCAGGGTGGGGTCCTGCGCCTCCGCCGCCAAAAGGGGCAAAAGCGGCGCGCTCGTGACGGCGTGGGCCTTTTTCAAACCAAAGAGGCGGGACCACACCGTGGACTCGCCTAGCGCTAGGTACGCAAAACGCCGCCAGCCCTGCGGCGTGCGCCGGGCTGGGTCGGTGACATCGGCAAAAGTTTCAGACACCGCGCGGGTTAAGGCCGCGGTGCCTTCCTCGGTGCGGGCAAGAAAATCATTCATGCCCGCCACCTTACTTATTTCCGCGCTTATTTCTTCCGCGAGCCGGCTTTAACCACGTTCTTCGTGCCGGGCGAAGGCTTCGAGCTGGATTTCTTCGTGCCCTTCTTAGTGGCCTTCTTGCTGGACTTCTTTGTTGCCTTCTTCGTCGATTTCTTGGTCGACTTCTTTGTGCTCTTCTTAGAAGACTTCTTCGTGGACTTCTTCTTCGTCTCCCCAGAGGCCTCTTTGGCGCGGCGCTCGGAAAGGAGCTCGTTGGCGCGGGCATCGGTAAGCTGCTCCGGATCGTCGCCGCGGCGCAGGGACGCATTGGTGGTGCCGTCCGTGACGTACGGGCCGAAGCGGCCATCCTTAACGGTCATAGGCTTGCCCGAAACGTCATTATCGCCGAGCTGCTTCAGCGGCGGCTGTGCGGCCGCGCGGCCACGACGCTTCGGCTCCGCATAGATGCGGCGGGCCTCATCCAAGGTGATGCTAAAGATCTGCTCTTCCTTAGCCAGCGAGCGCGAATCCGTGCCCTTCTTCAGGTACGGGCCGTAACGGCCGTTTTGGGCGGTGATCATCTCCCCGTCGTCCACGCCCACCTCGCGCGGCAGGGATAGCAGCTCAAGGGCCTGTTCCAGCGTGACGGTCAGCGGCTCCATCGAGCTAAAAAGCGAGGCCGTGCCCGGCTTCAGCTTCTCATCAATGTAGTCATTGATGCGCTTTTCCTTTTGCTTCGCGGCTGTCTTGGTCTCCCAATTCTTGGCGCGCTTGCCTTCCTCGGCGCGCTGTTTATCCTCTTCGGCGCGCTCCTTCGCGACGATCTCCAAGGCCTCCGCCTCGGCCTGTTCCCGCTCATCATCGCGGACGACCTCGGTGACATAGGGGCCAAAGCGGCCTTCCTTAGCCACCACCATGCGGCCGTTTTCAGGGTTTTCGCCCAGCTGGCGCCCGCCCTGCGAAGTAGCAAAGAGCTTTTCCGCCAGCTGTTCATTCAGCCCATCCGGGGTCACCGTCTCCGAGAGGTTGGCGCGCTGGTATTCCACGCTGCCGTCCTCGTTGGTGCCGATCGCGCGCTCGATATAGGGCCCGTAGCGGCCGACGCGCACGAAGACCTCGCGGCCCTCCGAATCGGTATAGAGCTTGAGCGAGTTGACCTTGCGGGCATCGATGGCCTCGAGGTTGACATCGATAAGCGATTTCAGCCCGCCATGCCGCGCAATGGAGGCCGCCTTGTGCTCGTTGGCCTCAGCGTTGCCAAAGTAAAAGCCGTTGAGCCAGTCCGTGCCATCCTCCGTGCCGGTGGCAATCGAGTCCAGCTCATCTTCCATGGACGAGGTGAAGTCATAATCCACCAGCTCGGTGAAGTTTTCCTCCAAGAGGCCCACCACGGCGAAGGCTACCCAAGAGGGAACCAGGGCGTTGCCGCGCGAGACCACGTAGCCGCGGTCCTGGATGGTCTTGATGATAGAGGCATACGTCGACGGGCGCCCGATGCCCAAGTCTTCCATCTTTTTCACCAGGCTGGCTTCGGTATAGCGCGCCGGCGGGTTGGTGGAGTGGCCTTCTGCCGAGACCTCTTCGGCCTTCAGATCGCGGCCTTGCTCCAGGTGCGGCAGGCGGTTCTCGCTCTTCTTGCTCGTATCCTCGTCGGCGCCGTAAGCCTTCAAGAAACCCGGGAAGGTAATGGTGCGGCCGGTTGCAGAGAACTCGACATCATAGGCGCCATTATCCGTGGTCGCGGTGCCGGCGACCGCCACCTTCATGGAGGTGCCCTTGGCATCGGCCATCTGCGAGGCCACGGTGCGCTTCCAAATCAGGTCATAAAGCTTAAATTCCTCCGCATCCAGCTGGCTAGACAGCTGGCCTGGGGTGGCAAAGGACTCGCCGGCGGGGCGGATCGCCTCGTGCGCCTCCTGCGAGTTTTTGACGCGGCGGTCATAAACGCGCGGGGAATCCGAGACGTATTCTTCGCCATAAATGCTGGTAGCGGAGCTACGCGCGGCGTTCAAGCCCTGTTTGGACAGCGAAGAGGAGTCCGTACGCATATACGTAATGTGGCCGTTTTCGTAAAGGCGCTGTGCAATGCGCATCGTGCGTTCAGAGGTAAAGTGCAGGCGCCGGCCCGCCTCCTGCTGCAGCGTCGAGGTCATAAACGGCGCATAAGGCTTGCGGGTATAAGGCTTGTGCTCTACCCCGGCTACTGTCATGCTCGCGCCCTGCAGGGCCTTTTCCAAGGCTTCTGCCTGCGGCTGGGTGATGACGATAACGTCCTTGGTCTTCACGTTTCCGCGATCGTCAAAATCGCGGCCCACAGCCACGCGCTTGCCATTGACCGCGGTCAGGCGCGCGTCAAAGGCCGACGGGCCCTCGCCGCTGCCGGTTCCCGCGTCCAAGGTGGCGAGCAAATCCCAGTAATCGGCGGAGATAAACGCCATGCGTTCGCGCTCGCGCTCGACGATGACCCGCGTGGCCACCGACTGCACGCGCCCGGCCGAAAGGCGCGGCATGACCTTCTTCCACAACACCGGCGAGACTTCGTAGCCATAGAGGCGGTCGAGGATGCGGCGGGTTTCTTGGGCATCGATAAGGTCATAGTCCAAGTCGCGGGTGTTTTCCGCCGCCTCCAGGATGGCGGACTTGGTGATCTCATTAAAGACCATGCGGCGCACCGGCACCTTGGGCTTTAAAACCTCTAGCAGGTGCCAAGCAATGGCCTCGCCCTCGCGGTCCGGGTCTGTTGCCAGGAGGAGGCTATCGCACTGCTTCAGCTTGGATTTAAGGTCAGCGACCTTTTTCTTTTTATCCGGGCTAACGACGTAAAGCGGGGCGAAGTCATCTTCCGGGTTAACACCCAAGCGGGCCCAAGATTCCTTCTTGAACTTCGCCGGCACGTCGGCAGCGCCCCGCGGGAGATCGCGGATATGGCCCACGGAGGCCTCCACGATGTAGTTATCTCCCAGGTACGGCTGGATCTTTTTCGCCTTAGTTGCCGACTCCACAATCACTAAAGTTTTGCCCGGCTCGGCCGCTTCTGCCACTTCGACTTCATCCCTTTCGATGATGCGAACATTAAAATTTGTGCGCTTTCAGCAATCGCCCCTAGCGTACACAGGTGGTTTATACCGTTCTTCGCACCATATACTCGGTAACACCAAAAGGCTGTGTAGGGGGCGCTTCGCACCCCCACCGAACCGGTCTATACTGACCTTTTTAGAAAGTCCAGCAGCTGTGAAAGCATTGTTGGGGACGATAGCACACCCACAACACACCCCGTGGAGGATTAGATGGTTGACACAGTAACCATGTGGATTGAAGCCATCATGGGCACGGAGTGGGTTTATCCCATCGTGGGCCTGCTCATTTTCGGGGACTGCTTCTTTCCAGTGCTCCCCTCCGAGATCCCACTGAATATGGTCGGCGCTTGGTCCGGTTCTCAGGGATTTCCGCACCTGCCCACCATGTTCTTTGTGGCGCTCGTAGCAGCCATGTTGGGCGATAACCTGTGCTTTTTGCTGGGCACGCGGTTCATGCCGCTGCTTAACCGCATTCAAAAAGGAACGAAGGCCTACGAGGCCCTCTCCTGGGTAAAACGCAATGTGCGCCGCGGCGGCGGCGCGGCCATTATTATTGCCCGCTTTATCCCCTCAGCCAGGCTCTTTATGACCATTTTGCTGGGGTCAATGCGCTTTCCCTGGCCGGTCTTCCTCTTCTTCGACACCATTGGCGTGATGCTCTGGGTATTCCAGGCCCTGGCCATTGGTTATGTGGGCGGCATGGCGTTTTCCGATACCCCACTATTTGCGATGGTCATCAGCATTATCGCCGCCATCTTCATCGGCTTGGGACTGCAAAAGGCCCAAAACAGCATCATGGAGTGGTGGGATACCCGCCGCGGCTACGCCGAAACGCCCTAGGGCTCTAACCCCCTGGGGCTCTAAACCCCCTGGGGTTTAGAGGATGGAAACGGCCTGCGCCTGGTCGCCCTTCGGGCCGGATCCAACCTCGAAGCTGACCTTCTGGTTTTCTTCCAAGGTGCGGAAGCCGCTGCCCTGGATTTCGGAGTAATGCACGAAGATGTCTCCGCCGCCGTCCTCGCGCTCGATGAAGCCGTATCCCTTTTCGGAGTTAAACCACTTAACGGTTCCTTGTGTCATGGTGAACTGAGTTCCTTTTCTTAAAGAGGTAGCGCGGATTGCCGCGCCGGTAGTTATTCGGTAAATGGGTCCTCGAGCAGTACCGTGAAGTATAAAACCGCACCAAGACAACATTGGCCTGTCAACAGTGTGACACGTTCCACGCCAAAGCGATAGATTTAACTCACAAGGGGGTAAAAATTGTCTCACCCGGCTGGCGATAACCCCATTGGTGAAGAGCTCCTAGAACTCATCCAGCGGCGCCTTTCTGAGTCCACCCTGACGTTTCACACCACGCTCCCGGCAAAGCGGGCGCGCTACGCCGACTGGCCTGAGTGGGTGCTGCCGGGGTTGAAGGAGAAGGTGGTAGATGGGGGCATCGGCAAGCTCTATGCGCACCAAGCCGAGCTCGCCGAATGCGCGTGGCAGGGCCGCGACGCCGTGATTTCTACCGGCACCTCGTCCGGCAAATCCTTGGGCTACCAGCTGCCCATCCTCACCCGGCTGGCAGAGGATCAGACCGCGTGCGCGCTCTACCTCACCCCCACCAAGGCCCTGGGATCGGACCAGCTGCAATCCGCGCTCGAGCTGTGCCGCGGGATTCCGGAGCTCAAGAACGTGGTGCCGGCGCCCTATGACGGCGATACGCCCCAGGAGTCGCGGACGGGCGTGCGCGATCATTCGCGCCTGGTGTTTTCCAATCCCGATATGGTGCACATGTCCATGCTGGCCGCGCACGCGCGGTGGGCGCGGGTGCTGCGCCACCTGGAGTTCATCGTCATCGATGAATGCCACTCCTATCGGGGCGTATTCGGCGCCAATGTGGCCCTGGTTCTGCGCCGCTTGCTCCGCCTGTGCCGGCATTATGGATCGCGTCCCACCATCATTTATGCCTCCGCAACCATGAATGACCCGGCCCGGCATGCCGAACGCCTCACCGGCCGCCCGGCGCACGCGATTACTGAGGATTCCGCCCCCACCGGCGCGCGCACGGTCGCGCTCTGGGAGCCTGGGTTCTTGGAGGGCGCGGAGGGCGAGCACGGCGCCCCCGTGCGGCGCGCGGCCACCACCGAGTCCGCCGAGATGATGGCGACCTTCATAGCGGAAGGCGCCCGGACCATGACTTTCGTGCGCTCCCGCCGCTCCGCCGAGGTCGTGGCGATGGTCGCCGCCGAGACCCTCTCTGGCAGCTTGGGCCGGCCTGATTTCGCGCAGCGCATCGCCGCCTACCGCGCCGGCTACCTGGCCGAGGACCGCCGCCGGTTGGAGCAGGCGCTTGACGATGCCTCCTTATTAGGCGTCGCCACCACCTCCGCCCTCGAGCTGGGCATCGACGTCGGCGGGCTCGATGCCGTGGTTACCGCGGGGTTTCCGGGCACGGTGGCTAGTTTTTGGCAGCAGGCCGGGCGCGCGGGCCGCCGCGGGCAAGGCTCGCTCGTGGTGCTCGTCGCCCGCGATGAGCCCATGGATACCTACCTGGTGCACCACCCCGATGCGCTACTGGGAAAACCGGTGGAAGCAAGCGTCTTTAACCCCACGAACCCCTATATCCTCTTTGGCCATATCTACTGCGCGGCGGTGGAAAAACCGCTGGATGATGCCACCATTGCTGAGTGGGGTGCCAGCGAGGTCATCCACCAGCTTGCGGAGCAAGGCCTCGTGCGCCGCCGGGAGCGCGGGTGGTTTGCCGTGCCCATTCCCGCCTCCATCGCGGAGGAGCTCTCGCCGGAAACCGCCCACTCGGCAGTATCGCTGCGCGGCGGGGCGGGCGAGGAGGTCATGATCGTGGATGCCTCAGATGGCCGGCTATTGGGCACCATCGATGCAGCGCGCGCGACCAGCCAGGTCCACCCCGGCGCGGTCTACCTGCACCAGGGCGAAAGTTTTGTCATCGAGGAGCTCATCCTATCCGATTATGTGGCGCTCGCCCGCCCGGAGACCCCCGAGTATTCGACCACCCCGCGCTCTACTACGGATATTCGCATCGTGCGCGAGGCCGATAACCTGGTCAATTATTCCCCGGGCCTGTGGGTGGCGGACGTGGAGGTCGAGGTCACCGACCGCGTCACCGGGTACCAGGTGCGGCTTGCCGATGGCACCATCGGCGACGATATCCCCCTCGATCTCCCCGAGCAGCGGCTGACCACCCGCGCCGTGGCTTATACCATCGACCCGCTGGCACTTTCTGCGATGGGCATTACCGCCGCCGATATCCCCGGCACCCTGCATGCGGCCGAACACGCCGCCATTGGGCTGTTGCCGCTTATCGCCACCTGCGACCGCTGGGATATCGGCGGCGTATCCACCGCATTGCACGCGGATACGCAGCTTCCCACCGTCTTTGTCTACGACGGCCACCCCGGCGGCGCCGGGTTTGCCGAAGAAGGCTTCCGCCGCTTCCCCGAGTGGATCGCGGCCACCTTTGAGGCGGTGCGCTCCTGCCCCTGCGAGGCCGGGTGCCCATCGTGCGTGCAATCGCCCAAGTGCGGCAATGGCAATAACCCACTGAGCAAGGACGGTGCCATCAAGCTGCTCGGCGCGCTCGTTACCATGACGCAGGAGGCCGCGGTTTAGACTGGGCCCGCCTTGGCGGTGGCGCTCTGGCCGCGCACCGCAGCAACGGCGATGATATCGGGTGCATTGTCGGTGCATTCCTCGAGGCTCGCGCCGTTTTCCCGCGCGGCGCTCTCTGCGGCCGCACACGCATCCTTGCCGGTGGCCAAGGCCCACGCGCCGGCCACGGCGGCAAGGTCCGCGGCTACCTGCGCTTCGTGGCGCGCGGTCACGCGAGACCCCACCGCCGCGATGACCAGCAATAAGCTGATGATGGCGACGATGATTCCGGTGGCGGCGATGGTGGCGTACCCGTCCTCACCGCGGAGCCTGCTAGTCATTGCCAGCCACCTCCGCGGGAAAGACCGCCTCCGCGCTCATGGTGCCGATGGGAGCATCGACGCTTACCGATGCCCGAATAAGCCCCGCGCTTTCCCGCACGCTCACCCGGGCATCCTCGCGGGCCGGTTGGTACTCGACGCCGATGGCGTGCGACCTAGCCGCCGCGCCCGCCATATCCACCGCCGCGATATAGGACGCCATCGTCGCGATCGCACCGATGATGCCCGCCGCCACGAGGACGAGGGAGCTTAATGCCAGGGCGGCTTCGATGGTCACGGAACCATCGTCATCGACTACCGTGCGCATGATTCCTCCTTTCTTGTGTTCTAGTGCGCCCGGTTAGCTCGGGGTATTCGATAGCGCATCGGTGATAATTCCCTCGATGGCATCGACCACGCCGCCGCCGTTAATGACCATGTACAGCACGCCGGCAAGTGCCGCAGCCGCAAGCGATCCCATGGCGTATTCAATGGTGCTCATCCCCTCATCGTTGCGGACGAGGGCGCGGGTGAGCTGGGAGTACTTAATAAATAGTGCAGACATAATGGAGAGTCCTTTCTTAAAAGGTGTGGTGGTTGAGTAGAAGTGAAAAATGGTGCATCTAGAAAAGCTGTGCGCCCAAGCTGATCACTACGGGCGCGAGGCCTAGAACGATGAATGCTGGCAGGAAGCACACCGCCAGCGGGAGGGCAATGAATACTCCTGCCCGCTCTGCTTTAGCCGTAGCGTGAGCAGATGCTTCGGCGCGCAAAGAAGTACAGATTCGCGTGCATCCGGCGGCTATGGTGGCGCCGGACTGGCCCGATAAGATGACAAGCCCCGCCACGTCCTCTAATCCCGCATGGCCCTTCATGTGGTCCCATGCAGATTCCGTGGGCACGCCAACTCCTAGGAGCGCGGATACCGTCTCCCACAGGTGCTGGGTATCGGCCTCTGCCGTGCGCGCAACTGCCGTAGCAGCCGCATGCACCGTCAGGCCCGCACTCAGGCAAGCTGCGAAAAGCTCGATATCCCCGGCCACGAGGAGTGGATCCACGGTGGTAGAGGGCTGGAGTTTGCTCATCAATCCCCCGCGCACTGTTGCGCCATCGCGCTTTCTTGGGCCGGCGCGCGGGGTCTTCGCCGTGTGTTGCGCTGCGTTCTGTGCCGTAGCAGGTCCCAGCCGCCCCTTGGTGGCCGGCAGCCCAACGAGTACGGCCAGCGCTAAGCAGATAAAGGCCATCATGGTGCCGCCTTCCTGATAATGACGCGGGACCAAGCAAAGCCGCCGCAGGCAAGCCCCACCCCGATGACCAGTAGGATTCCCCCTAATCCCCCGCCGAGCAAGAAGCCCAGCGAATTGGCCCCCATCGCCCCGCCCATGGCGATGCCCGCAATGGGAAGACACGCCAAGACCGTGGCCGTAGCTTGGGGTCCTTGCAGCCCGGCCGCGGTGGATTGGTGGTGGCGGCGCAGCGCATCCATCCGGCTTTGGGCCTGCTCAAAGAGGCTGGCTACCCCGATGCCATGCTGAGTAGATAATTCGAGCAGGTGGCCCAGCCGGGTAAGTTCCGCATCCGCATGGGCGCCAGAGAGCGCCACGTGTGGGGGCGCACCGCGCGCCACGGCGGTAGCGGTGGATTCTAAGGCTGCGCTCATATCCCGCGGCGTCGTCGCGGGAAGGGACTCCGCCCCGCGTGTTAGCGCACTTGCCAGGGTTGCCCCGGCGCGCAGGTCAGCGGTGACGACCCCAAAGTATCCGGCCAGGGCCTCGCGGCCGCGCCGGCGCGTGCGGGCGACCATGATGTCCTTGATATACCACGACACGCACCAAGCGATGATCGCTGCCGCGACCGCAATGCTCATCCGCCCGACCGAAAAGAAGACCAAGCTGCCGCAGAATACGGCACCCAAGATGACCAAGGAGCTGGCCTTTATACGGCTGCCCTTTCCGGCGATGCGGGCCGCGCTCGAGGGCGCAGACAGCAAGAGGGCTGCGGCGAGCAATAAGAAGCTAAGCATCCGCCTGACCCCCTTCTTCTTCGCGCTGTTCCTCCAACAGGGAAGCGGAGAATTCCGCAAAGCCGGGCGCGGGCCCCTCGGTTGCGCTCCAGATGATGCGCGGGGTGACCGGATTGCCTTCTAAGACGCCGATATGGGCCAGGCGCCGTCCGTGTGGCGTGCGCTCCATGGTGAGAACCACGCTGACGGCGGCCGCCAATTGCGAGTGCAGGGCGCTGCGGTCCAGGCCGCCGAGCGCGCCGAGGGCCTCCATGCGGGCGGGTACCTCAAAGAGGGAGTTGGCGTGCAAGGTACCCGCGCCGCCATCGTGGCCGGTATTGAGCGCGGCGAGCAGATCGACTACCTCTGGACCACGAATCTCGCCGACGACGATGCGGTCCGGGCGCATGCGCAGCGCCTGCCGCAGCAACTGCGCCATCGTGATTTCGCCGCTGCCTTCCGCGTTTGCCCGGCGCGAGACGATGCTCACGCAATGCGGGTGGTGCGGTGATAGCTCCGCCGTATCTTCGATAACCACGATGCGCTCGCGCTCCGATACGGTTCCCAATAGCGCCGAGAGCAGCGTCGTCTTGCCGGAACCGGTACCGCCAATAACGAGGAAGGACACTCGCTTTTTCACCATCGCGGCAAGCAGCTGGCCGATGTCTTCCGGCACGGTGCCATTGGCCACCAACTGCGGCAAGGTGGTTTGTGCCTGCCGCAATACGCGCAGGCTAATGCACGTCCCGCCCACTGCGGGTGGGCTTAGAAGTGCATGCACGCGGAGCACGACGCCATCGGGGCGCGTGACGCGGCCATCGGCAAAAGGCTGGGCATCATCAAGCCGCGTGCCCGAGGCCGCGGCCAACCGGGAGGCGAGCTGGCGCACCTCCCCATCGTTGCGAAAGGTGATATCGCTGCGCTCTAATCCCTCACCGCGGTCCATAAAGACGTCTTCGGGTCCGTTGACCACGACATCGGTGACGCCCTGCCGGGCCAATAAGGCATCCAGTGGCCCCATGCCGGTGGCATCTTGGCGCAGGCGCCGGAGCAGATCCACCACGGCGACGTCACTGATAACCCCTGCTTCCTCGCGGATCCGCCGGGCCAAGCTAGAGGCGTCGTGCACCAGATCCGGCTCGGCGGCAATGACGCGCTGCATCTTCTCCATGGTCTTTTCCATGGTTTCGGCCGAACTATCCATCGCCGCGCTCATGCCCCTACCTCCTCGCGCACCGCACGGGCGGTCTTAGCAAGCGCCGCGGGGAGCCGGGCCGGTAATCCACCGATCTCGATGCTGCGGGTGAGCCCGCGCACGGTGGGCAATTGGGCGCTGACCCGGTGGTGGATGATGTCTTCTACCTCTGGAGCGCTGAGAGCCGCCCACTGCCGTTGGCGCAGGACCACCACGATGTCGCGCCGCGCCTCATCCAGGCGCAGGATGAGTTGTGCGGCCGCCGCTGCCGAGCGCACCTCCGCTGCCACCACCAGCACCACGTGCGTGCAGGAAGCAGGGATATTTTCCGCCGTGCAATCCACCACGCACAAGCCCTCTCCCGCGTGTGCCGCAGACGTCGCCGCCGCCAAAAGCGTGGCATCTAGCGTGAAGGTGTCTTTCACCGTACTGCGCGCTGCGGATAGCACCGCTATGCCATCGGCGGTAGAAGGCAAGGCGCGGTAGAGATCGGCGGCGTCGATGCTGCCATCGCCAATATTGAGCTCCGGCCAGCGAGCACCTGGCGCGGTTTCCACGCCGAGGAGGAGATCGAGGCCGCCGGAGTGCGCGGTGGCATCGATAAGCAGCGCCCGCGCCTGTTCGCCCGCCGTGCAGTGGGAACGCGCCAGGACCGCGGCAAAGGTGGAGGTGCCTACCCCACCGCTGGCGCCCACCACCGCGATGGTAGCACTACCGGGGCGATCTTCCGGCGGGTGCGCTGCCTGGGCAATAGCCGCCAGCAGGTCTTTAATCTCCGCGGGGATAATAAAGGCGCGGTCCGCATGGCAGGCAAGCGCCGCCTCATAATCGATGGGCCCTGGGTCCGCGGCGAGGAAAAGCACCGGGGCGGGCGTGGCCTGTGCGGCTTGGGCCGAGGCGAGAACGCGCGCCATGAGCGCATCGACCAGAACCGTATAGGCCCCGGCGAGGCTGCGCGGAATATCGCGGGGATCGGTGACCGTAATGACCTCGTGGCTGGTCGCGGCGGCGGCATGGACCGCCTCGGCGCGCAAGGCTTCCTCGCCTATGGCAACGACGATGGTGGAGCGAGACTGTGCTGTATTCATGCCCCCTAGCCTGAAGCACCCGCCTCGGCTGCACTAGGGATGGGACTTCCCGCCTGTGGATAAAAGGGCAAAAGCTACCACTTAGCGCTCAGTTAGTTGAAATTTCTACAAAGCCTTGTGGATAACCGTAGATATAGGTGACGGCCCGCGCATCGGGGGTGCGCGCGGGCCGTCAGTAACCCGGCCTCGGGGGGCGAGCCGGGGCAGGCCGCACAGTATATCGGGGCCTTGCACCGATTATTATGACACGTTCACTACCCGATCACAACAGCTAAGAAAAATTATCTACCTGCACGGCGCTGACCTGCACCGAATGGATGTTCACCGCCTACCGGGTACGAGCGTACGGTTAGGCCGCGCGGGCGATGGCATCGGCTTCTTTGCCGCCTACCTCCCAGGCGGAGAGGTGAAAAAGCACCACCTCGCCGGGGCTGTCGCGGTAGCTCGCGCGGCACTCGCGGTAGGCCGTGGAATGGCGGTGGAAATACACCTCTGGCACGGCGAACCCGCGGGGATCGAAGCCGGTGTGTATGGCGACCAGGCGGGCGGCAACCCGCGCCACCACGCCGCTGCGCGGGCCAAAGAATTCGCCTGCCGCGATTTCGGCATGCACGACGCTTGGCAAAAGATCGCGGAATGCCGGGCCGCTCCCCTGCGCAATCAGGCGCGCCAAGCCTTGCAAGCGCGCGCTATCGCCGCTGGGAATCCCGTTGCCGCCGGCAGCGACGTCGATGCGCGCGAGCACTTGCAGCGGCGCGCGGGCAAAGGAGCGGACGGTAGAATCCACCACCTCAGGCGCTGCTACGGAATACGCGCTGACCGCGCCGGCAAGCGGACCGCTTTCCACATCGCCCGGGCCAGGGTGCGGGGGGATGGCATGTCCATCCAAGGCCACGCTGGCGCGCGCGCCCCGCATCAAGGACTCCGCGGAGATGACCTCATACCTGCGCAGCCCGGCCGGCCTGCGGTGGGCGCGCGCGATGGCAGCCGCGGCTTTGTCCGCACCTTCTTTCACCCCCGGGAGGCGAAATAGCGGGGATAACGAGTCATTTTCTGGCATATACATTAGGATAGCCCTAGACGCCCCGAGCCCCGAAGGCCCCTACCTTTTGGCGTGGCACCGTAAAACCGCGCTGTATCTATTATCATTGGGGCCGTTACAAGGTTTAGATGAAAACGAGGAGAATTAATCGTGAGCAACGATGGATTATTTACTGACGGCACCGATCAATTCGCACCAAAGGTTAATTCGATTCCTTTGAGCGATGTTGATGCATCGTCCTCCGAAACCTCCATCGGCAAGTTGGTCTCCAACGCCACCGAGCAGATGTCCCAGCTCGTGCGCTCTGAGGTAGAGCTGGCCAAGACGGAGCTGGCGCAGTCCGCAAAGAAGGGCGGCATCGGCGCCGGTTTCTTCGGTGCGGCCGGCACCATCGCGCTGTACAGCTCTTTCTTCTTTTTCATCTTCGTCGCTGAGCTCCTCGCGCTCTGGCTAGATCGCTGGGCCGCTTACTTGATCGTCTTCCTCGTGATGATCGTGGCAGCCGGTGCCCTCGCCCTGCTCGGCGTCAAGAACGTCAAGAAGGTCAAGGCGCCGCAGAAGACCATAGATTCCACCAAGGAACTCAAGAACCTGATTCCGGGCAAGGCGCAGAAGTCGCTGGACCGCAAGGACACTCACGGCCTGTATACCTAAACCGCACGCACTATTAGATCCGCCTCAGCCTTTCCTGGGGCGGATTTTCTGTACACATAGAAAGGCGCCTTGCCCTCCATGGCCTTAGCACCACTTCCCCCCTCCACGGTTGAGCTGGAAGGACCCTTTGCGCACGAGTTTGTCCACACCCGGGGCATCCGCCTGCACGTGGCCATAGCGGGCGATAGCGCCGATCCCCTCGTTGTTTTTATTCACGGCGCTTTTGGCGGCTGGTTCGATTTTCAGGAGGTCATCGGTCCCCTCGCGCAGTGCGGGTATCACGTCGCCGCGGTGGATATGCGCGGCTTTGGCATGTCCGATAAGCCGCCCATCGATCCCGGCCAGGATATCCGCACCTTGGTCGGAGATCTGGATGGCCTCATCCAGGCCTTGGGCCACGAGGATGCCTATATCGTCGGCGCCGATACCGGTGGCGCGGTGGCCTGGTGCCTGGCCGCCGAGCGCCCCAATCGCGTCCGCGGCTTGGTGTCGGTCTCGGCCGCGCACCCGGTTGATATCCGCCGCGCCATCGCCGCGCGCCCCTGGGACTTTGGGTGGATGATCCTGCGTTCCCTGCTCTGCCACCTACCAAAGGTCACCCGCGCGAATACCCTGCTGCTTAGCCCCCGAGCCTACCGCAAGGAGCTCAGTTTGGATACGGGGCCCGCGCTTGCCGATGCCACCCTAGAGTCCATCCTTGCCCTGCGCCTGCGCGCCTCCCAGATTGGCAAGGTGCGCCGCGGGATCCTGTGGAATCACCGGATGCGCACCGCCGTGGTGCCCTTGAACTGGTCCGAATTAGCCGTCAAGCGCCCCGTCCTTTTCATCCACGCCCAACAGCGATTGTGGAACCCCGTCATCCAGCGGGCGGCCCTGCGCGCCCGCGCGGGATTTAGCGCCACCTCGATCCCAGGGGCCAAGAACCTGCCCTTCCTCGAGGCCCCCGAGGAGTTCGTCGACGAGCTGCGCCGATGGCTCGACGCGTAGGGCGCGTGGGGAGACATTCCCCACGCGGATCTAATACGAAAGCTAGTGCGCCACGCACTCGCCGGTTTCTACCGGGCGCTGCAATTGGGTGACATCCCCAATGTGGCCGATGACCTCGTCTGCGGTCAGCGCGTATCCGGTCTCAGAATCATCTACTGAGGCGCCGAAGATAACGCCCAAGACCTCGCCCGCGGTATTGACCAGCGGGCCGCCGGAATTGCCCTGTTGGATATTGCCGCGCACCGTATAGGAATCGCGCTCTACCCGGCCTTGGGAGTAGATATCTGGCCCGGCGATGGTGATGCGATCGCGCACGCGGGCCATTTCCGCATTAAAGGGGCCGGAGTGCGGGAAGCCCATGACGATGGCATCGTCGCCGGTCTGGGCCGGCTGCTGCGCCCACGGCAGGGGCTGGATGCCCAAATCCGGCGCGTGCAAGACGGCGATATCGACCTCTGGGTTGTAGTAGACCACCGTGGCGTCTTTCAGCCCGAGCTTTGTATCCAGCCTCACCGTTTGGGTGCCGGCCACCACGTGGGCATTGGTGACCACATAGTCATTGTCCACCACGAAACCGGAACCCATGAGGCGGCGGGAGCACTCTTCGGCATCGCCAAGCACGTGAATGATGGACGGGCGAATGCTGCGCACCAGCTCCGGGTCCTGCACGTCTGGGGCCGGGTCCTCAACATCCTCGCCGCTGATGGACTTCTCCCACGGCGAAACCAGGGGCGGAAGGCCCGATTCATTGAGCAACGCCGCCACGCCATTGGGAAGGGAAGCCAGGCGCGGCGGGGCGGCCGCATTGAGGTTGCTCAGGATGCGGGAATCGCGCAGACCCTGCCCCGCAGAACCGCCCAGATTGGTGGCCACGGGAATGGAAATCATCCAGATGACAATGAGCGCGATGAAGGACTGAAAGACCGCGCCGAAGAGCGAATCTATTCGTTGGGTGCTGCGCGCCTTCATGCGATCGCGCACGCTGGTGCCCAAGGAAGAACCGATGATCTGCCCGATGCCCACCAGCAAAACCAGGATGCCCACGAGCAGGAGCAGGCGCAGCGAAGGCTCGTCCACTGTGCGCAATACGCTGGGGGCTACGGCGATGCCCACCACGAGGCCCGCGCCCACGCCGATGGCGGAGAGCACCGCGGCGAGCGCACCATTGCGCCAACCACTGAGCAATGCTGCTAACACGGCAAGCACAATCAGGCCGTCAACAATGAGCGCAGCAGTCATGGCTTTGGTTCTTTCTCTATCGAAATCTCGTGCGTCTCCCGGCGCCTCAAGCGCGCGGGCAATTAGGACATCTTCTCATTATTGCGGGACTTTTTGAGGGTGTCACGCAGGTCTATGACCGAATTGTTATCCCACGGTACGCTCCACCCAGAATGCTCCAATAATGCTGCCAGCACCCCGGCAGTAAACCCCCAAATCACGTAATCATTGGCATAAAACGCCGGGCCTTGCCATTGCTTGAAGCCCACCAGCAGGCGGTTACGGGGGTCAATGAGCTCCCTAATCGGGACGAAGAACACATCATCGGTCTCCGCCGGGCTTGCGGGATAGACCTCGCCCGGCTGCTTCCAATGGGCCAAAATCGGGCTGACCGGATTGCCCGTGGCGCGAATGTGCAGCTGTTCCCACTGTTCTAAGGGCGTGACCGTATGGCGCTGCAGGTCGGTTTCCTCCCATGCCTCCCGCAGCGCGGTATCAACCAGCGACGTATCGCCCGGATCCCGCCGGCCGCCCGGGAAGGCAATCTGGCCGGAGTGCGAGCGCATCGACGGCGAGCGGTGCGTGAGCAAAATTTCGCCATCCTCCACGCTGTTTCCGCTCAGTAGCATCAGCACCGCGGCTTCCCGCTTGGTTGGCACCTCTTCCTCGGAGCCATTGAGCTGCGAGGCCTGCCGCTTACCAATGAGCTCTTGCACCTGACTCGTATCGACGCCCAGCGCGGGTTTTATCCACTCGGGTGTGTATTCGGGCCATACTTTACTCATCCGGCAAGCGCCTCCTTGACCGTCTTTTCAATCTCGTCCGCAGAGGTAAACGGCTGGGCCGCCTGCTTTATCACTTCGCCATCGCGGAGGATCACTGTCACGGGAACCACGCCCGGCAGGCCCAGCGTGCCCGCGAAGCTATTATCCGGATCCTGGAAGCTCGGCAGGTCTACCCCCACGTCATTGAGGAACGCGGCCCCGTTGGCGGCGTTTTTATCCGCGTGCACCCCAATGACCTTCCAGTCCGGGTGGGATTCTGCCACCTCGTCCAAGTAGGGCAATTCCGCGCGGCACGGCTCGCACCACCACGCCCACACGTTGGCAATGGTAATTCCCTCATCCGCCTTGTCCCCCTCACCGGCATCATCGCCGCCCAGGCATTCCAGATCCACCCCGGCGATGGGCCCCGCGGGGCAATCTGGGCGCTCGGCCACGTCCTGGTCGCCCGCCGTGCCCGATTCCATGCCAGGGGCCTGCGCCGATTCACCCGCGCCGGTGTCATCCCCACGCAGCTGCATGACCCCCACCACCACGAGGACAGCGATGACAATGGCCGCAATGACGGTGCCGAAGACGTATTTTTTCATACCGCTAGCTTAATGCAGCCGGGCACAGATCCCGCACCACGCAATTCCCACACTCCGGGTTCCGGGCATGGCAGACCCGCCGGCCGTGAAAAATGACGCGGTGGGAAAACATCGTCCACTCGGCCTCTGCAATGAGCTTGGCGATGTCCCTTTCTATCTTCACCGGCGTCTTCTCCCCCGTCAGCTCCAGGCGCTGCATCAGGCGACTAAAGTGCGTATCCACGGTAAGGCCGGGAATCCCGAAGGCATCGCCCAGCACCACCAGCGCCGTCTTGCGGCCCACCCCAGGCAGGGAGGTCAATTCCTTTACGGTCTGTGGCACCTCACCGTCGAATTCAGAAACGAGGCGCTCGCCGATGCCCATGAGGTGCCCCGCCTTCGCCCGCTGAAACCCCAGCGGCCGCAGGATCGCCTCCAAATCTTCCCGCCTAGCCGCCGCATAATCGGCCGCGGTGGGATAGGTGCGAAACAGCTCAGGGGTTACCGAGTTCACGCGCGCGTCCGTGCACTGTGCGGAAAGCACCGTGGCCACCAAAAGCTGGAGGGGCGAATCAAAATCGAGCTCGCACCGCGCATCGGGGTGTTCATGCGCCAATCGTTCATTAATGACGGGCGCTCTCTTGCTCGGGGCCGCGGTGGCCGGCAGTGATGAACTCATGCCGCCAAGCTTAGTAGGATGGGAATACATGATTTCACTTGTTATTTTCGTTCCGCTTGGCATCGCCCTTTTTGCCCTCCTCATGGAAAAACTGGAAGCGATTGTCTTCGCGGATTAGCAGAAAACGCGCAGGCTGTAACGCTAGGGGCGTAAGTGATCCCATTTCTGTTATGTGAACGAAACTAGGGCAGTGCCCAAAAGTGACGAACTGCACTGTAAAATGGGGTACGCTAAAAAATTGACCCCGCTTGTTCCGCATTAGCGTGCCTCCCTGGAGCCCGCAAAAGGATGTGGCCCAAGCACTTTAGTGACTTATCGCAGTCGACATCCAAGGAGTAAAACGTGGAAGGCGTACAGGACACCCTCTCCCGCGCCGGAATCTTCCAAGGCGTTGATCCCGTAGCAGTGCAGAATCTTCTCGAGCAGATGGAGACAGTGCGCTTCCCGCGCGGTACCACCATCTTCGATGAAGGCGAGCCCGGTGACCGTTTGTATATCATCACCTCCGGCAAGATTAAGCTCGCCCGCCACGCCCCGGATGGCCGCGAAAACCTCCTGACCGTGATGGGCCCGTCCGATATGTTCGGCGAGCTCTCCATCTTCGATCCAGGCCCACGCACCTCGTCCGCCGTCTGCGTGACTGAGGTCCAGGCCGCCACCATGAACTCCGAGCTACTGGATAAGTGGGTTAGCGATCACCCCGCCATCGCCCAGCAGCTGCTGCGCGTGCTGGCCCGCCGCCTGCGCCGCACCAACGCCAACCTGGCGGACCTCATCTTCACCGATGTGCCCGGCCGCGTTGCCAAGACCCTGCTGCAACTGGCTAACCGCTTCGGCGTCCAGGAAGGCAGCGCGCTGCGCGTCAACCACGATCTCACCCAGGAAGAGATTGCCCAGCTGGTCGGCGCTTCCCGCGAGACCGTCAACAAGGCCCTGGCTACCTTCGCCCACCGCGGCTGGATTCGCCTCGAGGGCAAGTCCGTGCTCATCGTCGATACCGAGCACCTCGCCCGCCGCGCGCGCTAAAAAATTCCCTCCGTCCCCCGTGCACAAGCACTAGGGGCGGAGGGAATAAGCGTTTTAGTCGGCTGCCTGCCGCGACGCGCGTTAGTTATCGGTACCGGAACCGGTGCCGGTGCCGTCGAGGTACTTCAACGCGGTGCGCGTGGACTGCTCTGCGGCATGGCGCAGCACCGGATCCACATCGTCATACATTTCATTGACCAGGGTGGTCAGATCCACGTCATCGCCCAGCCGGGAGCGGATTTCCCGGATCTGATCCAGGCGGTAGTGACGGCGGTCAATGTATTTGCGCGCCACCTGCGAGGTATCCTCCAAATCCGGACCATGGCCCGGGAAGAGCGGAACATCCTTGCCGCGGGATTCCAACACGTCCAGAGCATGCAGGTAATCGGCCAAATCGCCGTCGGTTTCAGAAAGCAAAACGGTGTGACGCCCCGCGATGGTATCGCCGGTGATAATGCCTTCTAGCCGGGAATTTTCCACCTCCCCGCTCCACACGAAGAAGGACGTGGAGTCCGCGGTGTGGCCCGGCGTGTGCAGGACCTCCAGCTGCGGGGTGATGCCCTCCAAAGTCAGGATCTCACCCTTCTGTAACGCCTCCGCGCCATTGCAATAGCTGGGATCGAAGGCGCGGATGGGCGCGCCAGTCATCTGCCGGAGCCGCTGCGCGCCCGAAGCGTGATCATCGTGGCGGTGGGTAAGCAGAATTAAAGCCACCTCACCAGCATGACGATGCACAACGTTGAGGTGGCCTTCATCCTCCGGCCCCGGATCTACGACGATCGACCGGGAGTCTTCAGCGGCACTAATAATCCAGGTATTCGTGCCCTCGAGGGCGGTATAGCTGGGATTATCACAAAGAACTACGCCAACGGATTGGCTTACGGGACGCAATTGACTATATGCGGGGTGCTCCATGCCTACCAGCCTATCCGATCACTCAGCGATCTCTACGATCAATTCGATCTCCACCGGGGCGTTCTTTGGCAAGGCCGCAACGCCGACTGCAGAACGAGCGTGCGTGCCAGCTTCGCCGAATACCTCCCCAATGAAATCCGATGCCCCGTTGACCACCGCTGGCTGATCCTCGTAGCCGGGATCCGACGCCACGAAGCCAACGAGCTTGATCACGCGGGAGATATTGTCCAGCCCGATCTCTGCATCGACAGCGGCCAAGGCATTGAGCACGGCGGTGCGGGCCTGTTCTTGGGCCTGTTCCGTGGTGACCTCAGCGCCCACCTTGCCGGTCACCGGCAAGGAGCCTTCCACCAGGGGAAGCTGGCCAGAAGTCCATACCTGATTGCCCACGCGCAGCGCTGGCACATAAGAAGCCAGCGGCTTAGCGACGCCCGGCAGTTCCACCCCTAGCTCTTTCAAGCGAGCGGAAAAGCTCATTTACTCTGCCACCTCGCGCTTGAAGTAGGCCACCACGTTCTCCGGGTTCGGGCCAGGGGTGATGGAGACCAATTCCCATCCGTCTTCGCCCCAAGAGTCAAGAATCTGCTTGGTGGCGTGGGTCAGTACTGGTGCGGTTGCGTATTCCCATTTAGTCATGGGTTTCATTCTAGCGATTTAATACGACTTATGCCGCCCCTATTCCGGAGCGTCACCGCTGGCGGGCGGGCAATTACCCCTCTGAACGCCTTAAATGCCGACGAGTTCGCCGCCCTTAGCCAGGTAATTGGCCCAGTCTGTGATGTGGGGGTTCTTGCGCAGCAGCGCGCGGCGCTGGCGCTCGGTCAACCCGCCCCACACGCCAAATTCCACACGGTTATCAAGGGCATCCGCCCGGCATTCCGTTAATACCGGGCAGTGGCGGCAAATGACGGCGGCTTTGCGCTGTTCAGCGCCGCGCACGAATAATGCATCCGGGTCCTCATTGCGGCACTTTGCTTGAGTGACCCACTCACCACGCTCGGGATTTCGGGCTGTATTGGACATTCCCGCAGTCTTCACTCGAACGGTCATGGGTGAGTGTTCTCCTTCCCAGACGGAATACTATGTACCGAGGCCTGAGTCTATTCACTAGAACGCGGAATTGTCTACGAGGTCACACTTTAGGGGGTGCAGGTCACCTTCCCCATTGCCAGGCAGACCACGTAGGGTATTGGGGGTGACTGTCTTCAAATCTTTGTCCAAGATAGCCCTGTCCACGGTCTTGGTAGCCGCGCTCATCGCGCTCGCGCTCGCCCCCTTTGCGGGCATTTCCGGCGTGGCGATCGCCCGCACCAACCAGACCATGCAATCGGACCTGCAAGACTTAACAGCGGGCAATATCCCCGGCGTCACCACGGTGCAAGACGCCTCGGGCAAAGATATGGCCTATGTCTATAGTCAACGCCGCCACCCCGTAAGTGGCGATGAGATTTCGGACGCGATGAAAAACGCCATCGTCTCCATTGAGGATGAGCGCTTCTACGAACACGGCGGCGTCGATCTCCAAGGCAATTTCCGCGCCCTGTGGACCAACCTCACCTCCGGCGGGGTCTCCCAGGGTGCGTCCACCATTGACCAGCAGTACGTCAAGAACTACCTCCTGCTGGTCTCCGCGCAGACCGATGAAGAACGGGCCGCGGCGACCGAGCAGTCCGCCACCCGCAAGCTGCGCGAAATGCGCATGGCAACCCAGATGAATGAGGAATTGGATAAGAAGGAAATCCTCACCAATTACCTCAACCTGGTCTCCTTTGGTAACCATGCCTACGGCGTGGAGGCCGCCGCGCGGACCTACTTTGATAGCCATGCCGCGGACCTCACGGTGCCGCAGGCGGCGATGCTCGCGGGCATGGTGCAGTCCTCGGAGCGCCTCAACCCCTTTACCAATGAGGAAGAGGTGCTTGACCGCCGCAACGTCGTGCTCCAATCCATGGTGGATAACGGCTACCTGGAGCAGGCGGAAGCGGATGAGTATAAGGGGGAAGAATTGGGCGTCGGCAAGCAGCCCAATACCCTGGACAATGGCTGCATCGGCGCAGGTGATCGCGGCTTTTTCTGCGACTTTGTGCTACAGTACCTCGAAGAAAAGGGCATCGACCAAGACCAGCTCGCCCACGGTGGATACACCGTAAAGACCACGCTGGATCCGCAGGTGCAGGATACGGCGCTATCCGCGGTGCAATCGCATACCAACCCGGATGCCCAGGGTGTGGCCGAGGTCATGGACGTTATTGAGCCGGGCACGTCGGACCGCAAGGTCTTGGCCATGGTCTCCTCCCGCGCGTACGGGCTGGACCAGGACAATAATGAGACCCTCCTGCCCCAGCCCAACTCCTTGGTGGGCAATGGTGCCGGCTCCGTCTTTAAGACCTTTACCGCCGCGGCCGCCATCGAGGCTGGCTACGGCATTAAAAATACGGTGGATGTGCCCACCCGCTACGAGGCCGAAGGCCTTGGCCACGGCGGCGCCGATAACTGCCCCGCCAACCGCTACTGCGTGGAGAACGCGGGCAATTATAAGGCCACAATGTCGCTGCAAGAGGCGCTGGCACACTCGCCCAATACGCCGTTTATCAAGCTCACCGAGCAGGTTGGCGTGGCGCCCATCGTGGATATGGCGGTGCGCCTTGGCCTGCGCTCCTACGGCGACAAGGGCACCTTTGATAAGGACACCTCCATTGCTCAGCGCACGAAGGACGCCAATTCCGGTTCCTTTACCCTGGGCCCCACCCCGGTCAATCCGCTGGAGCTATCCAATGTGGGCGCCACCATTGCCTCCAATGGCCGGTGGTGCGAGCCCAACCCCATTGACAAGGTCCTGGATAAAAACGGCAACGAGGTCTACCTCAAGGAAACCCCGTGCGAGCAGGCAGTAGACCAAGACGTGGCCCACGCCCTGTCCAATGCGCTGTCTGAAGATGCCACGCAGGGCACCGCCAAGGACGCCGCCCAGGCCGCCGGTTTTAGCTCCCCCATCGCCGCCAAGACCGGCACCACCGAGTCCAACCAGTCCTCGGCTTTTTTGGGATTCAACGACGGGCTCGCCGCCGCTCCTTATATTTATAACGACGGCACCGATACCCAGCCGCTGTGTACCTCACCCGTGCGCCAGTGCACCGGCGCCGGCAACCTCTTTGGTGGTTTGGAGCCCGCGCAGACATTTTTCACCATGGCTTCGCAGCTGCCGCGGGCTACCCAGAGCGGGCTGCCCAATTACAATAAGAAATACGATGACGGCACCACCGGGGATAAGCTGCTCGATAGCGTGCGTGGGCAAAGCGAGTCCCAGGCCCGCAGCGCCCTTGAGGCCCGCGGCTACGTGGTAAAGACCTCGCGCGTCGTCGGCGGGGACGTCCCCTACGGCCGCGTGGTGCGCGCGATTACCGGCAAGGACGGCAAGAAGGAAGGTGCGGAGATTACGCTGCAGCTTTCCGATGGCTCCCCTGCCACCCAATCCCCCTCCAGCGGCGTCGGCAGTGCGAATGCCACCGGCGCACAAAATAACACCGGCAGCGCGAACACTACCGGTGTGAGCAACGAGGGAGGACATGGTGCCGGCGATTTCAACCTCAGTCCTGAGGACTTTGGAATCCGCCAAGAAGATATCGATAACTTCCGCAACGATATCCGCAGCCTCCTCGGCCGCTAAAGCTTAATTAAGCTGGCCTTTTACCTCTGCGGAAAGGCGCTTGCCGTCGGCCTGGCCGGCGGCTTTTGCGTTGGCCACCTTCATAACCGCACCCATCTGCTTCATGGTGGGTGCTTCACCGTTTTCCTTTTCTACCTCAGCAATTGCCTCTTCTACCAAGGCCTTAAGCTCCGCGTCATCGAGCTGGCGCGGCTGGTAGGCCTCGAAAAAGGGGACATCGACAAGCTCAGCCTCTGCCAATTCCGGGCGGCCGTTTTCTTCATAGACCTCCGCGGACTCGCGGCGCTTTTTAATCTCGCGCGCGATGACCTTGAGGATGTCTTCATCCTCCAGCTCGTGGCGGGAGCCGGTAGTTTCCTCGGCCTGGATTGCCGCGAGCAGCGCGCGAATGGCGCTGGTGCGCTGCTTTTCCTTGGCCTTCATCGACGTTTTCAGATCTGCTCGGATAGTATCTTTTAGCTCGCTCATGCCTTTCAATATACGTCCATTTAAGGCAGGTAGTGTAGAAGCTGTGAAACTTCAACGGATTCTTGGCGGCGTCGCCGCCGGCCTAGGTGTTGCTGCTTGGGGCTTTAGCGAGCTCAACAAATTCGAGCTCAAGGAATATACTCTTCCGCTCCTGCCCAAAGGCACCCTGCGCGGCGAAGAAGAGTTCCGCCTGCTGCATATTTCTGACCTGCACATGATCCCGGGGCAACAGACCAAGATCGATTGGGTCTCTGCCCTCGATGCGCTGGATCCAGACCTCGTGGTCAATACCGGCGATAATCTTTCCGATAAACAGGCCGTGCCCGATACCCTGCGCGCGCTCGGCCCGCTGCTTGCCCGGCCCGGCGTCTTCGTATTCGGCACCAATGATTATTGGGCACCCCGCCCGGTCAACCCCTTCAAATACCTGCTGGGTAAAAAGCGCGAGCCTTCCTACGTTGACCTGCCCTGGCGCGGCATGCGCGCGGCCTTCGTGGAGCACGGCTGGTACGACGGCAACCAAGCCCGCCACGAGTTCAAGGTGGGCAATGTCCGCCTCGCCGTAGCTGGTGTGGATGATCCGCACCACGACTTGGACGATTATTCCGAAGTCGCCGGCCCGCCGCACGAGGATGCCGATCTCTCGCTCGCGCTCCTCCACGCCCCCGAGCCGCGAGTGCTCGAAAAATTCGCCGCCGATGGGTATCAGCTTTCCCTCTCCGGCCATACCCACGGTGGGCAGGTGTGCCTGCCTGGGTCGCGCGCCATCGTGACCAACTGTGGCATCGACCGCCCGCGCGCACAGGGCCTGCACGATTTCGGCCCGATGAAGATGCACGTCTCCAATGGCTTGGGCACGTCCAAATTCGCCCCTGTGCGTTTATTCTGCCGCCCCTCGGCCACCCTGCTGAGGATCACTGAGGTGGACTAGACCTGCCGTTTTGCCGATCTCATTCACCGTGCGTTAAAGTATCTCAGTACTGCTTTTAAGCAGTGACCGGGATATGGCGCAGGTTGGTAGCGCGCTTCGTTCGGGACGAAGAGGTCGCAGGTTCAAATCCTGTTATCCCGACAGTAGCCCGCAGGAAACTGCGGGCTTTTTCCATGCCTACAGGGCCCTTGGATTCCAGGGCCCGCTACTTAGGTCAGCATTCCGGTAAAGAATGCGATGGCAACGAGGAAGATGGAAAATACCCATGCGATGGGGAAGGCTATCTTGAGGTACTTGCCCATCTGACCGTCCGCCAGTCCCAACGCCAACCACAGCGCCGGCGAAAATGGGGAGACGAAGGTTCCCACCACGTTGCCGATGATAAGTGCGCTCGCAGCGCCCATACCGCTGACGCCGAAGGACTCCACCGTGCCCTGGACAATGGGCAGTACCGAGAAGTAGTACGCATCCGTGGAGGTCAACAGATCCAGCGGAACCCCAAAGAATCCCACGATGACGTGCAAATACGGCGCCACGCTTTCCGGCAGGATATTCACCAGGCTCAGCGCGATTTCTTCTAGCATCTTGGTCTCATTGAGCACGCCCAAGAACATCGCGGCCGCGATGATCACTCCGGCCATGGACAAGGCGTTGGGGGCGTGGCGCCGCAAGGCGTCGCCCTGCTCCATCGCGCCGTCAAAGTTGACCACCAAGGCAATGGTGGTAGCAATGAGGAATGCGGGCGCTGGTGGCAACAAGCCCGAAAGCAGGGCGGCGAGCACGGCCAAGGCGACGACGATATTCGCGATGGTCACCCACCGGGCTTTCCGGTACCTGAACCCAAGTTTCTGCTGTTCTTCGGCCTGCTTGGCGGAAAAATCATCCGCCAACGAATTCACGTCCACTGAAATGGCACCCTTAATCTCGCCGCTTTCCTGCAGCTTGGCCAAGCGGCGCTTTTCGCGCCACCCCAATAGGGCGGCGATGGCGAAGATGAGGACCACCGCCACACCCTGGATGGGCAATAGGTGCAGCCAGATATCGTTGGGGTCTTGCTCAACCACCGCACCGGCGCGCCCCAGCGGCCCGCCCCACGGGACCATATTCATCACTGAAGCGGCCAGGGCCACGATGGTAATCAGGACGTAGCGCGACATGTGCAGCGCCCGGTACAGCGGCAGCAATGCGGGAATCGTAATAAGGAAGGTCGTGGAACCCGATCCATCGAGGTGCGCCACGATGCCGATCGCTGCCGTACCTATGGTCACGGCCATGACATTGCCGCGTGTCGCCTTGATAAGGCTGCGGATTACAGGGGTAAAAAGGCCCACATCCTGCAGGATGCCGAAGAAGATAATGGCGAAGATGAACATCACCACGACGTTGATGACAGAGCTTAAGCCTTCGCCAAAGAAATCCGCGATATCTTCTATGCCGAAACCGGCTATCACAGCGCCGATGACGGGTACCAAGGTCATGGGAATGATGGGATTAACGCGGCCGCGGATGAGGATGCCCACCGTTACAAAGATGATGGCCAGTCCCATCAGGGTCAGCCCGAGGGAGGTCTGCATTGCGCTCCTTTAAATGTCACTGGCGCCCGTATGGCGCACGCCATTAGCCAAAAGACGTATGGCTAATGTTAAACATTACTGTGTGGTAGCGCACATTCCTGCCGGTGGGCGCATAAAACAACCCTCACCCACCGTGGATATATAGCTTTGGGTAAAAAACGGGAAACGACGCGGCGCCCCTACAGCACCGCGTCGTCCCTATTCCCTATCACTCACAACGGCGCAAGCCGCTCGCCTACCCCCTAAGTAGGCGGTGTGAGCACTAGTAAGAATAACACTTATCGTATTCCAGCCATAGCGCTGGCAAATATTGCCAGCTTTATACAAGCTTTTGTCTATTTAAGTATAAATTTTCATACTTTAGCGCCGGATTTTTGACTCTTTTTGACAGGAACGAGCCATTTCACTGCACTCAGGCCCACCAGAGTGATAGCGCCCAAGACGCCAAGGCCCGTCCACAGCACCACGGCCTCCCCGTCGTTGCCAGCCACGGTCACGGCGGCCGTCGTCCAGTTCAGCGGCAAAAGGTTGGCCACTACCTGCCATACCTTGTCCACCCCGGCGATGGCCGCGGATTTCCACAGCCAGCCCACCAACGCGGTCTGCCCAATGCCAAAGAGCGCAGCGAGGATGGACCCCACGGTCATGCCGCACAGTTCGAGCAGGCCGCGCACGATAAGCGCGGAGGACAGGGCACCCAGGAAGAGCGCCCCGCCGGCGGCCACGGCGGCGATGGGGGTAAGGCCGATGGATAGGACGTAAAGCAGGATCTCCCCGATGGCCACCGCTGCCAGCGATCCGCCGAGGACCATCAGCCACGGGCGGAATCCCAGTTTCCACGCCACACCGGCGGCGGATCCGGCCAGCAAGACGAGCGCGGAAATGAGCATGGCGATGACCGGGCTCAGCTGGCGCGCATCCTCGCCCGCCGCCACGTGCGCGGGAGGCAACGAGCGCTGCACCTCGCCCAGGTTCGATTGGTTTTGTTCTGCCATGCCGGTGAGCTTGCCGGCGCCATCGTCAAGCTTGCCCACCCCATCGAGTGCCTCATCCACGCGGCTATTAAGCTCCGCGATGGACTGGTTGAGCTGCTGCGCGCCAGCCACGGCCTGGTTGATGCCATCGTGGTAGGCATAGCCATTTACCGCCAGCTGATTGGAGAGATCGCGCGAGCCATCCTTGAGCTTCTTCAACTCCCCGGTCAGGGATTCATCGAGGCGGAAATTTTCCACCTGCTTGCGCAGATCCCCCAGTTGCGAGCGCACTTGCTTCGCTTCCTTGGAATCATTTCCCTCCAAATCGCGCACCGTGCCATCGATGGCCTCCAGGATTTGGCCTTGGACGGCTCCCAGGCCCACGACCTGGTCGACGGCCCCGCCAACGGTATTGGCCAGCTCCGTCGCCCCTCCGCCGAGGGTATTCGTCCCCGACTGCAGCTGGTTCAGCCCCGCCACCAGCTCTTGCGAACCGCCAGCGAGCTTTTCGACGCCCTCTCCTAGCTCGCCCGCGCCCTTATCCAGCTCGCTGGTGCCCTTGTTCAACCGGTCCGCCCCGGATTTCAAGATGCTGGCCTGCGCCTGGGCGCGGCTGGCGGCCTCGGCAGCTTCCTTGAGCTCTGGCGATGCCGAATTCGCCTGCGGTGCGCCATAAGGCTGCGCGGCGCTCGACCACGCGTGCGCCGGCTCCCACTGCGACCAGGTCGCCACTGCGGTACCAACGATAAGTGGTACGGCGAGCAATACGAGCAATAAGAGCGTGCGCCACCGCGAGGAACTCGCGGACGCAGTAGACGCGGTCGAGGCAAGGCTTTTGGTCATGCTAGTAACCTATCGCTGCAGGTCATTCCCTTTCTGCAGGCGCGCCGATCCCCGCGCATAACAAAGAGAATCTACTATTAAGACATGCCTATCCCCCGAAAATCCGTTCTCTCCCGCACGCTAGCCTGCGCGGCCGCGTTTCCGCTGAGCATGGCACTGGTGTCCCGCGCCGATGATGCCGATAACTCCGCCAACCCCAGTGAGCCCCAGTTTTCTGATGCCGTGGCGCAATCCAGCTCCAGCTCGAGCTCAAGCTCCGCGGAGGAGACGACGGCTACTACATCCGATGCCCCAGCAACCTCGCCCGCACAGACGCACGCGCAGCAGCCCACCCCGCAAGAGGTCACGGTCACCACTACTGCCAAGCAAGCAAAGGGCGATTGCTCACCAGCATCCTTTGCTCCCCTAGCCCCCGATATGAGCAATATTGTGGTGCTCGATTGCGATGGCACTTGGGCACACTTTGGTCAAAACCAAACAGATTGGCTCGTATGGGCCCACTTTGTCGATGACACATGGACGGTCATCCGCCCAATTGGCCAAGCCACCTCGGGGATGAGCGAGCCGTGCTATGACGTGGATAAATGGCTTAACCAGGGCGCGCCTCAATTCGTTGCAGACGATATGCGCCGCTGCAACTAGCCCAGCGTAGAAAAACCACAAAAGCCGCCTCCGACCAACTGCCCCAGCTCACAGCAGATGGTCGAAGGCGGCCTTGTGTTTTATGCACCTAAGAAGCAGTACAACCGCAGCGGCGGGCTACTTCTTTTCAGCGAAGACCTCGCGCACGCGCTGACCCAAGTCCGGGTGGACGTTGGTCCAGTACTGGTACACGCGCTCTTCGGTTTCTTCGGAGACGCCGGCCATCGCGTTGGTGATATTGGTGACCAGGCGCTCCTTGGCGGCGTCGTCGTAGACGTTTTCGTACAGGTCGCGAGCTTGGACGAAGTCATCGTCTTCCGCGTGGCGCACGTACGGCGCGCGGACCAAGTCCTGGCCGTGGGGGTCCGGGTTCACATAGAAGTCTGCCGCAGTGGTGGTCTCGAGGTCCTCGCGGTTGTTTACGGAGGCATCGTCAAGCACGCCCGCGCCCTTCGCATGGCGGTTGGGCGAGTACACCGGATCCTCTGGAGCATTGTAGAAATACTGCATCGGGCCCTCGTGCTCGTAGGTATTGACCTTCGCCGCATTGCGCGGCTGGTTGACCGGCAGCTGCTTGTAATTCGGCCCGATGCGGTAGCGCTGCTGATCCGCGTAGGCAAAGACGCGGGCCTGGAGCATCTTATCCGGGGACAGGCCAACGCCCGGCACGATATTGGAGGGATCGAGTGCAACCTGCTCAATCTGGGCAAAGAAATTGCGCGGGTTGCGGTTGAGCTCGAAGTAGCCCACATCGTGCAATGGGTAATCCTTCTTGGACCAGACCTTGGTCAGATCGAAGGGGTTGAAGCGGTAGTCTTCAGCCTCAGCAAGCGGCATGATCTGCACCTTGACGTCCCAGATGGGGTAGTTGCCCTCTTCGATGGCGTTGTAGAGGTCCGCGCGGTGGCTATCCGGGTTCTTACCGGCTTCCACGGTGGCCTCTTCATCGGTGAAGTTCTCTACGCCCTGGCGGGAGATGAAGTGGTACTTCACCCAGAAGGCCTCGCCGTCTTCGTTGACCCACTGGAAGGTGTGGGACCCGTAGCCGTTTTGGTGGCGGGTGGTCTTCGGGGTGCCGCGGTCACCCATCAGGTAGGTCACCTGGTGGGCGGATTCCGGGTTGCGGGTCCAGAAATCCCACTGCATATCGGCATCGCGCAGGCCATTAGCACCCAGACGCTTTTGGGAGTGGATGAAGTCCGGGAACTTCATGCCATCGCGCAGGAAGAATACCGGGGTGTTATTGCCCACGATGTCGAAGTTGCCGTCTTCGGTGTAGAAGCGCAGGGCAAAGCCGTGCACGTCGCGCCAGGTATCCGGGGAGCCCTGCTCGCCGGCGACGGTGGAAAAACGGCCCATCATCGGGGTGACGGTGCCCTTCTGGAAGACCTTGGCCTTGGTGTAGGCGGACACGTCTTCGGTGATGTGCAGCTCACCGTAGGCGCCGTGGCCCTTGGCGTGCGGGGTACGCTCGGGCACGCGCTCGCGGTTGAAGTGGGCGAGCTTTTCAATGAGGTGAATATCGTTGAGCGCAACTGGGCCCTGGGGGCCGGCGGTCACGGACGTGTTCTCGGACGGCACGGGCTGGCCGGACGGGCGGGTCGTAGTGCCCTTACCTGCGGGACGCTGTCCCTTGTTCAGGATGTCATCAGCAGTGGAATTAGTCATGGTATGTCTTTGCCTCCTGGCAATCAGTCGATAATTTGGGGTCAATTATCAATCACGGACAACCCATAGTTTACTACGTTTAACGGCGCCGCGCTACTTTGCGCGCGCATGTGTTGATTGCTCGTGCCCCAGCCACCGCAACCTTGGATAAGAAATCCAGGAGCTACTGGTAGATTCATTCAGGTGACCCACCACTCCGCAGCAGACGACGCCCGCGTCACCGAGCTCGCCCTCCGGGCTGGGCGCGGCGACCGAGCAGCGCTTACGGAGTTCATCAAGGCCACCCAGGATGACGTCTGGCGCCTGCTCGCCCACCTGGGCGGCCCCGAAATCGCCGACGACCTCACCCAAGAGACCTACCTGCGCGTCATCGGTGCCTTGCCGCGCTTTGCCGCCCGCTCTTCCGCGCGCACGTGGCTGCTCTCGCTGGCCCGGCGCGTGTGGGTGGATAATATCCGCCACGATATGGCCCGGCCCCGCAAATCCGCCACGCAATACGAGGACGCCATGAGCTCCGCCGCGGAAAATTCCGGTTCCTGGAGCGATTGGATCGATGCCCGTGCGCTTATCGATGCCCTGCCAGCCGACCGCCGCGAAGCCCTCATCCTCACCCAGGTGCTGGGCTATACCTATGAGGAAGCGGCCAAGATTGCCGGGGTGCGCGTTGGCACCATCCGCTCCCGCGTGGCGCGCGCCCGCAAGGACCTCATCGAGGGCGCAAATTAATACCCCCGAATGTTCGAGCGCCTAGACGCATACTTTCGCCGCAATACTTATCAAAGTGCAGGTACTTAGGGCAGCGCAGCGGGCGCATGCGGCCTGAGGTCGGGGTAGAAAAATACTAAAGTGACGCGATTTCAGCTGTGAAGTCACGGCTGAAATGTGATTCTATTAGATACACACACGTGATAAATCGACCGTCGATCCGGGCCCGCGCGTTCCCAAAGCCGGGCCCGGCGAGTGTGAGTAAGAGAGTTTCTCCCCTCATGATTAAACGCGCAATCGGAATTTCCATGGCGTTTATTGGCGTCGTGGTGGGCGCAGGCTTTGCCTCGGGCCAAGAAGCCATGCAGTACTTCGTAGCTTTCGGTGAATGGGGCCTGTGGGGCATCGCCCTCGCCGCCGCCCTCATGATGGTCACCGGCGTGTCCATCCTGCAGCTGGGCTCCTATTTCCAGGCGGTGGAACACACCGCTGTCTACAACAAGATCGCTTCACCAGTCACCGCCAAGATCTTGGACTGGTCCACGCTGATTACGCTGTTTTCCATCGGCTTCGTCATGTTCGCCGGTGGTGGCTCCAATATCAACCAGCAATTCCCCAGCATCCCCGTGTGGGTCGGCGGCACCGTCATGCTGATCCTCGTGCTGCTGGTGGGCCTTATGGATGTAGACCGCGTTACCCGCGTCATCGGCACCATCACCCCGTTCATCATCGTCTTCGTGGTGCTGGCCACCGGCTACACCATCCTCACGGCCGATGTGGACTTCGCGTCCCTGAATACCTGGGCCATCGATAACGTCAATACCTCGCTGCCTAACTGGTGGCTTTCCGCCCTGAACTACACCGGCCTGAACGTCATGACGGCCGTGTCCATGTCCATCGTCATCGGCGGTAACTTCCTGGATAACCGCGCCGTGGGCATCGGCGGCCTCATCGGTGGTTTCCTCTACCTCATCCTGCTGGCCCTGCTCGTCTTCGCCCTCTTCTTCGAGGCCAAGGACGTCAACGGCGAGGACATGCCGGTCCTGAAGCTGATTACCGGCATCCACCCGGTTCTCGGCATCTTGATGACCTTCGTCATCTACGGCATGGTCTTTAACACGGCCATCGGTATGTTCTACGCCCTGGGCAAGCGCCTGACCCGCAATAACCCGAAGCGCTTCTACCCCGTATACGCCGCATCCTGCATCATTGGCTTCATCCTGTCCTTCATCGGCTTCCAGTCCCTGGTCAGCAACGTCTACCCCATCCTGGGTTACCTCGGCCTACTGATGATTTTCGTGATGGTTTATAACCGCATTAAAAACCGCGGCATGCTTGCCGATGAATCCGATCGCCGCATGCGTGCCCACGATCTCGTCGCCCGCAAGCTCGACCCTCGCGAGCGCTTTACCAAGAAGAATGAGCGCGAGCTGCGCATGCTAGCCGCAGCATCCAATATGGGGACGCAGGAATTTATCGATCACCTCGCCGAGGATATCCACGAGGAGCTCGAAGAGGACGATGAGCTCGACTACGACCGTTCAGAGCCCGCACCTTCCGTCACCTACGTCCAGCACACGAAGCCGGAAGTACCTTCCGTCGACAGCGACTTGGACTTTGGCAAGAAAGACGAAGACTAAGGTTTAAGCGCCACTAAATACAATTCGGCTCCTCCTTCCCGCGGTGGGAAGCGAGGAGCCGATTTTTCATATTGCAAAGCGCCGGGCAAGGCTTCGCAGCTCTGCCCGGCGCGGTGGTACCTTGCGGCTATACCAACAGTTCTGCGATCTGAATGGTATTAAGCGCAGCGCCCTTGCGCAGGTTATCGCCGGAGACGACGAGGACGAGGCCCTTATTGTCATCTACCGTCTGATCCTGGCGGATGCGCCCGACCAAGGAATCGTCCTTGCCGGCGGCGGCGAGGGGGGTGGGGACATCGGCAAGCGTCACGCCTGGGGCATCGCTTAGAAGCTCGGTTGCTTGCCCCGGGGTGATGGGCTTGTCGAACTCCGCGTGAATGGTCAGGGTGTGGCCGGTGAAGACGGGGATGCGCACGCAGGTGCCGGCGACCTTGAGGTCCGGCAGGCCGAGAATCTTGCGGGATTCGTTGCGCAGCTTCTGCTCTTCGTTGGTCTCGTTGCTGCCGTCATCGACGAGGTTGCCGGCAAAGGGCAGCGCGTTATAAGCGATGGGCGCGACGAAAGGTCCCAGGTCCTCATCATCGAGGGCAGAACCATCGTGGACTAGGTTCACGTTGTGATCGCCCACGCTGTAGACCTGCGCGGCCAGCGTCTGCACGCCCGCCAGGCCGGAACCGGATACCGCCTGATAGGACGATACGTGCAGCTTGTTGAGGCCGGCGGCATCGTGCAGAACCTTCAGCACCGGCATGGCGGCCATGGTGGTGCAGTTCGGATTGGCGATAATGCCCTTCGGCGGGTTCTTCGCCTCCTCAGGGTTTACCTCAGATACCACGAGCGGGACCTCCGAGTCCTTGCGGTAGGCCGAAGAATTATCCACCACGGTAGCGCCCGCAGCGGCGAAGACCGGGGCCCACTTCTCAGAGGTGGAACCGCCCGCGGAAAATACCGCGATATCAACATCGGCCACGGATTCTTCGGTGACCTCGGCCAAGTCCTCCACTTCGATCTGCTCGCCGCGGAATTCCAGCTCGGTTCCTGCGGAGCGGGCGGAGGCGAAAAAGCGCACCTTATCCGCCGGGAAATTACGTTCTTCCAAAATGGAGCGCATCACGCGGCCGACCTGGCCGGTGGCGCCGACGACTGCAACGGTAGTCATTGTCTTCCTTTTTACTGCTCTGTAGTGCTCTGGTTTATCGTCCGGTTCCAGCATAGACGGTGGCTTCTTCCTCGCCGCCGAGCTGGAACTTATCGTGCAGGGCGCGCGCCGCCTTTTCCAAGTCTGCTTCGCGCGTCAGCATGGAAATGCGGATTTCGGAGGTGGAAATAAGCTCCATATTCACTCCCACATCGCGCAGGGCCTCGGTAAAGTCCGCCGTCACGCCGGGGTGGGACTTCATGCCGGCGCCGACGAGGGAGACCTTGCCCACCTGGTCATCGTAAAGCACATTGGACCAGCCGCCCTCAGACTGCAGCTTGCTCAATAGCTCCATCGCGCGGGGGCCATCGGCGCGCGGGCAGGTGAAGGTGATGTCGGTGGTGCCATCCTCCAGGGAGGAGACGTTTTGCAGCACCATATCGATATTGATCTCCGCATCGGCGATGACGCGGAAAAGCTTCGCGGCCTCGCCCGGGCGATCTGGGATGCCCAGCACGGTTACCTTCGCCTCGGATTTATCAGTTGCTACACCAGTAAGTACTGCTTCTTCCACGGGGATATCCTCCATCGAGCCGGTCACCAACGTGCCGGGGTCATTTGAATAAGACGAGCGAACTCGCAACGGAACATTGAAAGCGCGGGCGTATTCCACGCTGCGCAGGACCAGAATCTTGGATCCTACGGCGGCCATTTCCAGCATCTCTTCAAAAGAGAGCTTTTCTAGCTTTTGCGCATCCGGAACAATGCGCGGATCGGCGGTATAGACGCCATCGACATCGGAGTAGATTTCGCACACATCCGCCTTCAGCGCCGCGGCCAGGGCGACCGCAGTGGTATCGGACCCGCCGCGGCCCAGGGTGGTCACATCGCGCGAGTCCTTATTCACACCCTGGAATCCGGCGACGATGCAGATCTGTCCCTCCTCTAGGGCCTCGGTCAGGCGGCCGGGGGTGACGTCAACGATGCGCGCATTGCCGTGGCGCTCGGTCGTCAGCACGCCCGCCTGGGAGCCGGTAAAGGACTGGGCCTTCGCACCCAGGGACTCCACCGCCATGGCCACGAGCGCATTCGAGATGCGCTCGCCCGCGGTAAGGAGCATATCCATTTCGCGTTGCGGGGGAACGGGATTGACTTGCGCTGCAAGGTCAAGCAGCTCATCGGTGGTATCCCCCATAGCGGAGCACACCACGACGACATCATTGCCCTGCTTTTTAGTGGCCACAATCCGCTCCGCTACCGCGCGGATGCGATCTGCGGATTCGAGGGAGGAGCCGCCGTATTTTTGAACGATCAGGGCCACGGTGTGGTTGCCACCTTTCGTTTTAAAAGGCACTCCTGGGCGCAGGCGCGCCACAGAAATACCTGTCGGACACTAGTCAAATTCCTATGCTACCCCGCAAGGCGCTACACCTCATCATAATTCCGAAACAATACTTTTATTTTATTCACACCCACCCCCGTGCACACGCAAGGCGGTGGGCCGGGGGCGGCATCGCCAAGCAAAATGCATCTCCGTCACTTTTTTACTAGCGTTGAGCGGGTGTTAAGCAACTTCCTGGCCGTATTCTTCGCGCTCGCCTCCGCGCTTACGGTTGCTTGGGGCACGGTCGTTCGCCACCGCATCGCCCTTGAAGCAGACGATTCAGTCATGCGCTCCGCCATGACCAACCCACTGTGGTGGGTCGGCACCGGCGCGGCCATCCTCGCCTACGGCCTCCAGGTCGTCGCCCTGGGCTTTGGTACCTTGCTGGTGGTCCAGCCCATTTTGGTGCTCTCGCTCATGTTTACCCTGCCGCTTTCGGCCTGGTATGCCAAGCGCCCCATGCCCGTGCACGAGACCTTCTGGTCCATTGCACTCACGGTAGCGGTCGGCGTGATGGTGGTCTACGGCCGCCCCGTCGCCGGCAATCCCCGGCCAGAGTGGAGCCAGTGGTGGCCCGCGCTGCTATTGGGCCTGGCCACCCTGGTCGCGTTGGGCGTGGCCGGCCATAAATTCCGAGAGCAACGCCCGCTCGCCCTGGGCACCGCCTGCGGCGTCATCTACGGCTTCGTCGCCCTGCTATCGAAGGCCGTGGTGGATATCTTCACCCACGAGGGCCTGAGCGTCCTGGTGGGCAGCTGGCAGTTCTACGGCCTCATCGGCCTCGCCCTGACCGGCACCGTCGTGCAGCAATACTCCTTCAACGCCGGCCCGCTCGCACAGTCGCTGCCGGCCATGACCATCTTCGAGCCCATCGTCGCCTTCGGCTTGGGCTATATGGTCTTGGGCGAGAAATTCCTCATCGATTCCACCGCCGGCTGGCTCGTCATGATGGCCGCGCTCGGCGTCATGATCGCCGCGACCATCATTTTGTCGCGCAACCCGGTCAGCCAGCGCAGCTAGATGGCCCACTCGAATACGGCCAGCATATAGGCCGAAAACCAGGCCCCGAAGAGCACCCAGGCACCCACGCTTGCCGATGCCCCCTTCTTGCCCACCCACGGCACCAAGACCACCGCTGCGGGCAGTAAGAGGCGGGGGCGGGAGTGCATGATGCCATCGGAAAGCAGCACATTAGCCATCAGCACCGCGGCAAAGAGCCAGGCTGGCAGCGGCAGGCGCCCCCAGGCCAGCAGCAGGCAGATGGGGGCGGCGATGATCACCGCGGCGCTGAGCAGATACCCGCCGTTCGTGGCGCTAGACAGCGTCTCCGCCACCCAGGACACCGTCGCCCGGCCACCATCGAAACCGGAATTCCAGTGCTTCTCCTGCAGGCCGAAGTACCCGCCGGCGCCGGATAAATGGCGATTGGCCCACCAGATATAGCCAGCTAGGGGCAGCGCCGATACCGCGACGCTCAGCCAAGCCCACCAGGTGCGCCACGCCTTAAAGAGCACCATAAGCGCGAAAACCACGATGAGATCCACCGCTGTCAGGCGGACGAAAGAGGCAAGAAAAATCAGCGCCCCGGCCGCAATCCAGCGCTGATCGTGCAGCATCACCACTGCCCAGATCGCGAGCGCGCCGAAGAGCGCCTCCGTATAAGGCATGGCAAAAACGATGCTCATGGGCGCGCTGGTAACCACCGTCGCGCCGAGCACCTGGCCGCGCGTGCCCAGCCCCATCTGCCTAGCCAGCGCCATAACGCCCGCCGCCAAGGCGATGGTGAAAAAGAGGTTGAGGACCATCGCCGTGCCCGCAACCTCCGTGCCCAGCAGGTTGCTGACTGCCCGCACCACCAGTGGGAAGCCGGGAAAAAACGCAAGGGTCGTTTCATCAGCCGGGGCATAACCCGCCCGGGCGATGCCCACGTAGTAGTTGGCGTCCCATTTATTCAGCAGCCCCCACAGGGAATCGCCCTGCGCCGCGGCCATCGCCGCGAGCACGCTGAGGCGAATCGCCGTGCCTACAACCGCCACGAGCGTGGCATAAAACCAGCAGCGCAGCGTGGACGTCACCGTGGGGCGGCGGGTGGTAGGAGCGATAGGCACACCAGCATGGTACGCCACGGGCCCGCGCGTCCCGCTGAATGAAATATGTTGCCACACAGTGAGATTCTCTGTAGTGTGACCGGTATGACATTGCGGAACGACCTACTCCTTATCTGCCGCGGCGGGATTTCGGCCTAAACCTACGGCCAGCGCCCCGTCGCGGAGTCTGGCAATCCTTAGCCCAGCTGGCCGTCGCACTTCCCGACACCAAACACATTAAGGACACCGCACCCCATGTCTCCCAACGATTCCTTCATTAGCGCACCCCGCGAAATCACCACCCCTGCAGGCCCTCCCCGCGAGGGACAGCCCGCCTGGAATAAGCAGCGCGGCTCCTCCATGCCGTTCGACCGCTACCAGCCGTTTGCCGTAGAGGTCGAGGACATCGACTTGCCGGACCGCACGTGGCCGGGCAAGAAGATCACCCACGCCCCGCAGTGGTGCGCCGTGGACCTGCGCGATGGCAACCAGGCGCTGATCGATCCCATGAGCCCCGAGCGCAAGCACCGCATGTTCGACCTGCTGGTGCAGATGGGCTACAAGGAAATCGAGGTGGGCTTCCCGTCCGCCTCCCAGACGGACTTCAACTTCGTCCGCGAAATCATCGAGGGCGATAAGATTCCAGAAGATGTCACCATCCAGGTCCTCGTCCAGGCCCGCGAGCACCTGATCCGCCGCACTTTCGAGGCCTGCGCCGGCGCCAAGAACGTCATCGTGCACTTTTATAACTCCACCTCGAAGCTGCAGCGCCGCGTGGTCTTCCGCAAGGACAAGCCGGCCATCAAGAAACTGGCTACCGATGCCGCCGAGCTCATCAAATCCATCGCCGCCGACTACCCCGATACCAACTGGCGCTGGGAGTACTCCCCTGAGTCCTTTACCGGCACCGAGCTGGATTTCGCCCGCGAGGTCTGCGATGACGTGGTCGCCATCATGGATCCGAGCCCCGAGAACCCGATGATCATCAATCTGCCGTCCACGGTGGAGATGATTTCGCCGAATGTCTACGCCGATTCCATCGAGTGGATGGACCGCAACCTGGCCCGGCGCGATTCCATCTTGATTTCGCTGCACCCCCACAATGACCGCGGCGAGGGCGTTGCCGCCGCCGAGCTGGGCTATATGGCCGGCGCCGACCGCATCGAGGGTTGCCTGTTTGGCAATGGCGAGCGCACCGGCAACGTGGACCTGGTGACCTTGGGCCTGAACATGCTCACCCAGGGCGTTGACCCCCAGATCGACTTCACCGATCTGCCCAAGATCCGCGAGACCGTGGAGTATTGCAACCAGCTGCGCGTTCCCGAGCGCCACCCCTACGGCGGTGAACTGGTCTTTACCGCGTTCTCTGGCTCGCACCAGGATGCCATCAATAAGGGCCTGGACGCGCTGGCCGCAACGGTGCGCCCGGAGGCCAATTCCACCGACGTCAGCTGGGAAGAGCTGCGCGATGCCATCTGGGAGGTTCCCTACCTGCCCATCGACCCGAAGGACGTGGGCCGCGATTACCAGGCCGTTATCCGCGTCAACTCCCAGTCCGGCAAGGGTGGCGTCGCCTACATCATGAAGACCGACCACGGCATCAATATGCCGCGCGCCATGCAGGCGGAGTTTTCCACCGTCGTGCAGGAAATCACCGATACCGAAGGCGGCGAGGTCAATTCCAAGAATATGTGGGACATCTTCGCCACCGAATTCCTGGACCGCACCACCCCGCTGCAGCTGGAATCGTTCGAAATCGACAATATTTCCGCCGAAGATACCGATGCCACCGTCACCGCCACCGTGACCTACAACGGCAAGGAATCCGAGGTCACCGGCACCGGCAATGGTCCCATCGCCGCCTACGCCAATGCGCTGGAGTCCTTGGGCATCGATTTCGATGTCATCGATTACTCCCAGCAATCGCGCTCGGCCGGCGATGATGCCGAGGCCGCCTGCTACATTGCCGCCGACGTCAACCAGAACAAGGTCTGGGGTGCGGGCATCGCCGCTTCCACGACCCGCGCCTCCATCAACGCGATTACCTCCGCAGTAAACCGCGCGTTGGCCTAACGCGGGCGCGGGCCGGCATGGTAGAAGATCGACTATGCCTTCTTCTACCTACCTCATCCCCCACCGCGGCCTCGGCGCGGTGCAGGCCTTGCCCATTCACGGTGCATCGGTGAAGGGCACGGAGGAATTCACCGTCACTCTGGCTCCCAGCCAGGAGGGTGGTTTAAGCGTGGAAACCCACGACCAGATCGGCACCATTAGCGCCGCGGACCGCGCGGAATACCCCGAGATCGACCTGCTTTTTCGCGCCGGTCTCACCCCGGCCGCCACGGCCCAGCCGCATGCCGATGGCCACGTCACCCTCCTGCTTCCCCGCCCCGGGCTCTGCCTGCCAGCGAATAATCCGCCCGGCGGGCCCTATACGATGCTCGGCTACGCCCCGCCCATCGATATCACCGATCTCCCTGCGGATCTCGATATCCCCGCCCAGGCTCGGATGCACGTGCTGGTCAACCTCGTGCCCTCCGCCAACGCCGTCGACGTCTTCTTCGGCCCTAAATTCCTCACCACACTGTCCCCGGGTCCCTCGCTGCCCCCGCTTGCCGATGCCCCCATCCTCGCCCACGCCTACCACGCCCCGCGCGGCAACGATCGTGTGCTGAGCATCTACGCCGGCGACCCGCTTCCCGCCTCCAACGAGGACTCGGTGGCCGTGGCCACCCCGACCACGCAGGCGGCGACCGAGACCTTCGAAACCAGCAGCTTTCGCGCCGTCACCGCCACCCCGGAGCCCACGCGCCACACCGGGTGGTGGGTCACGGCCATAGCCCTAGTCGCCGTCGTGGCGCTGGTGACCGTATTCATCGTCGCGGTTTAGTGTCCACTAAACCGGATTAGGCAACGAAAAGGCCCGGCGCGCCCTGTCCCGCCACAGGAATTCCGGGATACTAGACTTAGGTTGATGAATAACACACCTGGCCCCTCCCCACGGTCGCCGCAGGCTCCCTCGCCGGCGACCATGGCGTCCCAGCATGCGGCTAGGACCCACGCCCAGGCGTCCCCTCACTCCGCAGCCGACTCCGCCAATCCTGACGCCGACCCCGCGCAGCCGGGCCCGCGCCGGTCTCGGCCGCGCCGCGCCGTCCGCCCCTCCGGCGGGCCGGCGAAGCCGAAAACTCCGGCCGATACAGCCGCTTCGGCCGCTCCAAGCCCCACAGCATCCGAGTCCTCCGCATCCAGCGCGGACAGCGCGCTGCAAAAGCAGCCGGAAAAAGCCGAGACCGTCACCAAGCACCCCTACGTAGCCCTCACGCTGCAGACCACGGGCATCCACCCCTCGACCGGGCGCATAGTCACCATCGATGCGGTGGCCTTCGATAATGCCGGCGATATTGGCCAGCGCTTCCACGCCGTGCTCAAGCCGGATATCGACGCCGGCCCGCACCACCTCCACGGGCTCACCGTCGCGGATATCGAACAGGCCCCTGCTTTTAGCAGGATCCTCAAATCGCTGGATAAGCTTATCGATGGCCGCACCCTCGTCGTCCACGATATCCCCTATACCTGGGGCTTTATCGTCGCCGAGGCCCGCCGCGCCATGATGACCGCCGCCCGCCAAAATCGCGCGCGCAACCGCGGTCGCAACAAGGGCAAGCGACGCCGCCAAAAGGTGGGCCACATGCCCGCCCCCGTGCGCATCATCGATACCTTGGCCACCTCGTATGCGCAAGGCGTGCGGTCGAATGATGTGCGGCTGAGGGGCGTCGCTAAGCAGAATGGCCTGGATGCCGATCCGAAGGCAACGGTGGAACGCGCCCGGCGCCCGGAGCAGGAAACCTCGCGGGAGGAGACGGAGCTGCTCATCCAGCTCTACCAGCACCAGCAGCGCGGCCCGGTGCGCAGCTATGCCCCGGACGATGTCCGCGCCGACCGCTTTGGCCTGCAGCGCTCGCACGTGCGCGTCGATGCGGCCGAAGCCCCCGTGCAGCACCACAACCCCGGCAAGTACGAGCCCGGCAAGGAGCTGCGCCGCGGCATGGAAATCGTCGTGGCCCCCGAAATCCTGGAGGACCCGGACACGATTATCTCCGCCCTCATGCGCGAAGAGCTGAACTATTCGGAAAAGCTCACCCGCGAGGCATCGCTTGTCGTGTGCAATGTCACCACGGATCTCGTGGGCAAAGCCATGCACGCCCAACGCAAGGGCATCCCGCTGATGTCTGATGCCGCGTTTCTCGATGCCCTCACCCGCATCGAAGAACCCACCACTGCACGGCGCCAGCCCCCGCAAAAAAGCGGTGGAAATAACCAGAGCAAGAGCCAGAAGCGGCGGCGCAGGCGCGGCGGGCGCGGCCGGGGGCGGCGAAATTCTGGCGGCTCGGCGCCCAAGAACAACGCCTAGGCCGCTTCCCCGACTACCCTAGGGGGCATGAGTTTTTCAGTCCCGGGTGCCTTGAAGAAGTTGCGCACCACCGCCGCGACATCCGCCGCGAAGCTGGCCACCACCGCTTCCCGCGCCACCGGCCGGGGCGCCGGCGGAATGATCGGCGGCCTTATCGCCAATGCCATTGACCCCTCCATCATGACCAACCTGGGCGGCGGGCGCCCGGCCGTGCTGGTCACCGGCACCAACGGCAAGTCCACCACCACCCGCATGCTCGCCGCCGCGGTCCGTGCCGAGCACCAGGTCGCCACCAATGACGGCGGCGATAACATGGACGCCGGCATCATCTCCGCGCTCATGGCGGGCAAGGACGCCTCGCACCTCGTCCTCGAGGTCGACGAGCTGCACGTGCCGCACGTCGCCGATAACCTCAACCCGCAGGCGCTCGTCCTGCTCAACCTCACCCGCGATCAGCTCGACCGCGTAGGCGAGATCAACAAGATCGAACGCGCCCTCCGCGGCGCCGTGGAGGCCCACCCGGACATGCTGGTCATCGCCAATTGCGATGACGTGCTCATGACCTCGGTGGCCTATGACGCCAAGAACGTCATTTGGGTCTCCGCCGGCGCCGGCTGGCTCGGCGATTCCGTCACCTGCCCGCGCACCGGCGGCCACGTCGTGCGCACCGAGGATGACTGGTACGCGGTCAAGCCGCTTGCCGATGGCCGCGAGTTCCGCCGCCCGCAGCCGACGTGGGGCATCGATAAGCATGGCGTCATCACCCCCACCGCAAAGCACCCGCTGAACCTCGCGTTGCCGGGCCGCGCCAATCGCGGCAACGCGGCACAGGCCATCGCCGCGGCCGTCGAGGGCTTCGGCGTGGACTTGGACCGCGCAATTGCCGCGGCAGAAAGCATCGATGACGTCGCCGGCCGGTATTCCACCATCCACTGGAAGGGCCGCGAGATTCGCCTGCTGCTGGCCAAGAACCCCGCCGGCTGGCAAGAGGCCCTGTCCATGGTGGACCGCAGCGCCGATGGGCTGGTCATCGCCACGAACGGGCAGGTTGCCGATGGTATCGACATGTCCTGGCTCTGGGACGTAAAATTCGAGGGCTTTAACGGTCTCAGCGTCAAGGCCGCCGGTGAGCGCGGCACCGACCTTGCCGTCCGCCTCGTCTACGCGGATATCACCCACGAGCTCATCCCGGACCCCATGGATGCGCTCGCCGCCTGCCCCGAGGGCCGCATCGAGGTCCTTGCCAATTACACCGCCTTCCGCGATCTGAAAAAGGCCCTGTCCAAGGAGGCTAATAATGCTTAATATCGGCCTAGTGCTTCCCGATGTCCTCGGCACCTACGGCGATGACGGCAACGCCCTCGTGCTGCGCCAACGCGCCCGCATGCGCGGCCTCGACGCCGAGATTCACCCCATCCGGCTTGGCGAACCCGTGCCCGAGACGCTGGATATTTATACCATCGGCGGCGGCGAAGACACCGCGCAGATTCTTGCCGCAGAACACCTCATTGCCGATGGCGGGCTAACCCGCGCCGCCACGTCCGGCCGCCCCATCTTGGCCATTTGCGCCGGCCTGCAGGTCCTGGGCGAGTCCTTCCGCGCCTCCGGCCGCATCATCGATGGCGTCGGGCTTATCGATGCCACCACCGCCGGCATGCAAGACCGCGCCATCGGCGAAGTGTCTTCTACCCCTACCGGCGCCGGCGTGACCGCAGATCTCACCGAGCCGCTCACCGGCTTCGAAAATCACTTGGGCGCGACCATCCTCGGTCCGTCCGCCCGCCCGCTGGGAACCCTCACCCGCGGCAACGGCAACGCCGACCAAGCCGCCACCGCGGATCTCGCCGATGGTTCCACCCAGCGCACCTACGAAGGCGCCGTGCAGGGCAGCGTCATCGCCACCTATATGCACGGCCCCGCCCTGGCCCGGAACCCGCAGCTCGCGGATCTGCTCCTCGCCCAAGCCATGGGCGTCTCGCTCGCTGATCTCGATCCGCTGGACATCCCCGCGGTCGATCGCCTGCGCACCGAGCGCTTCAACGCCGCCGAGCCGCCGCGCTCCCAGCGCTAAACCTGTGGATAACTTCGCCAATTCTCGGCCCTCACGACCCAAAAGGGCCGATTTGAGCCAAGTTATCCACAGGCCGGGCTCGGCCGCCTTGTAGCTCCCAGTCCCCAACCCTAGGCTGCGGGGCATGACGTTATTGGAGCAACTGGGGGACATCGCCAAGCACGGCGTAGACCTGATTGAAGAGGCCTACGCTGCCGCTGACCTGCCCCTGCCTGCGGACCAAGCGAGCGAGCTGCGCCGCACCGCCGAGGCTTTCCTCGCTCCCACCAGCCACTCGCGCTATCAACGCCGCGCCCTAGCCGCCGCGCGCCGCAACCAGCACAGCCTGGACACGCTCGCGCTCATCGCGCGCCGCTCCCGGCGGGTGAAGAATCCCACCGAGCGCTGGCGCTTCCGCGAAACGCTGTGCGCCACCGCCGGGACCACCGCCGAAGTATCCCGCGCCGCCACCCGCCTGCTGCGCGACATCGCCCCGCCACCCGAGCGCGAAGACGGTGGGCGCCGCATCCTGCACGGCGAGAAAACCACGCTGAGCTTTACCGGTCCCGCCGCCGAAATGGCCGATATCTGGGCCACCGCGAAGGGCGATCCCCTCGCCTGGCTCACCGGTTCCCGCGCCGTCGCGCCGGCCAGCGTGACCACCAATGTCATCATCGAGCTGCCGGATTACCTGAAGATCCTGCGCGGCGAGGGCTCCGAAGTCCGCCTCGCCATGACCAACGGCGCCACCATCACCGGCGCCGACCTTATCCGCCGCACGCTCGCCGGCGCCGGGCTTTTCACCCTCATCCACCCCGAGGAAGGCCCCGTCAACCTCTACCGCGCCCGCCACGCCTCCGCCAAACAGCGCCGCATGCTCGAGGCCGAAGGCGCGCGCTGCGCCTGGCCCTCTTGCAGGCGCCCCGCCGCCGAATGCCAAGCCCACCACATCTTCGAATACGCCCGCGGCGGCCACACCCACCCGGCGAATATGTGCCTTTTGTGCCCGTACCACAATTCGATCAACGGCCTTCCGGGGCGCGGGCGGATGGCGCGCGTCAACGGGCGCATCGCCTGGCTGCCGCCGCATCCGCGCCACGCGGGCCGACCAGCCCACCCGCCGGGGTCCGCTGCACCGTCACATTCGGACTCGCCACCTGACTCGGCCTCGCCACCGGAGCCGAATGCGCCTCCCCCAGTCTTCACCGGCCGCGCGCCACGCGGGCCCACCGCCGCCGTGCCTTAAACCGCAAGAAACCAAATGTCCCGGGCCGTTGCCGAACGGCACCGCGGTCGATGCTGCGGACGCCTAAATGGTTAAGCGCCCCGAAAGCGCACGGGACAAGGTTAGCTCGTCCACGAACTCCAAATCGCCTCCGAGCGGCATGCCGGAGGCCAATCTGGTGATCTTTAAATCGGGGAAGTCCCGCAATAACCGCACCAGGTATGCCGCGGTGGCCTCGCCCTCCGTATTTGGATCGGTGGCGAGGATGACCTCGTGGATGGTGGGGGTATCGTCGTAAAGCGGGGCTTCTGGCGTGGAATCCGCCAATTCCCTATCCGGCAGCACCCCACCCAAGCGCTGGAGGAGCGTGGAAATATTCAAATCCTTCGGCCCAACATTGGCCAGCGGGTCCAGCGCACCGCCGAGGACGTGGTAGCGGCCCTCGTACTCACCCGTGCGCTCGATGACCTGGATGTCCTTCGGCTCCTCCACAACACAAATGGTCGAGGCGTCGCGCTGCGAATTGATGCAAATCCGGCACACATCCTCGCGCGAAATATTGCAACAAATGCGGCAGAAAGTAACGCCGTCGCGCACCCCGCCTAAGGCATTTTGCAGGCGCTCGATATCCTCCGGTTCCATGTGCAATACATGAAACGCGATACGCTGCGCCGACTTCGGGCCTATGCCCGGCAAGCGCGAAAACTCATCAATGAGGTCCTGCAGAGGTCCTTCAAACACCACAACTCCCAAAATTACGTCAAGGCCGCGGCCCCACTATCGGGACAACGGCCTTTTTAGAATATCGCCCAGCTAGAAATTGCCGCCGAACATGTCATCCATCGACGGTCCACCCTGGCCGCCCATGCCCTGCGAGAGGGGACCAATCTTTTCCTGTGCCAGCTTGCCCGCAGCGGCGTGGGCATCCTTAAACGCGCCCATCACCAGGTCCTGCAGCGTATCGATGTCCTCCGGGTCAACCACGGACTTATCAATCTGCAGGTCTACTAGCTCGGCGCCGCCGGTCATGGTCACCTTAACCAGGCCATTGCCCGCGCTGCCCTCGACGTTGGTAGCCAGGATTTCTTCTTGCGCCTTCTGCAGCTCGGCCTGCACCTGCGCGGCCTGCGCGATGAGGTCATTCATGTCATTAGGTTGTGGGGTGGAATCTTGTTCAGCCATAGCTTTCGTCCTTTCTCAATAGCTTTGCTACCGCCCGAGTCTACCGTGCCACAGTCCTAGACACGGCGAGCACCTAGTTCCTTTTCCACGAGCTCCATCGCCACCTCGGTGGCGCTGCGGTGGTCCATTTCGCCTGCGGACTGCGCGGCTTCGACCATGTCGCGTTCTTCGTCATCGCGGGTATAGGCCGGCGGTTCTTCCGGCGGCGGCTCGTCCGCGGGGCCCTCCGGCTCAGGCGGCAGCGGCACCCCGTTGCTAAATTGCGGCGTGCGCGCGAATTCCTCATCGCGCTGCTTCGCCACCTCGCTTGCCTTGGCGATGCGCGAGCGCCACCCGGGCTTACTCTCCGCCTCCTTGTCATCGCTGGGCTCGCGTTCGGGCGCGTTGGGGTTCCATTCGGGTTTAGCTTGCGGGGCCCGCGGCGCATCGAAACCGGCGGTCTTCGGGTCCGTGCCCACCACGCAATTGACCTCAATATCGCGTTGGAATTCCTCCCGCAGCACGTCCACAATGACGGAATTATTCGCCGGCGCATTGATGCGTTCTGCCAGCGCACCGGTGGTATGCCCCAGCGTCAGCGTATTATCGCGGAACCCGAGCACGCGGGCTTCGGCAAGCATGATTTCAGCAACCTTATTCCGCTTGCCGACGCTCCCCCTCAGCTCCACCCATTTCCGCTTCACTGCCTCCACGAAGTCACCGTCATCGCCGCTTGCCGATGCCCCCTGGCCCTGCCCCTCCGACTGCACTGTCGCCTGCGCTGCCTGGGCTTGTTGCTGCCCCTCCGACTGTGCTGTCGCCGCTGGCACCGGTTTCTCCAATGGTTCCCCTTGGCCGTTGCCGCGGGCTGGGGCATTCTGCGGAACCTGGCGCTCCTGACCCCATGGATCCGCGCCGACGTCAGTTTTTGCGTCGCCGCTTCCCTCGGTAGCCGAAGCGTCCTTTTCAGGCACATCGCTAGACTGCGAATCCGTGGACTGCTGCTCAGGCCGCCCAGACCCATCAGCTCTTTCTGACTTCTCCACCTGGTCAGACGGCCCAGCCTGGCCAGCCCAATCAGCCTGCGCCGATTGCGCATGCTCCGCGCTCGGTTGTTCTTGGGACAACTCAGATCGTCCCTGATTCTCAGCCCCTGTCGACTCCGTTTGCGCTGGCTGTTCATGTTGCGCCGCCGGTGCTGGCTGCGCAGACTGCTCAGCCGGGGTGGCCTGCGCCGACTGCGCAGGACCCTCATGCTCGCCACGCGATTGCTGCGCCGTTGCCTCCGGTTGAGACGATGGTGACGGTGATGTTGCTTGCCCCGACTGTGCCTCGGTGCCAGCGGCCGCTTGATTTGATTGTTGTGCAGGCACCTCTGAGCCAGTAGGGCCCGTGGCGGCCTGGTTTTGTCGTTGCTGTGGCTCCGCCGGTGCGGTGGAGCCCGGAGCAGGCTGGTTTTGCTGGGCCTGGGACTTTGCGCGGCGCCGCGCGATGATGGCGGCCGCTGCCGACTGCGGGTCTTGGGCCCCCGAAAAGGCGGGGCCGTTTCCCGCAGAGGGTGCCGCCTGGCCCGATTGTCCTGGCTGCCCTGACTGCGCTGCCTGCGCCGATTGTGCCCCTTGGCCGGCCTGGTTGGGCTGGCTTGCCTGTGCGGATTGCGGGGCGCCGCTGGGTTGGGCGGCCTGAGGCAATTGGCCTGGCTGGCTCGCGGCGCCCAGAGCTGCACCCGGCGCCGCGCCGGACGAGGTACCGATGAGCAGGTGTGCGCACATGATTTCGAGCAGCAGACGCGGCGAGGTGGCCCCGGTCAGATCGCTGATGCGGTCATTGACGGTGGAGGCAAGATAAGTCAACTGCGGGCCGGAAAAACGCTGCGCTTGGGCGGTGAGCACCTCGGCGCGGTCGGTAGGCGCGGAAACCAGGCCGGCATCGATGGCGCCCGGCACTGCCTGCAGGATCATCAGGTCGCGCAAGCGGTCGAGCAGATCCACCGCAAAGCGGCGTGGGTCGTGGCCGGCCTCGATGACGTTGTCGATCTGCGCGAAGAGGCCGGCCTTGTCGTTTTCGGCGAGGGTAGCGATGGTGTCATCGAGAAGCGTGACGTCCGTAACCCCCAGCAGCGGGCGCGCGAGGTCATAGGTCAAGCCATCGGGGCCCGCACCGGCCAAAAGCTGGTCCAACAGCGACAAGGTATCGCGCGGGGAGCCACCGCCGGCCTCGATGACCATGGGATAGACGGCGTCTTCGACCTGCACGCCCTCAGAGGCGACGGTCCTTTGCAGCAGCCCCTTCATCGCGGGCGGGGTAAGCAGGCGGAAGGGATAGTGGTGCGTCCGGGAGCGAATGGTGCCGATGATTTTTTCCGGCTCCGTCGTCGCAAAGATGAAAATCACGTGCTCGGGCGGCTCTTCAACCACCTTGAGCAACGCATTGGCGCCGGACGGGGAAATCATGTGCGCCTCGTCGATGATGAAGATGCGATAGCGCGATTCCGCCGGCGCATAGTAGGCGCGGTCGCGCAGCTCGCGCATGTCCTCCACGCCATTGTGCGAGGCGGCGTCGAGCTCCGTCACGTCCAGGTTGCCCGGGCCGCCGGGCGCAAGCGACACGCACGAATCGCACTTGCCGCACGGCGTCGACGTGGGCCCGTGCTCGCAGTTGAGCGAGCGGGCCATAATCCGCGCCGAAGACGTCTTACCGCAGCCGCGCGGGCCGGAAAAGAGGTAGGCGTGGTTGATGCGCCCCGCGTCGAGGGCGGCAGATAGCGGCGTGGTGACCTGCTCTTGCCCCACGACCTCGGCAAACGTTGCTGGACGGTATTTCCGGTATAAAGCCACGGTTAGCCAGTTTACCGGCTAACCCTCGCGCGACCAGTCCAGCAGGTCAATGCCCTGCTCGGCCACTGCCTCCTGCAGCTTGCCGACGCCCTCTTCCACCCCAAACGCATATTCCGCATCCGTCAGCATGACCAGCTGCAGCACGAGCGTCAGGCGGTCATCCTCGCGGTACTGCGGCGTCTGCCCGCCCCAAAGGTACGGGGCGATGAGCAGCCCGTGGTGCACGGACGGCTCGCCGGGGAGATCCAAAAGCGACGGCAGCAAGACGCCGGGCTGCGCGGGCAAGAGGCCGCCCGCCTTCTCCAACTTCGCGGCCGCAGCCCCCACGGCGGCGGCGACTTCGGGCTGGCCCACGCGCGCCACAGTGACGAGTTCGCAGCGCACATCTAGGCCTTCGGCATCGCTGCGCAGGCCGGTATCGACGTCGTTGAAGGTGGTGGTGAGGGCGAGGGATTGGGCATCGGCAAGCCTGGCTAAACCCAGCCTGCGCCCATCAACGTACCGGAACTCCAGCGGAGCCGGGATGACCTCGCTAAGCCACACGGCGGATTCGTCGGCGTTGATTTTAGCCCTCCGCCTTTTCGATGGCTGCCAGGAGCACGCAGGTGGCAACGCCGTCGATGGCTTCCTCGATTTCCTCCTGCGGCGGCAGCGACACCGCAAGGCGGATATTGCGGTCATTCTCATCGCGGCCGTGCGGGTAGGCCGCGCCCGCCTTGGTGAGCACGATGCCGGCGTCCTTGGCCAGTTCCCACACGCGGGTAGCGGTGCCATCGACGACGTCCATGGAAATGAAGTAGCCGCCCGCTGGGTCGGTCCATTCCGCCACGCCGTACTCGCCCAGGCGCTCGTCCAAGATGCGACGCGCGGCGGCAAACTTCGGCGCCAGCAGCTCGGCGTGGCGGCGCATCAGCTCGCGCACGCCGTCCGCGGAGCCGAAGAACTCGGCGTGGGCGAACTGGTTAATCTTGTTGGGCCCAATACCGCGGATGCCCGCGTTCGCCAGGTACCAATCAAGGTTCTCCGCCGAGGACCCGAAAAAGCTCACGCCAGAGCCCGCGAAGGTGACCTTGGAGCTCGAGGACATGGCCCAGAAGCGGTTGGGGTGCCCGCCCTGCTTGGCGATGTCCAGCACCGGCAAGACTTCCGGAAACTCCTCTGTCAGCGTGTGTACTGCATAGGCGTTATCCCACACGATGCGGAAATCGGGCGCCGCGGTGTCCATTTCTGCCAGGCGGCGGGTCTTTTCCTCCGAGATGAGTACGCCGGTGGGGTTGGAGAACATGGGGATGAGCCACATGCCCTTGACCTGTGGGTCCTGGGCGAGCTTAGCGATGGCCTCGACATCTGGGCCGTCGTCTTCCATCGGCACAGTCACCAGCTCAAAGCCGAAGAGCTCCGTGATGGCAAAGTGCCGGTCATAGCCGGGAACCGGGCAGATCCACTTGACGGTTTCTTCCTCGCTCCACGGGTGCGGCGAATCATTGGTGCCGAAGATATAGGACCAAGAAATGAGGTCGAACATGATGTTGAGCGAGGAGCTATCGCCGGCCAGCAAGAGCTCTGGGTCAATATTGATTAACTCGCCCCACAGCTCACGCAGCTTCTTCACGCCCTTCAGGTTGCCGTAGTTGCGCAGGTCAGCGCCTTCAGAATCGGTGTAGTTTCCCTCACCCGGCAGCGATAACAGCGCGTTGGAGAGATCGAGCTGCGCCTTCGATGGCTTGCCACGGGTCAAATCCAGCTTGAGGCCCTTTGCTTTTAGGTCCGCATATTCTTCGCGGACTTTAGTGGCAAGTTCTGCCAAAGCGGACGATTCCAGAGTGAGAAGCGACATTAGTTATGTCTTACCTTCCGTAGTGTGGTGCGACGTTTAGCCACCAATACTAACGCACCCTGCACAAAAAAGGGACCCCGCGCACCCGTCAGAGCCTCCTGACCCTTGCTGCATTCCTGCCCTGGGGGAGTTCAGAGGATGGACGCCACGCGGAATCCTGCCTTTACCTTAACGCCCACGGCCCGCATAAGCCAAATACACCGCCGCCCGACATCGCTTGGGGCGAGGCGGAAGGCTGTGGGGGCATCGGTAAGCGGCAGCAGTTCGGTGAGCGCCGGGTCCTGCCCTACCGAAACCCAATAATTGCCCAAAAATCGGCACTGACCAGGCGATTGGCATTCTAATTGCCACGGCTGCTAATGTTTCTTCTCGGAGGATTCGACTAGCGGCCTATGTCACACGCCTGGAACGCGTGCGGGGTTCACGCCCCTCGTGGGTTCAAATCCCACATCCTCCGCCACTGGAAATCCCGGCTCGAAAGAGTCGGGATTTTCGCGTATCTACAGCCTGCTTGTTTAATCCGTGAAAACCCGTCAAAATAGAGATAGCCCCCTTTTCCCCATAAACTATCTCACTAGGACCCTCCCCCATGGACTATGTCTTGGCTCTCGGCGAAAACCCCGATTTTCCTTTGTGGCTTCGCGCGACACACCTCATCAACTTTGTACTCATCGGCATGCTCTTGCGCTCCGGGCTGGAAATGCTTTCTTCCATGCCGCGCCTGTGGTGGCGCAATGACTGCGCCCCTGGCACCGAATGGCTGCGATTTACCAAGCGCAAGCTGCCCAAGAAAGAGGGCGTATATACCTCTTTGATGGATGAGCTTTCGTGGTCGCCGCTCGTGACTCTGCCGGGCCGCGAAAACGTTGGCCTGGGCCGCCACTGGCACGGCCTATCGGTCATGTTGTGGGTCCTCAATGGCCTGGTATATGTCGTGCTGCTCTTTGCCACTGGCCTGTGGCAGCGCCTCATCCCCACGTCCTGGGATATTTTCCCGGAGGCTTGGGATACCTTCAAGGTCTATATCAGCCTCAGCGCGCCCGGCATCGAACACTTCACGCCATACGATGCCCTCCAGCAGCTCGCCTACGCCTTCGTCATCTTCATCGTCGCGCCCTTCATGATGGTGACTGGCCTGGGCATGTCGCCGGCCATCCGCGTGCGCTTCCCGTGGTTCGTGAAGATGCTGGGCGGGCACCAGGGCGCGCGGTCGCTGCACTTTATCGGCATGGTGTTGATGTCCGCATTCATCTTGGTCCACGTAGTGCTGGTATTCGTCGTACACCGCGAGCACAACATGGTCCACATCGTCTTCGGTGACGTCTCCACCGAGCGCTATATGCAGGCCTTTACCACCGTGATCATCACCATCGTGGCGGTCATCATTTTCTGGGTTGCCCTGTCTTATTGGACCTTGGCGGACCGCGCCCGGGCACATAACTTCTTGGTCTCGTTCACCGAAATTGGCCGCAAGCTTTCGCTGAACCACTTCCACCCGCGCAAGCCCAAGGAAACCAAGGACTCGCCGCTGCCCATTTCCTCCTTCCACTGGACCAACGGCCTGCCGCCAACGGAAAAGGAGTCCCCGGAGTGGACTGAGTACAAGCGCAATGGGTGGCAGAACTACGCCATTACCGTGGCTGATGATGTCAACGGCACTGAAAAGACCGTCACCCTCGAAGAATTGCGGGAGCTACCTCAGACGTCCTACATCGCCACGCATACCTGTATGCAGGGGTGGTCGGCGACCTCGAAATGGGGAGGTCCCAAGCTTGTCGATGTCCTCGAGCTACTCTGCCCCCGCCCCGAAGGCGCCAACTACGTGCTTATCGAGTCCTATGGTTTGGCGCAGAAGATGTACGATAACCGCCCGCGCGAGCCTTTCTACGCGGCCTTCGATATCGAGACCGCCATGGAGGATCAGTCGATCTTGGCAATCTCTCGCAATGACCAGGACATCGATCTGCACTTGGGCGCCCCAGTGCGCGCCCGCGTGGAGTCGAACCACGGGTATAAGGCCGTGAAGTGGGTATCGCGGATTGCCTGGATTGGTGATTACGCCGACTACGGCGATGGCCGCGGCGGCACCCGCGAGGATTCCGCGCTCCAGGCCTTCAACGGCCGCATCTAGCACCGAAGGATTAGAATCTGTTTCTATGACTGATAAATCTTCCGTCACCGAAACCCGCATCGCCATCGAAGGCGTCCGCAACGACAACGACGTGCGCAAGTGCCTGCAAAAGCTCTACGGCATCTTTGCCGATACGGGAATGGGCCAAGCCACCTTCGAGATGACCGGGGAGGCCACTGCGGATGTCGTCATCAAGCACTCCGAGTCCGTCACGGTGGATCCGGAGGTCATCGATGCGGCGGTGCGCAAGGCGGGGCCGTACCGCCTGGCCTAATCGATGCGCGGCGGCTCGTAGCCGTCCTCTTTAAGCCACGCGATATGCGGTGGGGTATTCATGCCCCACTCGCTGCGCGCCCAGGCAAAGGTCTGGCGCACCTCGGCCTCGGAATAACCGCCATCGCGCAGGTACTGCCGGAAGCCATTCGGCCCGGAATCCTTGATCCAGAGCCAGACGTAGTCGTCGAGGGAGTCATCGGCAAGCAAGCTTTCTAAGCCCGCCGGAACGAACTCGCGCTCGGCGCGCACGCGGTCCGCTAAGTCCTCATCGAGGAAATCGTAGAGGTAATCCATCGCGTCCTCGAGCTCGGCATAGTGTTGTGGGTCCATGAGCTAAATCTCCCGGTGATTGGTGCCGATGACCATGCGGTCGATCTCTTCCAGTATCTCATCCACGATGGCCGGATTGAAGGCCCGATCCTTGCGCAGGGCTAGGAGCTCGCTCTGGGCGGCGTTGAGCGCGGTGCGGCGGGCCTCCAGCGCGACGCGGCGGGCCTCCTCGGCGCGCTGCTTGCGCTCGTCGTTATTCTCGGCGGGGTTTTCGCCATCGCCCAGGCGGTCCTCGAACCACTGGATGACGTTGGCGGAAATTTCCGGATCGACCGTTTCGGCCTCGCCGGTGGCATCGTCCTCGGGGCGGAATTGCGATAGCGCATCGATGCTGGCGGCGCGCGCCCGCGAAACCACCGCGGCGCGCATCTTATCGTTGGCGGCCTGCGAGGCCTCGGTGAGATCGAGCTGCCGCATCAACCACGGCAGCAGCAGGCCGGGCAGCACCATGGTGACCAGCAGGACGGTCAGGGCGATAACGGCCAGCTCGTGGTGGAAGGCGAAGACGCCGGTGGGAATGGACAAAACCAGCGCCAAGGTCACCAGGCCGCGCATGCCGGACCAGGTCATCAGCAGCACCTCCTGCATCCGCAGCGGGGCAACGTGCGGGCGCCCGCGCGAGACGTTGAGGCGGTAGTAGAAGAACATCCACACAAAACGCACCACGAAGGCCACCAGCGAAAGGATCACGCCGACCATGACGGAGTGCCACAAATCCGAGCCGACCTCCGCGATGGCGGTATTAACCGTCAGCCCGATAAGGCCAAAGGCGACACCGGTAAACAGCAGCTCCATGGTCTCCCAGAAAGACTGGCCGGAAAGCCGGTCCTCGGCCTGGATATCAGCGCGCGAGTTGAGCTCGACGGCGGCGATGACCACGGCGATAACGCCAGAGGCCTCCAGCTCCTCGGCCACGAGGAAGGTGGCAAAAGGAACCACCCAGGTTAGGGCGTTGCGCGCGACCACATCGTGGACGTGGGTAATAAACAGCGCCGTCAGCCGCCCGATGAGCCAGCCAATGGCAAGCGCGACGACGGACGAATAAAGGAAGCTCAGCACGCCGCTGCCAAAGGAAATATCCCCGCCCTGGGTCACGGCGGCGAGCGCAAGGTGGAAGGCGACGATGGAGGCGGCATCGTTAAACAGCCCCTCCGTTTGCAGGGTGGTGATGATGCGGCGCGGGATGCCGGCGGGCTCGGCCACCGCATCCACGGCCACGGGGTCCGGCGGGGCGATGGCCGCGCCGATGAGGATGGCGGCGGCGATGCTAATTCCCGGCAGGAATGCGTAGGCGGTCGCGCCCACGGCGAGGGTGGTGGCGACGACAAGCAGCACGGACAGGCTCAGGATGGTCACCCACTGCCCGCGAATCACGCCCCAGGACGTGCGCCGCGCCAGCGCCCACAACAGCGGCGGCAAGAAGATGGGAAGGATGAGCTCGGTAGGGATGTCGAATTGCGGCAGCCCCGGTACGAAAACGGCGCAGGCGGTAATAATCGTCAGCAGCGCGGGCCACGGCAGCCCAACCCTATCGCCGATCGCAACGACGAAGACGGTCAGCAGCATGAGCCCGATGAGAACCAGTAAAACTTCCATGGGCTCGATAGTATTACGCGCGCCAAATATACGGCTCGCGGCTCAATTCCTCCGGCCGGAATTGCGCCAAGAGCTCGGCGGCGGTCTCCGCCTCATAGCCCAAAGACTGCGCCAGCTGCTTGACGATGCCCCTCTGCTCCCCCATATCCCGCATCGTCACCGCACCATCGCGCTTGGCCAAGCGCTTGCCCGCGGAATTCAGGACCAGCGGCACGTGCACGTAGGTAGGCGGCGCAATCCCCAATAAGGAAGCAAGATAAGCCTGGCGCGGGGCGGAGGATAAGAGATCGTCGCCGCGGACCACCTGGTCGATGCCCTGGTAGGCATCATCCACAACCACCGCCAGGTTATAGGCCCAACCGCCGTCCTGCCCGCCGCGGCGCAGGATGAAGTCATCGACGTCACCGGTGTAGTCGCCGTGCAGCGCGTCGTGGATGGTGAAGGTGGAGACATCGGCGCGCAGGCGCAGCGCCGGCTGGCGGTTTTGGGCGGCGAGCTGGGCGCGTTTGGTGGCACGTTGGGCATCGGAAAGCGCACGGCAGGTGCCCGGGTACTGGCCCGGAATGGCGTGCGGAGCGCGGGAGGCTTCGCGGATATCCTTGCGCGAGCAGTAGCACTCGTAGACCGGCAGCTTCTGGAGCGCCGCGGCATAAGAGGCCTCGCGATCCTGCTGGTAGATGACCTCGCCATCCCACTCCAGCCCTAGGGCCGCAAGGTCCGCGAGCTGGCGCTCGGCCGCCGCGCGGGAGGAGCGCTGCTTGTCGATGTCCTCCACCCGCACCACAAACCTGCGCCCCGTCGAGCGCGCGTAGAGCCACGCGAGAAGCGCCGTGCGGAGGTTGCCAAAGTGGAGATCGCCAGAAGGGCTCGGGGCATAGCGGCCCGCCCCGGTGGTCGCGGAATTCATAGTCCCAGCATACGGTTTGGCACAATAGTGGGCATGGAAAAATCCCCCTCCTCTCAAGTGCGCTTCATCCCTGTTCATTCCACTCTCTACCCCTGGCTCGTCACGATCTTCGTCGTGACGTTTTTGATTTCTAATATCAACGCCACCAAGGGCGTCCAGCTTGGGCCGCTCGTGACCGACGGCGCCTTCTTCCTCTTCCCGCTGGCCTATATCGTGGGCGACGTTTTATCCGAGTGCTACGGATTCAAGTCCACCCGGCGCGCCATCTACATCGGCTTTGCGATGGCCCTGCTCGCCGTGGTGTGTTTCTACATCGCCATCTGGCTGCCCGCGGCGGATTTCTATGAGGGCCAGGAGGCCTTTGCCGCCACGCTGGGCTTGGTGCCGCGCATCGTTTTGGCCTCCCTGGCCGGCTACCTGGTGGGCCAGCTGCTCAACGCATGGACGCTGACCGCGATGAAGAAGCGCACCGGCGAAAAGGGCCTTTTCTCCCGGCTGATTGCCTCCACCGTGGTGGGCGAGTTTGGCGATACTTTGCTGTTTTGCGCCATCGCCGCGCCCGTCATCGGCATCGACACCACGAGCGGTTTCATCAACTACGTGGTGGTGGGCTTTGTGTGGAAGACGCTGATTGAGGTCGTCCTCTTGCCCATTACCTCCACGGTTATCAAGCTGGTGAAAAAGCGCGAGGATTACCGCGCCTTCGACGCCGCGTAGTAGCGGCCTAGGAACTCATCGCGGTAGTCCTCGTAGTAGCCGCCGTTGATCGCTGCGCGGATATTGTCCACTAACCGCACCATGAATTCCACGTTGTGGATGGTGCACAACGTACCGGCCAAAAATTCCTTCGCCTTGAGCAGGTGGTGCAGGTAGGCGCGCGAGTAATTCTCCGTGACGTAGCCGCCGAACTCCTCGTCTACACCCTTAAAGTCCCGCTTGAACCGCGCATTGGTGAGGTTGAGGCGGCCATCGAGCGTGTAGACGCCGCCGCGGCGGGCCAAGCGAGTCGGCGCGACGCAGTCGAAGGTATCGGCGCCGGCTTCGACTGCGGTGAAGATGTCATCGGGCTCGGAGATGCCGAGAAGGTGGCGCGGTTTATCGTCCGGCAGTTCATCGCAGACCCAGCCCACGATGGTGCCGAGGTTCTGCTTTTCCAGCGCGCCGCCGATGCCGAAACCGCCGAAACCGCGCTGGCCCTTCTCCCGCGCGGCGCGGTCCAGCTCCAAGAGGCCGCGAGTGGCCTGGCGGCGCAGGTCCTCGTATTGCGCTCCCTGCACCACGCCCCACAGCGATTGCTTCGGGCGGTGGTAGCGCTCGCGGGTAAGGCGGTCGTGTTCTTCCAGGCAGCGCTGTGCCCACCGGTGCGTGCGGGCGACGGATTCCTCCTGGTAGGTGCGCGAATCAATGAGCGTGGTCAGCTCGTCGAAGGCGAACATGATATCCGCGCCCAGCCCGTGCTGAATCTGCATGGACTTTTCGGGCGTAAAGCGGTGCTTGGAGCCATCGATAATCGAGCGGAAATCCACGCCTTCCTCATCCACCTTGGCCATGCGCTCCCTTTTCGCGGCGCGAATATCCTTTTCGGTGAGATCCGCCAAGTCCATGGCGATGACCTTTTTAAAGCCCACGCCCAAAGACATCACCTGGAATCCGCCGGAATCGGTGTAGGTCGGCCCGTGCCAGTTCTCGAATTTCGCCACGCCGCCGGCCTCGTCCACGATGTCGTGGCCCGGCTGCAGGTAGAGGTGATAGGCATTGGACAAAATGGCCTGCGTTCCGGTGGCGCGAATCTGCTCCGGCGTCAGTGTCTTTACCGTGGCCTTGGTCGCCACTGGGATAAACGCCGGGGTGGCGATATCGCCGTGCGGGGTGTGGATAACACCACTGCGGCCATGCTTGCCGGGGCCTTCGGGCAGGCGCTTATCGATGTCGAAACTTAAGTCCTTCATTCCTTTTCTTCCTCTTCTTCCCTGGCTTTCTGGCCGTGTTGTGCTTCCCATTCTTCCTCAAGCGCGGTGCCTTCGATGTCTACGGTGGGCAGGATCTTATCCAGCCACTTGGGCATCCACCACGTAGCGCGGCCCATGAGGAACATGGAGGCAGGGACGAGGGTCATGCGGACAAAGAAGGCATCGAAAAGCACGCCCGCCGCCAAGGCAAAGCCAAAGATCTGGATGAACGGCAGCGGCTGGTTGATAAAGGCCACGAAGACCGAAATCATGATGATCGCCGCGGCCGTCACCACGCGCGCGCCCTGGGTAAAGCCGGTGATGGTGGCCTCGTCGACGGCATTGTAGGGCCCCGACGTGCCCTTCGGGTGCCGCGCGATGTGCTCGCGCATGCGCGTGACCAGGAAGACCTGGTAGTCCATGGCCAGGCCGAAGGTCACGCCGATAAGGAAGATCGGCATGAACGATAGCAGCGGGCCGGGGCCCGGGACGAGGCCCCACAGGCCGTCTTGCCATACCAGCACCGTCAGGCCGAACGCGCCGCCAACCGAAAGCAGGAAGCCCAAGCCCGCCACCAGCGGCACCAGGAGGGAGCGGAAGACGACGAGCAGCAGCACGATCGCAAGCCCCACCACGATGCTGAGGTACGGTGCCATCGCATCGCGCAGGCGCTCGGTGATGTCCAGCTGCACGGCGGTCAGGCCCGTCAGGCCAACTTCGGTGCCGGTGGTGCCTTCGATCTGCTTCGTGGCAGAGCGCAGGGCGTGCGCGACATCAATGGTTGCCGCTTCCGTTGGCGAGGTCTCCGGGGTCACCATGATTTGTGCCGCGCGCTGGTCATCGCTGACTGCAACGATCTGCGCGTGCTTTACCCCGCCGAGCGTCTTTAATTGATCCGCGGTGTAGAGGAAGGACGCAAGCGCCGCCTTATCCTCGGCACTCTTCGGCGCAGCAGCTGCTTCCTTGTCCTCGACCTCTGCGACGGGGGCGATTTCCGGCTCCGCTGGCTGTTCGCCGGGTTGATCTGCTGGCTGATCCGCGGGGTGTTCTGCCGGGTGCTCGGCTGGCTGGTCGGGCGCCTCGTTCGGCGCGGGCTCAGGCGCGTTGTCAGGCGCATGGTCGGCCGGGTGCTCGGCAGGGCCTTCGGCGGGTGCCTCACTGGCGCCCTCGCCGGCGTTTTCCTCGGGTTCGTCCTGTCCGCCCTGGGCTGCCACCAATGGGGCGAGCGCGGCGGAATCGGCGTTGATGGTGTGGGCATCGACAACCGCGAGGAACGGCCCGTTGATGCCGGGTCCGAAGCCCTCGGCCAGCAGGTCGGCGGCCTTGCGCTGGGTGGTATCGGGATTTGAGGTGGTATCGGCAGGCAGCGCCAAATCCATGTGGAGCACGGGGGCGGTCATGGCGCCGAGGGAGAGGACGACGAGGGCCATCGCCAAGCCGGGCACCTTTTGTACCAGCCGTACCCAGCGATTGCCCATGGTCGGGCCGCGGCGCGCCTTGCCCTTGCGGGAAGAATTGCCGGCCACGCCGGGGATGCGGCCGGCAAATGCCTTGTCCCCCAAAAGTCCGAGCATCGCGGGGATGAGCGTGAGGGAGACCAGGACGGCGATGGCCACGGTGGCCGCCGCGGAAAGCCCCATGGCGGTGAGGAATTCGATGCGCGCAATGAGCAGGGCAAAAAGCGCGGTAAAGACGGTGGTGCCGGCGAAGACCACGGAAGAGCCCGCCGTTCCTGCCGCCATACCGGCGGCCTCTGGGGCGGACATGCGGGCCCGCTCGGCGCGGTAGCGGGACAGGATAAACAGCGCATAGTCGATGCCCACCGCCAAGCCAATCATGATGGCCAGCACCGGCGTCATGTTGTTGAGCTCGATCCAGTGCGTGGTAATCATCATGCCGCATGCGCCCAGGCCAACCCCGATGACGGCCGAAATCAACGGCATTCCGGAGGCGACCAGGGAACCGAAGGTAAAGATGAGTACGAGGAAGGCCACGCCCAGGCCGATGACCTCGGAGGTGGAATTGACCCGAATCTCATCGCCAAAGCCGGCTCCGCCGGCCTCGACGGTAAGTCCCTGCTGCCTGCCGATGTCCATCGCTTCCGTCACGATGTCCTTATCGGCCTGCTCCACGCTATAGGGCGATTCGGCATCGAAATTGAAGGTGGTATAGGCAATGGTCTCGTCTTCGTTGACCATGGCGAGGTTATCGGCATCGGCACGCGCGGATGATTCCGGCAGCCCCATCTCCGTGAACTGGTGGATGACCTCGTCCTGCAGCCGCGGCGAGACCTCAAGGGGGTTGCCAAAGCGCATGGTATCGCCCATCTCCAGGTTATCCTCGAGGTGGGAAATGACCGCGTCGATGGCCTTGTCGTTGGCGGAATCCGAAAGCTTTTGGCCCTCCGGGGCCTTGAATACCAAGTTCACCGACGGCGAGTTGGCGGGATTGCCGCCCTCCGGGAAGAGGTCCATCGTCTTGTAAGTGGCATCGATGGACGGGGTGCCTTTGATAGCGAACTCGCTAGTCATCGGCTTCATTAGCATGGCGGCGGCACCACCAACGGCGGCAAGCAGCACCACCCACGCAACGATGACCTTCCATTTATTAAGGAAAGACCAGCGCCCTAGCCGGTAAAGGAGTTTAGCCACGGGAAGTTGTACCTTCGCATTCGCGTAGTCGGACTGATTGAACTTCGCCCTAGTGTAATGGCCATGTCCGGTATTCCCTATTACCTAGCCGGCTTGCAGCCAGTATTCACAGACGATGCCAAGGCGGCAGGGTGCCCCTCCCTGCGCAAAAAATTCGTGGCCCCGATATAGTCGAAGACTAGGTCGGGGGCCACGATAAGGTGCTGGGACGGTACCCAGTTATAAGATTTCTTCCTACTTAAACGTACTTTGCCAGGTTCAAGCCGGGAAGAACCAGATTAGAAAAGGCAGAACCGATTTTCTTCACTCGCTCGAGAATGGCAGCAATAGCCCCATCCAGCTTGCCGAGGGAGGAGCTTCCTAGAGAAGAACCATCGGCCGCAGGATTTTGTTCGGAGGGCTTGTTTTCTGGGGGCACCTGGCCAGACGGCTTATCGCTCGCGGAAGCACCCTCGAATGCCACGGTGAAATCCGTGTCGGCATCATCTAGTGGCTGCCCCACCGGGTACTTGCCCAAGAAGATGTCAGAGCCAGTCTGGGTAAACGAGGTCGGGGCATCGGTCGTGGCGTAGCTCTTGCCAGTCTCTGGCACCAAAGGCTCGGAGAGCTTGAAGGTAGAGATAGCAGCATCATCCCCGGATTGGTCGACAGGCTGGTCCTTAAATGGGCCGGAAGCACCGGTAAGCTTATAGTCCGCGGTAATGGTGGCATCTTGGCCTTTTACTTCCACCTTAATATCCGAAAACATCAAGTCCATACCGTAGGAACCGTTAGGCCCCAGCCCTGGATAGCCCTGAAGGTGCACAGACCCCTTGGTACCAATTGTTCCGTTGCCATCGGCGTCTAGGGTGGTCTCGGCTACATCGACGGGGAAGGTGAAATCCTTGCCCACCTTTTCTGCGCCTTCAGCCGGGGTAATGACACCTTTAGCAAACGGGGTACCCAAGTGATGAATGAAAGATTCTTTGATCGGCCAATTCAGTTGGCCGGATTCCACAGCGGCGATCTCGGTGGAACCATCAGCCGGAGCCTCAGCTGCGGTGGCCATAGGGACCGTAAAGGTGCCGAGTGCAACCGCACCGGCTGCGATAACAGATGTTGTTTTCATGAGATTCTCCTCTTGAGAGCAGTGGTGAAGCCTTACCTATCAATATTAGGCAAGGCTTACTTTAGTTAATTGATTAGAAAAAGTAAATCAGTGACGCTTATCTAGTTCTGCGAAAATTCCCGAGTTGAAAGCAAACGCCCGCTGCGCCTCAGACAGCAAGGCCTCCCGTTCCCCTGCGGTCAGCGAAAGGCCATCTAGACGCTCGCGATACCCCTTGCGATACGGGGGAATCTTGCCAATGGCAGTGAAGTCATAGAAGTTCAGCGCATCCGATTCAATGTCATAGAGTGCACCTAAGCGCGCAGCAATGACCTGCCCCCCGGAGACATCCCCGAGGTAACGGACATAGTGATGGGCCACGACCTCTACCGCGCTTCCGGACACCTCCTCCAAACGCGCAACATAGGCGGCAGTAGCTGGCAAGATTCGGATCTTTTCACGCCAATCACCACCAACCAGAGCCGCCAAATCCGCCTCCAGTGCGTAGCGCCGTTCGAGACGTGGATCGGCCACCGCGCTGCCGATCGGAGTGTGCGCCACGCTGCGGACGGCACGCTCCAACGACTCATAGACAAACCACAACTGGCCGGTCAGGTCGGCTGCAGCCGCCCTGCTCAACTGTCCCGACATGAGGCGCTGCATAAACGCAGAGCCTTCTGCATTTTCGTGAGCGTGCGCAGTTGCCTCGCGCAGCGCTGCAGACAATGGCTTATTGAGAGTAACAGTCACTGACTTCCTCCAAAGTAACGCTTACCTAAGTTCTAGATTCAATTTAAGGTTAGGCAACCCTTAATTACAAGACTGGGAAGAAAAATCAACCGAAAGGACTACCTCCCACCCACCGTCTGCGTCACGAGTGGCGCACTACCACAAAAAAGAAGCGCGACACCGGACTTACTGCCGATGCCGCGCGCATCGCTTAGGCTTTTAGCGATTGGCCGTTACTTTCATCGATGGAGAAGAGCACGGACACTATCTAGGGCTCCAGACTTTATAAAGGCCTGCCCCAAGATGGCGAACATGCTACCGATAGTCACCACACCCAAGATGTAGTTCCAGACCTTGGCGAACTTAGACCCAAAGGTAGAATCTTCACCTGCGGCCCCCTGATCTTTCCCTTTTTCGGGAGCTTCATTCGCCGGTTTATCGGATTCTGGCTTCTTAGGTTCCGGCTTCTTAGTCTCTGAAGACTCTGTATGCTTTGGGGTTTCTGGCTTCTTCGAAGGTGCTTGGCTCTGCGAGGTCGCTGGTGGCTGCGGTGCCGGCTCGTTCTGGGTCGTTTCCTCACTCTTCGATGGTGCCTGGTCCTGCGAGGTCGCCGGTGGCTGTGGAGCCGGCTCGTTCTGGGTCGTTTCCTCACTGTTCGATGGCGCCTCGCCCTGCGGAGCTTCTGGGGCCTCCGGGTTATGCTGATCCTCTGGCTCTGGACTCTTCTTCTGACCACAATCAGGGGAAACGTTGAGGGTCAGCTGAGCTTCATCAACCTTGGGGCTATATTTAGGCCCATAAATTCCCATGAAGAGTACATCTACGCCTTCGGCCTTTTTGTCTGTCGTGCCTGGTTGCCGCTCGTAGAAAGTATCAGTGGTGGAGAGGGTGAGCGTGTTACCTTCCTTCTTCCATTGTCCCTTACCGTGAGCAAATGCTCCTTCTCCAGTACGCTTATTGGCTTCGGTTTGATCGTCCTTAGTGTACTGCGTCATATGCTTGCCTTCGACGTAATAGGCTTCGTAGCCACTACCTAGACGAACCTCATCCCCAGTTGTTTTTACAAAAGGACTCTTAACATTGGAGTACAGCGCATCATGGTGGCCGGTGAAGGTAATCGAAGAGTCCTTGGTCCTGATTTCAGAAGCGGTCACGTTGCCCTGCTCATCTACCGTGACCGTCGATTTTTCAGGATCGACATCAAATCCAAAGGTGAAGTCTTTACTGTCAGGCTCGCCGTTTTCCTGAACCGAGCCAGTAGTAGTCCAGTCACCTTGGGCAATAGGGCCTTTGATGTAGCTGCGCCACGAGTGTTTGATGCCCCAATTTAAGGAGCCGGATTCGATGGTGCATGTTTCTTCCGCAGAAGCATGCGGCACGGTCAGCGCTGTCGCCGCAAGGGCGGTGACCAAGATTCTTTTAAACATGGAAGTCCTCCAAATGATGTGAGAAGAGTGGGTTGATTGCGGGCGTGGCACGTTGTGGATGTACCCGCAGCCCGTCGACGGAAATAGGCCAGTCATATACCTGAGACAAAGTGCGACCGGTAAATACCTCGTCTACGCGCCCTTGGGCTGCTAGTCCCCCGCACGACAGGCACACGACATGATCGCAATAGGCTGCCGCCGCGTTGAGGTCATGGAGCACCACAAGGACGGCAACACCGGCCTCGCGGGCAAGGGCTTTCATTGAGCCCAGCAGTTGTTCTTGGTGCCGGATATCCAGCGCGGCCGTTGGCTCATCGAGCAAGATAACCGGGGTATTTTGGGCAAGCACCCGTGCGAAGGCAGCGCGGGCGCGCTCGCCGCCGGACAGCGTGCTGATGTCTCGGCCCGCGAGGTGTGCGACGCCGGCGGTATCGAGGGCGGCGTCAATAAAAGCATCGTCAAGGTCCGCGTAGGCAGTTCCTTCCCAAGGACGACGCCCCATTGCAATGACATCGCGGACGAGGAATTCGAAAGACACCGAGACGTCCTGGAGCATTACCGCACGCGTGCGCGCGAGCTCCCGCGCTGGGGCCTTGGGTGATAGCCCACCCACGGTGATCTCGCCGGAATAATCGATGTCTCCAGCTACGGCGGCAAGTACCGTGGATTTACCGGCACCGTTCGGGCCGATAAGCCCGGTGACTTCGCCCGCTTGGGCCGTAAAGGACACCTGATCCACGAGGGTGTGCTCCCCCACGCGAACGGTTAAGTCTTTGACGTTTATCATCAGTGCACTCCTTTGCGCATCATGCGGCGCAGCAAGATGAAGAACGTTGGGCCGCCCACCAGGGCGGTGAAAATACCGATGGGAAGATCCGCAAAGGGAATCATCGTGCGCGCTGCCACGTCAGCGAAGCCAATGAGGACAGCACCACCCAGAGCAGAAGCAGGCAGCAAGATGCGATTTTCTGGGCCGACGATGCTGCGCAACAAGTGGGGAACAATTAGCCCCACAAAGCCAATGAGGCCGGCGAAGGAAACGGCCGCGGCGGTCAGCACTGCCGATGCCACGATCGCCACGATGCGCAGCCTCGGCACGTTGACACCGGTGTGCGCGGCAGCGCGCTCACCGAGAGCGAGGACGTCCAGCTGCTTACCCAACCGCAGAGCCACTGCGAGGCCTATCACTACGATGGGAAGTACCGCCCACACGTGTTTCCACTGCGAACCGTTAAGGGAACCCATCTGCCAGAAAATGATCGCCTCACGGTTGGCGGTGGGCGCCAAATACACCATGAAGGAAATGATCGCGTTGCATACCGCATTGATGGCGATGCCGGTGAGAATCAGGTGCACCACGGCCACGCGTCCGTTGTACCGCGCCAGCTGATAGATAATGAAGGTAACCAGCAGCGCGGTCAGGAAGGCTGCGGCGGGAACGGTAAAGGTACCGAAGAACTCGATATTAAAGACGATGACTACCGCAGCGCCAACGCCCGCACCGGAGGTAACGCCGATAATGGAAGGTTCTGCCAGGGGATTGGCGAATACCGCCTGCATCAGCGTGCCGGCAACGCCCAAGGCTGCGCCCACCACAAGGCCCAAGACCAAGCGCGGCAGGCGGATGTCCCACACCACGCTTGCGGTCAAGGAATCCTGCGCGTGCCCGGCTGCCAGAATGGGAAAGAGATCAGACAGCGGTACATAATATTGTCCCAGCACAACGGAGATGAGCGCCGCAAGAACGGTGAGGATCCCCAGCAGGATGAATACCCAGGTGCGCTGAGTACGTCGGCGCGCAAAGGTGTCCGTATCCTTACTCATTGTCGGGGTCATACACAGCCTTTGCTAGCTTCACCAGCGTCTGACCAGTCATGGGACCAAATGCCAACGATTGGCCGTCCGGGATAGTAACGATGCGTTTCTTTTGCCCGGCGGTGGTCTGGGCGACGCCTGGGCGTTCTAACAAGCCATCAATTCCACCGGTGGACTCAAGGCCATTGGTCATCATGATGATGACCTCTGGGTTGATGCGCGCCAGCGCCTCCGCATTGGCGGGTTCTGCATAAGAAAGATTGTTTTCCTCAGCCAGATCCACGCCACCGATGCCTTCAATAAGATCCTTGGCCCCGGTGCCGTCGCCCATAATGAAGAAGACACCGCCGTTTCCGCGTGCGTAAAGGAACGCCATACGCATCGGGGCATCAGGAACTAATTCCTTGATGGCTTCCTTTGCCTCGTCGATTTCCTTGTTGGATCGATCGGCTAGTTCGCGTGCTTCGTCGGGCAGACCGAGGGCATCGCCAAGCGTGGTGATGTCCTCACCTACGGAATCAATGGTGCGCTCAGGTTCCATGACCACAGTGGTAATGCCCGCCGCGCGGATTTGATCAATGGCATCACGCGGGCCAATGGAGTGATCCACGATAAGAAGAGTTGGATTGAGCTCCAATACCGCTTCCACGTTGATGTTGTGACCGCCTTCAGTCACCACTGGGAGATCCGCCAAGTTGGGCTCAGTGGAAGAGACTGTACGACCGACGATATTATCTGCCAAACCCAATCCGCTCAGCGTCTTGGTGTAGGTACCATAGATATCTAACGCAAGGATGCGCGAGGCATCGGTGACGGTGACGTCATAGCCATCGGCATCGGTAAGCTCTACCGGAAGCGCCGGCTGCGCCTTGCCAGTAACCGGCTCGATATCGTCAAAGTCTTTGACGTCGCTCACGCCTTCAAAAGACCTGGGATCCGAGAGATCGGCGGGATCCGGTAGCTGATCTGTGTAACTTCCCTGTACACCACACGCAGTAAGACTAAAGATGCACAGGAGTGGTACGAGGAAACGAAGAACGAGTTTCACGGCAATCCTTCTAAGAGTTGTTCATGACAAGGCGGCTGGTGGAACCACCGGCGATGATCAATCCAACGATGAACAGCAGTAGATAGGTGATCGGGTTATCCATGTTTCCGCTGGGAGACGTCGCGGATTTGACCTTGAACTTGTTCGAACCGTCCTCGTATCCCTGCGAGGAATCACCAGCAAGCGCCTGGTCCACAGCTCCCGCGTTGACACCTCCCTTGGAACCAGTGCCGCTCTTTCCGTTTCCTCCCCCGCTGGAGCCACTGGATCCAGAGCCGGAACTAGCACCGCCGCCACCGGATACGGCGCCGCAATCAGCGCTTCCGCCCAAGGTGGCGTGGAAGCTCAACGGATCCATCTGGGTGCCCGGCTCATAAAATTCGGCGAAAGCGTGAGAACCGGTCTCGGAAAGCGATACTGCAGCTTCACCAGATACAGCATCGGAGCCAATATCGAGGGAACTAAAGTCCAAGCTGCCAATGACAGTGCGTCCGAAGTCCTTCTTTTCGCCTTCCATATTGGAAGAACGCACATCACCAATAAGTTCACCAGAGTTACCGTTGAAGGTGATTTCCAGGTTGGCAATGTTCAGATCCAGCTTGCCGTGGTGGCCGGTGAACTGGATGCTTCCGCCATATTGCACGGAGCCTGCATTGTCTTTTACAGCACCGGAATTACCCGTGAATTGGAAACGACCATTTTCATATCCCACGCCAGATAGATCCCATCGGCCTTGCGCAATAGAGCCGGTGATATAGGACTGGAAGGACTTCTTTACGCCCCACTGTGCTGTAGCTTGGGTGACACCAGTAGCTTCACAGACGGCACCGTCGCCGCCGGATGCACCCGCGCCCGAATTACCTGAGCCCAAGGCGCCGGAGTTAGCGGATCCAGAGTGCGCAGGACCCGATCCCGCTGCTTTCCCAGTTCCTGAAGCACCGCCGCTTCCGCCCGAACCGGAGTTACTCGGTGACGAATTTCCCGATGCAGAGTTAGTAGAAGCCGAGTTTCCTCCAGTGGAGTTCGACGTACCCGAAGCAGAGCCACCCGAATTCGAGTTCGACTCACCACGGTTATTGAAAGACTCCAGCTCATCAAGGAATGCCTGGGTATTGCCCATAAACGTGGTAATACCGTTCATCGTGTCATTGGTCTCAGACAGGATGTCCATGGCTTCCTTATTAAAGCCCGTGAAGGAACCCGTGATAGAGGTCAATGGGCGCTTCGAACCGCCACCGGAACCAGAGCCGCCAGAGCAAGAACCATCTAGCGCAATGGTGCCGGAGGACGGATCCAGGACCTCACCCTCTTTGTAGAATCCAGTGAAAAGTTTGACGCCACCGGAGGTCAGGGATGTTGAGCCGGCCAAATCTACCTTTTCAGCTCCGTCTTTTACCGGATTATCCAGATTGATGGTGGCGATCACTTCGTCATCGCCTTTGATTTGTTTACCGCGGCTATAGTCTTGCCGGTTCAATTCGTAGGAAACATAGTCCACGGAGATCTTTGCCTGGTTACCAGACGCCTTGACCTTGAAGTCCGACATCGTCATGTCCAGGACCCCTTCATGGCCGGTAAAGCTCAGCGTGCCATTGAATGGAATCGTGACGTTTCCACCAGAGACATCAGGCTTTCCCGCGGTAAAGACGAACGCACCATCGCCCGTTTCGTCCCCCTTAAAACCAATGCCGTTGGCACCCCAGCCACCGTGGGCAATATTTCCCTTGATGTAGCTGCGGAATGACTGCTTGAGGCCCCAATTCCATGTGCAGGCCTCGTCTGCGTGGGCAACCGGAGTAGAAGATAGAAGCGGGGCGAATCCCGCCATGAGGAACGCCGCGACAATGACGCCGAACGCCGACCTCCACAGTTTACGAATCATGTTGAGAACCTTGTTTCTCGCTAAAAGAATGTATAGGCTACGCTTACTTAGGTAAGCATATCCTGACCGATTTTCTTTCAGCTGTCAATAACTACCCCCAATAAGAAAACAATGCAGAACTACCCCCACCGAGACATCTTCACCAGCATCTACCCCGATGTCGATCCCACTCAGAGCTTCCCTCTCACAATCGGCGAACGCTTCTCCTTAGCGCTTTCCGTCGGCGTATTCATGTTTGGCGGCGTGAGCGGAAGCCTGCTCATCGCTGGCATCGGCTTGGCCTTTGTGGTCGCCTGCTCCTTCGCCCTATCCCAAAAGGCCCCGCGCCGCATCCGCACAGAGGCGCGCAGCCGGTTCCCCCGGGAACCGTGGGCCGAACAGCCCAGTCTCCTCGTCCCCGCAGTGTGGGCAATCATCGCAGTAATCGCGGCCTTGGCGTGGTGGTTTACCCCCGTGAAGTACCTCATGTGGAGCGCGGGCACCATGGCTGTCATCGCAGCTACTGCAACATGGTTCCTCCCTACCGTGCAGCGCCGCCGCTCGCGGGCCGCACACGCAAAGCAGGATGCTTAAATTACCCAAAGACCCAAGCTCCCCTGCCGCAGAAAACAAAAATAGGCCCCGACCTGCATTAACAGGTCGGGGCCTTGCGCGGTGGCGGCGGGATTTGAACCCGCGGTTGGGGGTTACCCAACAATCGCTTTCGAGGCGATCACCTTCGGCCGCTCGGACACGCCACCGCGTTCCAGATTACGGGAGGACCCCCGATGCAACAAAATCGCCGCGCCGGCACTAAGCCAGCGCAGCGATTTCGCTAGGAAGGGACTATAAAATTAGTCCTTCTTCAGGCCACCGATGATGTCGTTGGCCTTGTCCTTGATGCTGTCAGCAGCATCGGACAGCTTGTCCTTAGCCTCGGAAGCGACCTGATCGGCCTTGCCCTCGTTGGCTACGTCTTCGTTACCGGTTGCCTCGCCGAAAGCTTCCTTTGCCTTGCCTGCGAGGTCGTCCTTCTTGTTTTCCAAATCGCCCATTTTCTCTCTCCTTAAATGAGTCGCTTACAGTGTGACAGCCACTATACCCACTTTTCGCGCAAAGTGGTGAAGAATTTTTCTAGCAACGCCACGCAGTCCTCTTCAAGCACGCCGCCGCGAACCTGTGGGGTAAAGGGGGCGGTGGGGGCACGCAGGACATCGACAAGCGAGCCGCACGCACCCGTCTTCGGCTCAAAGGCGCCAAACACCAGTGAGCTTATCCGCGCGGCTTGCAGGGCGCCGGCACACATGGCACAGGGCTCCAAGGTGACCACGAGCTCGCAGCCGATCAGGCGCCAACCATCGCCGTGGATGCGCACCGCCTGGCGGATGGCCTCGATCTCGGCGTGGGCGGTGGGATCGCGCAATTGCTCGCGGCGGTTGACGCCGGTGGCGAGCTCGCGGCCGGTGGCATCATAAAGCACCGCCCCAACCGGCACGTCGCCGGCGGGGGTTTGGCGCGCCACCGCGAGGGCGCGCTGCATGCGTTCCTGCGCGCGCTGCAGGGGCTTAGGCGTTATCAATGACGTCTTCTAGCTCATCCCCAAAGCCCAGGTCGCCGGCAATGCGCAGGAGCATATCGGAGGGCCAATCGTCCTCATCGTCGATGATATAGCCCACCTGATCCTCGGATAGGCCCAGGTCAGCGAAGATATCGAAGTCGCCCTCGCCGTAGGGTTCGGCCTCTTCCGGGTCCACGTCTGGAATCTCATAGTCATTGAGCTCCATGAAGTCCGCGGCAAAGTCATCGTCAACGCCGTAGGTGGCGTCCGAAATTAGCATTTTCACCCCGCCGGGCACGGGCCGCACGGCAATGAAGTAGGCGTCCTCGACGCAGAGAAGGGCGAAAGCCGCGCCTTCGGAGCGCAGGGAGCGCACCGCGGTGATGGAGGTTTGCGGGTCCTCAAAGTCATCATCGAAGCTGCGCACGGCCCATTGTCCCTCGTTGCGGGCGACGGTAACCGCGAAAGAGTAATTTTCGTTGCTCATACCTCGTGAGATTAGTCGTGTTGTGCCACAATTGTCACCGTGAGTTCTCAAGATGTTCAACGCCCCATCTGCATTATCGGCCTCGGCCTCATCGGTGGTTCCTTGCTGCGCGATCTCGCGGGCTATAACCACGACGTATTTGGATACAACCACTCGACGTCCGCCGCCCGCACCGCAGTCAAGCAGGGGTTTGACGTCAATGATGACTTGCCCGCGGTGCTTAACCGCGCCGAGGTTGAAGAGGCGCTCATTGTGATCGCCGTTCCCATGACCGCGGTGGGCAGCGTCTTGGATGCCATTCAGGAACACGCCCCTAGCTGCGGCATCACGGATGTAGTCTCCGTGAAAACCCCCGTGCGCCAGCAGGTCTGTGACCGCGGCATGGAGGATCGCTACGTGGGAGGGCACCCCATGGCGGGTACCTCGAAATCTGGGTGGGATCACTCCCAGACGGGGCTTTTCCGCCGCGCCGCGTGGGGCATTACCTACGATTACGCCGCCGAGTGTGAGGCGAGCGGGGGAAAAATCCCCAAGAAATGGATTGAGACTTTCACCGATGTCGTGCGCATGACCCAGATGGTGCATGCGGAGGCGGTCCCCATTCGCGTGGCCAACCACGATGCGGCGGTCGCCCGCATTTCGCACCTGCCGCACGTTTTTGCGGAAACGCTCGCCATGGTCGGCGATAATGGCGGCATTTTGGCGCAGTCCTTGGCCGCTGGGTCCTTTAAGGATGCGACCCGGGTGGCGGGCACCCGCCCTGACCTCGTGCAGCAAATGTGCGAGACCAATGCCCCCGCCCTCGTAGAGGCTTTGGACGAGGCGCTGGAGCTGCTTCACGATGCCCGGGAGAAACTCGCCGCCCCCGAGCCTTCCATCGCCGAGCTTACCGATGCCGGCTACCGCGCCCACACCCGCATCGATGCCAGGTCGGGCGCCCGCAAGGAATCGGTCTCCCCGGTCAAGATCTCTTCCCGCCCCGTGCTGCGCCTGCACCCCGGCGGGCCGAAGTGGGTGGCGCAGCTGCGCCAGACCGAATCCTTGGGCGGGCGCATCGAGATCTTTTAGCGGCGCTTGTTGCGGGCGGCACCGCTGCCTGCGCCGGCGGCGAAGGTGCGCGCGGCTGCCGCGGCACCGATAAGGCCGATTACGGCTACGGTGAAGTAGATCCACGGGTGATCCCCGCTGGTTTGCGGAACTTGGGCTGGCTCGGGCGTGTTCTCGGCGGTCAAGATGGCGTCTTTATCCTTGCCGCTCATTACGCCCTCTGCCCACTCCTTGGTGCCGGCGAGGGTGGTGATTGCCGCGCTTGGAGAGGGAAGTTCCGGGTCCGCATTCGAGGTACCCGCGGTAGCTAGGCCCGCGAGTTTTCCGTCCACGAAGAACGGTCCGCCAGAGTCGCCGCCCTGCATACCAGCATTACCGGTGGAGTGGACGTCGAGGATCGGGCTGCTGATCATCGGGGCCATGCCGCCTTGGCCAGGCTGCATTACTTCCCCACCGTTGCCGTCAGGCTTGACAATCTGCGGCTGCTCGGCGCCCGGCTTGGTGGCACCCGGCGAGACCACCTTGGGCTTATCCGATCCCGAACCAGATCCCGGCATCTTGAGGCCGGGCATGGCCTCTTCGGCCGGCACGGATTCGTAGCCTTCAGGGACCTTCACGTCTGCATCCGGCTTGGAGCCGCCCGGCATCTTGAGGCCCGGCATGGCTTCTTCAGCGGGCACGGACTCGTAGCCTTCCGGGGCTTCCTTGTCGGCGCCCGGCTTCTGTGCGGCGTCATCGCTTGGCCCGCCGCCCAGGATTTCGGAGACCTTCATCTCTGCCATCGGCAGCTGGCCTTTGCGCGCCATGGAGGAGCTGCTACTCCAACCATATAGGGTGCCAAGGTCGCCGGTCTCTGGAATATCGGTAGAGATCTTGGCCGGTTTGATATCGGTGACGGGCTCGGTGAGGTGGAGCAGTCCGGCATCGGAAAGCGGGGATAGCGCCCACGAATCCGCGTCATAGACCTTGCCTCCCAAGCGGGCCTGGGTGCCTTCGTTATTGACGGACTGCAGGCAGTGGCGGGCGGTAAGCACCCACTGCCTATCCACGAGCGTGCCGGTGCAGTCGCCGAAGTTGCCTATGCGGCCCATCTTGAGCGCGGCGACGGTCTGGGACTCGGCGTTATCGGGGGCGGGTTCGCCGTGCTCAAGGGCGCTGGCGGGGGCCGCCAACATCCCGATGATACCAGCGGTGGTCAAAGCGGTAGCAATTTTACGCGACATGTTAGTCCTTCTTTCCAGCAGGAACGGCGAGTTTAACGGCGGAGGAGACGGCCTTTTCAAGGGGGCCTTGGCCCAGGAATTTCCGCCAGATGGTGGCGAGTACGAGGAATAGGCCAATAAATGCCCACGCCCACGCGGTGTTGTGCAGTGAGATGTGGCTTTGCCAGTAATAAGCGGAGAGCACGTGCAAGACATAAACGGTCAGGGACATCGTGCCCATTGCGGCCAAGGGGTAGACGAGCTTGGGTACCGCGCTGCCAATGAGCAGGCACAGGTGCAGCACTACGGCGGCCACTGCAACGGAGAGCAGGATTTCGCCCGCGACGCCGGTGTGGCCGGTAAAGCGCAGCCAGCTGGGAATATCCGGCTCGAAGCGGAAGTAGGTACCGACGGCGGCAATCACGGCACTGGAGGCGGTGACGATCCACTGCAGCGCCGTGCGGTAGCTACCTGGGCGGATGTAGACCTCGAACAGCAGCATGCCGGCAAGGAAGTACGCGATCCATGCCAGCAGTGGGTAGACCTGCGGCAAGGTAAAAGGCGCGTAGTGCACGGTCGAGGCAATGGCCGCGACGAAGAACAGTGCCAGCTTCCACCACACATTCAGCGGTGGCACCCAGGACACCACCATCATGGTGATACCCATGGCAATATGCACGACCTGAATTTGCCCACCGACTGGCAATAGCGCCAATCCGATAAGCGTAATGATGGCGCCGCGAGCGATTAGCCGCAACAGCGTCTGCATGGAATAGTTCTTGCCAATGAGCATCATCGTCACTCCGGCGATAATGGCAAATAGGGCGGCCGGAAGACCCGACAAAATGACCTTGGTACTCCATACCAACGAGGCCATGTGCAAAATAATCATGCCAATAATGGCAAGTGAACGGGCCATATCCAGCCCGACGATGCGCGATGATGAGCTCACCTAGCACTCTCCTTCACAATGTGATGAGACGCAGTGTTTTCCACCACGACCCATATTTATAACGACTCTCTTTTTCTACAATAGAAGTCTGGGAGGTTGCTGTATCAACAGTTTGCATGCCCTGTGTCTTATAAATGCCGTTATTACCCCCGGCCAATATTGCCGCCCCACTCTCCCGCCGACCACAGAAGAGTGCACCCACTTTCCCGGCCTCACCGTGCGACGGAAGGAGATGCAACCGTTCCTAGGTGATCAATCAGTTTTGCGATTTCAGGGTGAGCAAGCAGCTTCTTTTCAATCGCATCGATCTTGGTCTTATGAGCTTAATTCTCGTCCTGCCACAGTAGTCATCTTGGTCCATCCCCTCAGGCAGGTTGGGAACCCACACACAAACCATCAGAGACCCTCTTGGTAGATGACCTTGAGACTTACTCGCATACGGGGAGCAAATTGAACTCGGATGCCTTAGGTAGTGTGCGCAGGACTGAAATTGCCGCTATCAAACAGGAGATAACCGAGCACAGAGCACATAGCGCCATGCTTGCCTGAAAACCCATTGCGGCGAGAATTGCACCCGCGCTGGCGGACGCGATGATTGGTAGCAACCCCATCATCAGACGCGCTCCTGCCGAGCATTTTCCTATTTTTTCGGGAGGTGCTGATAACGCAAGCACTCCCCCGGAGTATGAGTTGCAGGCAATGGAGGGAACTACGATGAAAAATGCTGCAACTGCAATAAGTGGCCAATACTGAGAAAATATAAGAAGGAACAGATACCACAGTAGCTCCCAAAACATCGTTACTCGGATGATGTTTCTTCCTGGAAATTGCTTGATGAGGCGGTCTTGAAGAAGTCCTCCAACAATCATTCCAAGGGCGAACATGGCTGAGGTGAGGCCGATTATCCAACCATCAACTTTGAGGTATGCCAGCCATAGGTCAACGGACGCGATGAGGAAAAAATTGGCGAAGTTGGAGAAAATATCGATGCTGAAGATTGTTCGGAGCATCGGATATTTCCAAATCCAAGTCAAAGAATATTTGCTATCGGACCAGAACTCTCGAAACGAATACTGTTGTTCACTACTTGACCTCCCCAGGTCCATACTGATGGTTCTTGAAGCATAAAGCGGACCCAACCCACACAAAGTTTGTACGATAAAGGGAATAACTGGGGCTAGACCGTAGAGAAAGCCGCCTAAAGGTAGTCCGACCATCCAGATAATGTTGTCTCGAGTTTGGTTACGGCCTTGCGCTTGAACAAGCAAATTCTCAGGAATGATGAATCTCAAAATGGCGTTGGTTAGGCCTCCGAAGGTGCCTGTAATCATTCCTGCAAACAGGCTAAAGAAGAACAAAAGCATGAAAGTGAATTTGCCCAAGTAAAGCAGTAACGAGAAGGTTGACCAGATGCCAATTTGGCTCAGCCCATAGAAGAAAAGTAACTTCTTCTTGTTAAAACGATCGATGATCATGCCGGCTGGGATCGTCATGATCATCGATCCCGCCGAGCTTGCGGCGCCAATCACTCCCGCTTGACTTAAGCTCCCAGTGAGGTAGTAGCTCGCAAGTGAAATAGGGATAGCTACGAGGGATGCCCCCAAGGCGCTTGCTGTATCAGCGAAGAACCACCGTAGATAGTCAGGATGGTTCTTGCGTACGATGGTCCAAAATTTTTGATCAGAAGTATTATAATCCTGCATCGTGTCTCTCAATGTTTGGCACCCGCGACTGAAAGCTCATGCGCGCAGCATGAACCCAGCGCCGGATTTCCGGAATGGGTAATTCTCACGGGTCAACCTCTTGACCCGCCGCAACTCGCGGAGTGTCAAACAGGATTTATTGATGCAGTAATGTGAACATGATGTGCTCCAGGTACTATGCCATTAATCTCGGCTCAGTGACTATATGGTCCGGGCCGGTTTTAGGACCGGGCGGTTTGAGTGCCTTCCTGGGTTTGGTACCATTGGTTAGCGTACTCAGTCGACGGGATAAACCCTAGGCTCGAATGAGGATAATAGGTATTATAGCGCTGTGACCACAGTCGCAGGCAACGCGACGCATGGGCGGGGGTAGTCGAATATCTCGTCCTCTCACAGCTCGTCACGTAGCCGGTTGTGGAAGAACTCCACAAACCCGTTATGCCAGGGCATTCCCGGTGGGATGAACGCCTCGACAGTATCGTGCTTAGCTGCCCAGTAAGTCAGCTCAGAGCGTGTCAAGTTGTTTGTGTGTGGGGCTGGGTTTATAGGTATTTGTCGAAGCTGTCGGGGTAGGCCACGACCATTTGGTTAATGGCTTGTTTCCAGCCGGAAACTCGGGCTCCTTCCATGAGTCTGCCGGCTGTCGCTGAGACTCGTTTGCCTTGCTTTGCCCTCTTTGCGGCTCGTTTGTCTTCGATGTTGCAGATCATCAACCACAGCGTCTTTATCGCTGATTCATCGTTGGTGAACTGCACCCTGTTGCGGGTAGCTTTACGCAGCTCATTGTTGAACGACTCAATGGAATTCGTCGTATAGATGACCTTCCTTGCTGCTGGCGGGAACTGCAAAAATGGCACGAATCTATCCCATGCATCCTGCCAGACCTTGACTGAGCGGGGATATTTCTCACCCAGCTCGGAGGCTTCAAATTCGTCTAAAGCAACCTGTGCTGTGGGCTCGTCCGTGGCAGTGTAAATCTTTTTCAACGCGGCTGATACGCCCCGGCGATCCCCGTAGGCTACCCACCGGTTAGCGGCGCGAATCAGGTGCACGATACAGGTTTGCACCATAGAGTTCGGCCAGGTTGCCTCAACTGCCTCTGGCAGGCCTTTCAGCCCGTCACAGCAGACGATAAAGACGTCCTTGACCCCACGGTTAGAAAAGTTGGCGCATACCTGCGCCCAGAATGAAGCGCCTTCTTCCTTGGCAATCCACAATCCTAAAATGTGCTTAATACCGTCGAGATCCACGCCGATTGCCATGTACGCAGATTTGTTGACTACTCGGCCGTCGTCGCGGACTTTAATGCGCAACGCGTCCAGGAAAACCACGGGGTAGAACTCGTCTAGCTGGCGGTTTTGCCAGACCATAACCTCATCGAGCACGGCGTCAGTAACCGCAGAAATCGTCTCATGGGAAATATCGACACGCATCGCCGTTGCCATATGATGCTGGATATCCCTAATTGTCATCCCACCGGCATACAAGCTGACGATCATGTCATCAACATCAGTCAAGCGCCTAGAACCTTTAGGGACCATAGTCGGAAAGAATGTTCCAGCCCGATCCCGAGGGACATCAACGGTGACTGGCCCGTAGTTAGAATCCACGGTCTTTGGATACGACCCGTTGCGGTAATTGTCTGTTCTAGCTGCAGCTTTAGCGCTCCTGTCGCCAGACTCGTAGCCCAGGTGGGCATCCATTTCAGCGTTGAGTCCCCTGGTAATCGAGGCTTGTAACATGCCGCGAACTAGGTCGTTGGCATCCGTTGTGGACGTGCCTAGGTCATCAATCAGTTTCGCGATGTCAGGATTAGCAAGCAGCTTCTTTTCAATCGCATCAATCTTGGCCTTATCAGCCGGATCTCGTCTCGCCACAGTAGTCATTCTGGTCCATCTCCTCATGCAGGTTAGGTACCCACACACAAACCATCAGACACTCTCTGGTGTGCTTTCCGGGTGAGTAAAAACAGACCACGATGCCCGGTATGTGCTGGGCAAATGAAGAAAAACGGAACCACATCCAAAGGCACAACCAGGTGGCGGTGCAAAGACCCGAACTGCGGCAGCTCCACGACACGAACCCGCACCGATCTCACTCAGGCCTGCGACTTTAAAGCCTTCATCTCCTATGTCACCTCCACAGTGACGTTGTCTGAACTCGCCGGGCAACAAAGGGTGAGTCGTTGGACACTTGATCGCCGATTGAACCGTTTTGGCTCATCGACGTCCCCAACGACGGTGCCCCGCAGCGCGTCTACGAGCAGATCTTCATCGACGCCACCACGTCATTGCTTGGCACTGGACCAAACACGAAACTGTCCACGCATACACGCAGCTTCTTCGCAAAATCGCCGAGCCGCTCTGCGTCGTCATCGACGTCGGACAAGGCGCACTCACCGCGATTAAAGCCTGCTGGCCAAACGCGATGATTCAGCGTTGTCTCGTCCATGCGCAACGCGTCATCCGCCGCTACACCACCTCACGGCCGCGCACCGACGCCGGCAAAACCATCTACGCACTGGCGCTGAAACTAACCCGTGTCACCACACTCGAACAGGCACGGGAGTGGACGCTACGTCTGCACGACTTCGGTCAGGTATTCAAAACATTCCTCAACGAGAAAACACCCGTGCCAAAGGAACGCCGAACACTCAATAACCAGTGGGAATGGACTCATCTGCGAATACGCAAAGCCTACAACTCACTGCTGCACCTATCGCGCAACAATTGGTTGTTTACTTACCTTAAGCCACCACCGAATGTGCCTGATCCTAAGCGCTGGGCTTCAACGACAAACAGTCTTGAAGGCGGCATAAACGCCCAGCTCAAACGCATCGCCGATGCGCACCGAGGCAGGTCAGGGGAACGCCAACGAAAAATGCTCGAGTGGTACCTCCACACCAAAAAGCAACTGCCTGACGATCCGCTAAATATCGCCAGGCAGTGCAATTATGGCCAAGATCAACTCGCCAAAGTCAACGATCTTGCCGAAGAAAACCACAACAAAGCCGACCAAGAAACAGGCCGACCAGCCTTCTACGACAACGCTATCCCAACCGAGTACGAACACTCGATAGGAATCAGAAAAGACCCCATGAAGTAACTAACCGTGTACCCGCCCCGCAACACGCCGAACGGACACACATTCTGCTACTTAACCCTACTGAGGTTACCCTCGTTTAGTGGACACCCGATTAGTGCGGATCTTGTGTCCGTAGGAGAGGATGTTCATTGTGAGTTCGTCAAGGAAGAAGTACACCCCGGAGTACCGGCAGGAGGCCGCCAGACTGGTCATTGAGTCTGGGCGCCCAATCGCTCATGTGGCTAAGGAAATTAGCGTATCAGCCACAATTTTAGGCAGGTGGGTCAAACTTGAGCGGGAACGCCAAGGCTCGGTAGATGGCCGCAGTGATGCCGATATACGAGCCGAAAACGCTCGCCTGCGTCGTGAGTTAGCTGAGGCCAAGATGGATAATGAGTTCTTGTCAAAAGCCACCGCCTTCTTCGCTGCGAAGCAACGCGATCGGAAAAATTTGAGCTAATGCAGCCAGAGCAAGGCGAACTACAGCATCAAACGAATGAGCAGGTTATTAGAGGTTTCTCGTTCTGGCTACTATAAATGGCAAAAGGCTCAAGCAGTACGGCTTCGTGGTGAAAATCAGCGTCAGAGATTCCTCGACCAGTTAGACAGGAAAATTCATGACATCTGGGAAGATTCTGACGAAGTCTACGGTGCCCCACGGATTACTGCAGAACTCGCCGAGGGTGGGGTCTATGTGAATCGCAAAACCGTGGCCAAACGCATGCGGATGATGGGTATTGAAGGCATCTCACCCAGGGCGTTTGTTCCCGTAACGACGATTCAATCCAAGCGGAAGTCAACGCTTCCAGACCTAGTGAAACGCCTATTTGATCAAGGGCAGCTTAATCGAGTGTGGATGTCGGATATTACCTATCTACGCACGAATGAGGGCTGGCTGTACCTATGCGTTATCCGCGATGGACACTCCCGCCGAGTCCTAGGCTGGTCCATGGATAGTGTGCAGGATTCTTACCTAGTTGAACGTGCACTGCGCATGGCTTACACCCTGCGTGGTGAAGTACCCGACGGCGTGGTCTTCCACGCCGATCGTGGTACCCAGTTCACCAGCGAACAGCTGTGGCAGGTCTGTCAAGAACTAGGGATTGCACAATCGGTCGGCCGTACTGGTGTCTGCTTTGACAATGCGATGGCCGAGTCGTTCTGGTCGACATTGAAGACCGAATTTTACGATCGGAAGGAATGGCGAACCCGCAACGAAGCCCGGAAGGCGGTGGCTCGCTGGATTGAGATTGTCTACAACCGGCGCCGTCGCCACTCGTCCATCGGGATGGTAAGCCCCGTCGATTTCGAAGCCCAGCTCGCTGATCAAAATGGTAATAAGAAGGCCGCTGCTTAACCCCTAAGCAGCTTAACTACGTGTCCACGATTTGCGGGCAACCCCACTACTTTTTGGTTGTTCATGTTTCAGCTTCTCTACACATTCAAAGGACAACTGCACAATGACCTAAAGCAGGCCGACTTGGCCTCAGTGGCTGCGCTTACCGCCATCCATTTCCATTTAATTGTCAATAAGCGTCGACGGGGATAGGCTGAGTGCATGGCACACGAGCACCACGACCACGATCACTCCAGCACGCCGCTGCGCGCACTCTTGATTGCGCTAGGCATTACCGGCACCGTCTTCTTCGCGGAGCTGATCGGCGGCTGGTTGGCGGGTTCGATGGCGCTGATGGCGGATGCGATGCACATGCTTTCCGACGCTGCGGGGTTGATCATCGCGGTGTTAGCGGTGTTGGTTGGGCGCCGACAAGCATCGGCTCAGGCCACGTACGGCTACCGACGAGTGGAGGTGCTTGCTGCACTGGCGAACGCAGTGATGGTGCTGGCGATCTCGGTGTGGATTGTCGTCGAGGCGGTGCGCCGCCTGCAGAGCCCGGCCGAAGTGCAGGGAAAAACGATGCTGATCATCGCGGTGATCGGCCTGGTGGCGAATGCGCTATCGGCGTGGGTTCTGCACCGGCACCGCAAATCCTCGATCAACGTGGAGGGCGCGTTCTTGCACGTGTTAGTGGATATGCTCGGCTCTGTCGCAGTAATCGTGGCCGGCATCGTGGTACTGACCACGGGGTTTGTGGCGGCGGACGTGATCGCCTCCCTAGCGATCGCGGCGATGGTGCTGCCGCGCGCCTGGCAGCTCATGCGGCTTTCGACGAGCGTGCTGCTCGAGCAAGTCCCGGCGGACTTCGACGCCAGTGCGATCGAGCCCGCGCTGCGGCAGGTCGAGGGCGTTGCTGACATCCACGACCTGCACCTGTGGAGCCTGGACGGCGTGAACGTGCTCACGACCGTGCATATCGTGCGCGACGGCACCGTCGGCACCGGCCCGCTGTTGGATGCCGCCCAGCAGGCCCTGCGCGAACACGGTATCGAGCACTCCACCATCCAGATTGAGCACCCAGAGCACGAATCCCACGAGACGGTGTGCTGATTCCCTTCTAACCTGACTTAGGCCAATTTTGTGCGGAAGTTCGCGGCCGGTGATTACTTGGATGGTGGCCGTGAGGTCGGGCGGGAATGGTACGGCGGCGTGAATGGTTTCGCCGCCAACGACGAGTTGAAAGCTGCGGTATTTCTTGAGTGTTCTCACGAGGCGTTTGATGAAGTGACCACTGCGGGTCTCCATCAGGTGGGTCACGGCTAGTGCTGCCATCACAATATTGAGATGTGCTGTGATCGAGTTTTGTTTCCTCGCATAGATTAGGCGTGCTTTCAGGTCTGATTTCGACATCCGATACGACATTTTCAATGTGGAATAGCCTGCGGTAATGCCCGATAACCTCCTGGGCGGGAAGAGCGGTCAGGTCGGTTTCATAGCCTTTAATTCCGGCTAGGGCTCGGTGTTTGGCAGCGAGAGCGTAGTTGACCTTCTTGTTCGGGGTGGAAAGATCGAAATAGCGGTTGCGCTTAATGGCGATTTCGCCGTCAACAGCGCGTTTGGCTTTTGCGACTTGCTCTTTGATTCCGCGCAGGCCGCGTCTGGCCCGATCATAGGAGTACTGGAAGTGGGTCACCGTATTCGGGGTTGTGTGTTTGCGCGCATCGCTTGCCGAGGCTTGTGTCCAGATCTGGCCGTGGGCGTAGGCTTCACCAGGGATTTCCCGCCGCCAGGTTTCAATCACCTCAGGCACGGTGGGGTTTCACCGACAAAATGTAGTGCAGACCTGCATCTATCAATGCTTGCTTGTTCGGAGGGTGTCAAGTTGTTTGTGTGTGGGGGTAGGTTTATAGGTATTTGTCGAAGCTGTCGGGGTAGGCCACGGCCATTTGGTTAATGGCTTGTTTCCAGCCGGAAACTCGGGCTCCTTCCATGAGTCTGCCGGCTGTCGCTGAGACTCGTTTGCCTTGCTTTGCCCTCTTTGCGGCTCGTTTGTCTTCGATGTTGCAGATCATCAACCACAGCGTCTTTATCGCTGATTCATCGTTGGTGAACTGCACCCTGTTGCGGGTAGCTTTACGCAGCTCATTGTTGAACGACTCAATGGAGTTCGTCGTATAGATTACCTTTCTGGCTGCTGGTGGGAACTGCAGAAACGGTACGAAACGCGCCCACGCATCACGCCAGACCTTGACTGAGCGGGGATATTTCTCACCCAGCTCGGAGGCTTCAAATTCGTCTAAAGCAACCTGTGCTGTGGGCTCGTCCGTGGCAGTGTAAATCTTTTTCAACGCGGCTGATACGCCCCGGCGATCCCCGTAGGCTACCCACCGGTTAGCGGCGCGAATCAGGTGCACGATACAGGTTTGCACCATAGAGTTCGGCCAGGTTGCCTCAACTGCCTCTGGCAGGCCTTTCAGCCCGTCACAGCAGACGATAAAGACGTCTTTGACCCCACGATTGGCCAGGTTGGCGCATACCTGCGCCCAGAATGTGGGCCCGACCCCCGGAAAGTGGACACGTCGGGGGTCGGGCCCCTCCTCATGCGGGTTAGGTTCCCACACCCACTCTCATTCGAAAGGTACTACGGTGGTCGCCTCATGCATCCATCAGACCCTCACCGTCAGTTACAGATACACCACACTAAAGGACGCAACCGACATCGCGGGTAAGCGCCCGCGCGTGTTGCCACACCGTACCCCAATTAGCGAGCTTTAAAACTAGTACTGTGATGTCTAGTGACTTTTTGGACTCGGAGTCCATTGACTTTTTGGACGCGGAGTCCAGTTAGTTTTTTGACGCGGAGTCCAGGAAGTTTATGGACAGGATGTCTAACGACTTTTTGGACTCTGGCTTCTTGACAATGTGGGGATGGCAATTCCCATTACTCTCCGCAAGAAGATAGCGGATTTCGACCCCATCCGTGAGGGCATCACGGTCCAGCAGTTCTGCAAGAACATCGGCGTATCGAAGCAGACGTACTACAACATCAAAGCACGTATCGCCGAACGCGGGCGGGCTGGCATCGTGCCCGACAGCACGGCACCGCTGAACCCGCGACGGGTCTACGATGACAAGATTCGACAACAGGTCCTGCAAGCTCGCGGTACGTTAAGAGCCCGCGGCCAAGACTGCGGCCCATGGTCAATCTTCTACTTCTTCCTCGACGAACTCGGCTACGACCAACCACCGTCACGAGCTTTAATCGCACAATGGTTGCACGAGGCTGGCGTCGCTGACATCAATGCACGTAAACGACCGCGTAAGTCCTACAGGCACTTTGCCAGGGGCGAAGTCAATGAACTGTGGCAGATCGATGCGTTTGCCTACAGACTCTTCGATGTGCCTCACACGCAAGTGACTATCTACCAAGTCGTCGACGATGCCAGCCGCTTCGACGTCGGCTCCCAAGCTTTTGGAACTCCAGAAAACGGCACCGATGCCCGCATCACGCTAAGTGGAGCCATTGATGCTTACGGACTTCCCCAAGAAGTCCTCTCTGACAACGGTGATGCCTTTGCCACCTACCATCGCGGCCGGCTGTCGCAAACCGAACGCTGGCTCGCCAGCCTGGGAGTTCAATCAAGTGCGGGCTTTGCTCCCACGACGCAAGGCAAAGACGAGCGATCGCACCAAACCATGACCAGGTTTTTGGATGCTCGTACCCCGACGACGCTGGCGCAGGTCCAACAGCTGATTGTCGACTACCGCAACTTCTACAACACACGCCGTCGCCACCAAGGACTTCTCAGGGGCAAGATGCACATCACCCCAGCCCAAGCCTGGGAGATTATCTCGCATGCCCAGCCACCGACGCAGCCGATTGACCCAGATGTTTTATGGACAAAAATCGCGAAACAATATCACCGGATTCACCCCGACAACCAGGCAGATGCTTTAGCAGCCGACACAGTGGTCGCGACAGATAATGCCCTGCCTGAAGTTGCAGCTTCAGACAGGGCACCAAGTAACGACACTCAGGCGATCCAGCAAGATACACCCCATGCCGATTCCTCAACCGTAATGCCAAGCTCTACCGGTGTAAATGCACTCTGGCCTATCCCGGACAAGCTGTGGATCAACAAAAGCGGGGTGGTACGCGTTATGGGGCACGGCCTCTACGTCGGGCTGCGCTTCAAAAATCGAGCCATCTACAGCAGCGTAGCCGATGACTATGTGGAATTTTTTACTGATCACGACGGTGAGAAACTGTTTTCATTTCCGCTACCGATCCAACTGAATCAGCGTCCACCCGGCGGTCAAATCAACATAAACCACGTTGTCGGCATGTGGCACCGACAACCCCCAGAGCTAAAACCCAACCTCTCTGGGCCACGGCCAAGCCGCCGGAAGAAGCCAAGCTAGCACCAGTACAAAAACTCCGTGGACTCCCCGTCCAAAAAGCGGGGAGACTCCGCGTCCACAAAGTCCCAAGACTCCGAGTCCACAAAGTAGCTGGACTCCAAGTCCAAAAACCTCATGGACATAACACTTTAAAACTAGTACAGGCCGCGCTGGCTGGTTCGCCAGTTAGCGCGTGCAACCGGGGGATAATGAAAACCGCGGGTTCCGGATTTCCGGGCCCGCGGTTTCGCTTGTCGTGCCTGTGAAGATTTTTGATGAGTTAGCTTTCGAGCTGAATGGATTCAAAGCCCAGCACGTCGACGGACATGCCACGCTTTTCGTCTTCGACATGGTTGCCTGCTGGCCGTGCATCAGCCCACTTTTGGTAGTTTTCCTGGCTGTCCCACCGGGTGACGACGAAGTAGCGATCCTCACCGGCGACGGGGCGCAGCAACTCAAAGCTTTCAAAGCCTTCGGCCTTGTCGACACCTTTTGCGCGTTGCGCAAAGCGCTGCTCGATTTCCGGGCCAGCACCTTCAGGGAAGGAAAGGGCAGTGATGTTAACGTAGCTCATAGATCATCCTTTCTGTGATTGGATTCATCCTTCATTTTAGCGATAGTTAATCTGGTGGGGATGTGAAGTTCAGCAGAATTACCGTGGTATTTTCTGCGAGTTGCGCGCCTTAACCTCGTCGTTTGGTTGGTTCTAGCTCGGTTTCCGGGCCACCAAAGCCACACCGCGCAAGACATCGCTGTGTTCGTTGAAAAGCTTGCGCATTGCCAACATGCGGCGCCTGGCCTCCTTATCGCGTAAGGCATTTTTGATGATGCGCAACGTACCCAGCAGTCCTTCGTCGGCAAGATTGCGGCGCATCTTTAGCAGCGCCATTGGCGCGGTATCTGTCCATTCGACGACTAAGCCAGCGTTTTCGAGAAGCTCGGTCCACTCAACCACGGTGAGCGGGCGGGCATTGACCTTAATCACCCGCGCGAGGTTTTTGCGCAGCTCTGTTTTGAATTCATCATCAAGATCGTCGGGTTGCAAGCCGAGCTCATGAATCGCATAGCGTCCACCTGGTCGCAACACCCGCACGGCCTCGTCGACGATCTTTTGTTTTCCGTTCGGCGATTGCATCGTTAGCATTGCCTCACCCAGCACGACGTCAGCGTGAGCATCGGGCAAACCGGTATCCGCGGCATCAGCATGCACCATGCGTCCGGTGTCTTTGACGATCTCACCGGTAATGCGTGCGGCATCTTCGTCTTTTTCCACACCGACATAGCTGGCAGGTTGGAAACTTAATAGTTCGGTGGCGGTGCGCCCCAAGCCCGGTGCCAACTCGACGACATCAGCACCACTAAGACCGGCATGCTTGAGCAACTTGCGGGTGAGTTCCAAACCGCCTGGCCGCAGCACTCGTTTGCCCAGCCGCGCGAGCAGCCAGTGTCCGGGTACATCTTCTGCACGACGCTGCGCATAGGGAAGTGGATTATCCTGGTGGGAGGAGTGAGTCATGGTGGATTCCTTTCTCGAAGGCCCACCTACAACGGACTAAGGCAGATGCTTGCAGGTACTTTAAGGCAGGCCTAATGTGCATCCATTTCTGAGTCTAATTCCTGGCGACTGTAAAGGATAGGCTTGCCAAAATAGTGTGACTTTTCTTGGACATAGGGCCTGACCCCCGGAAAGTAGACGCATCGGGGGTCAGGCCCCCTCCGCTGGGCCGGCAACATGCGCAAACTCTACGTCGGAAGAAAACACCGCACCAAAGAAATCATGCTCATCTGCATCAACAACGACATCGCCGCCATTAACCCCCACACAGGCGAAATCTAAAAACGAACCCCCAACACGAAGAGAGCCCCGAGACATCGAAATAGAAACAATGTCTCGAGACTTCACATTTGTGCGCCCGGAGGTGTCTGAGTTCACGACATATTTGACACCCTGTTCCTGCGAAGGCAGTCCTGATGCTTGACAGGTGAGTCGGGACAAACTTGACACTTAGCCCACCCTTACCGTGTCAGGTGATGTTTTACAGGTGAGTCGGGACATGTTTGACACTATGAACAGTCCCAACCGTAACCTCGCCATCGTCAAAGCAGTCCGCGGGCAAAAGCGCAGCCCATCACAAGTAGCCAAGCAATTCGGTATCTCTCGCCAACGCGTTTACCAAATCCTTCATGCCTTCGATGCCGGTGGCACAGACGCCATCGCGCCGAAATCCCGCGCCCCACGCACTCACCCCCAAGCCGTGCCAGACACCGTGTGCAAAGACATCATCACAATCCGTAAACAGCTCACCCGTCACGGACTCGACGCAGGTCCAGAAACCATTGCCTACCACCTACAACAAGACGGCAAACGCGTCCCTTCACCTCGACAATCCGCCGCATCCTAAGAAAAGAAGGACTCATCACCCCAGCACCAAAAAAGAAGCCCAAAAGCTCCTTCATCCGCTTCGAAGCAGCCATGCCCAACGAATGCTGGCAGGCTGACATCACCCACCTGTACCTAGCGGACACCACCCGCATCGAAGTCCTTGACTTCCTCGACGATCACTCCCGCTACCTGCTATCAATCACCGCAGCCGCAGCCTTTAGCGGCACACAAGTCGCCGAGGAACTATCACGCCTGATAGCAGAATACGGACCACCAGCATCCACACTCACCGACAACGGCCTCGTCTTCACCGCCCGCCTAGCAGGACGCAAAGGCGGACGAAACGCCTTTGAAAAAGTCCTCACCACCAACAAAATCCAACAGAAAAACGGCCGACCAGGCCATCCCCAAACCCAAGGAAAAATCGAGCGCTTCCACCAAACACTCAAAAAATGGATCAACGCCCGACCACCCGCTAAAACCGTAGCTGACCTGCAGACACTCCTTGACGAATTCCGCGACTACTACAACACCACACGCCCCCACAAAGCCCTAGGCCGACGCACCCCACACCAGGCCTACACCACCGGCACCAAAGCCAACCCAGCCCACAACCCGACACAAGAATGGCGCACAAGAAACGACGTCGTCTGGGACAACGGCAAAACCACCGTGCGCTACGCCGGCAAACTCTTCCACCTAGGCATCGGCCGCAAATGGAAAAGACAGAAAATCCTCATGGTCATCGCCGACAACCACATCATCACATCACTAGCCGAAACCGGCGAAGTCATCACCGAACACTACATCGACACCAGCCGCAACTACCAAAAGCCCTACTGGAAACAAGGAGACCCACCCCTAGGCCCAGAATAAGAAGAAACCGGCATCCCAGAACAAAAAGAAACTGAGATGCCGGTTTGTCAACGATGTCGCGACTCACCTGTCAAGCATGTCGCGACTCATGACATTTGTGCGCCCGGAGGGATTCGAACCCCCAACCTTCTGATCCGTAGTCAGATGCTCTATCCGTTGAGCTACGGGCGCAGTCCGTTGTGTAGCAGCGCGGATGCTCTGCTGTGCAACGAGAATTTACTATACCCACGGACATGCAAAGTAACAAATCACCAGTACACAACCATGATCGGCGGGATAGTCAAAGGCGTGTAGTTCACCCGCCGTTCATGCTGCGACTCGGCGCGGGGTTATACGAGGACGGAGGCTTCGGCATCGGAAAGCAGGGCGTCCTGGAAAGCCTGCAGGGTGGATTCGTGGTCGAAATCGATACCAATGAGCACGAGCTCCGTGCCAGGAGTTACGCCGTTGGCGGCCCACAGTGACGCTGGCATGATTTGCAGGTTAGGGCCGGCTTGCTGCCAGGCGTGGGCTACGCGCAGGTCGGTGTCGATCCAGCAATAACCCTTAGAACGCACGAGGCCCGTACTGGCCCGCAAGGCGGCGATGAGACGCTCACGATTAAAGGGGCGATCGGCACGGAATACGACGGAAGAAATGCCATATTCCTCGGTTTCTGGCGTGTGTGGGTTAGCCAGCTCTTCGGCATAGCCGTGGTAGGACGCGGCGGTGGCAGCATTGAACAAATGTGCATCCAGGACAAGCCCAGGCTCGATGACACCGTGGGTTACCGGCACTACGCGAGCCCGCGGGTTCATGGCGCGAACGGTGGCGACCACGCGCTCGGTCTCAGCGGCATCGACCAGGTCGGTCTTGGTAATGAGGATAAGGTCGGCGAACTCGACCTGATCCACTAAGAGATCGGAAATGGTGCGATCGTCTTGGGGCGTGGCTTCGATGCTTTCGGAGACGAGGCTGCGACCACGACGCAATTGGGTTAGGAAGGTTGAGGCATCGACGAGGGAGACCATGGTGTCGATGGGGGCGGCATCGGCAAGCGTGGTGCCATCGGAAAATTCCCACTCGAAGGTGGCTGCCACCGGCATGGGCTCGGAAATGCCGGTGGATTCGATGACGATCTGATCGAAGCGGCCGGAGCGAGCTAGCTTGCCCACAGATTCAATGAGGTCTTCGCGCAGGGTGCAGCAAATGCAGCCATTCGATAGTTCCACGAAGCGATCCTCACCGCGCTCGAGGTGCCCCTCGCCAGCGACGAGGGCGGCGTCAATGTTGACCTCGGAAAAGTCATTGACGATGACCGCGAGTTTGCGGCCCTCACGGTTTGCGAGCAGGTGGTTGAGGAGCGTGGTCTTTCCGCTGCCTAGAAATCCGGACAGCACGGTAACAGGTGTAGCCATCCTTTAATGGTAACGTTTTTCATTAAAGGATGGCTACAAGGGTCTGGCCGACCGGTGGGTGGGCTAGACCGTCAGTCCGAAGATAGGAACCGCCAGCAGGAAGACGGTGAGGGTGATGAGGAAGATACCAATGATGTTGAGGCCAACACCGCCCTTGATCATCTCGCCAATCTTGACATAGCCCGAACCGTAAGCAATGGCATTCGGCGGGGTAGCCACTGGGAGCATAAAGGCAGACGTTGCGGCCAAGGCAACCGGGATGGTGAGCAGCAAGACGTTGATATCACCTTCGCCGGTAAGACCCACACCCACGGCGACACCACCCATGATGGGGATGAAGGTCGCCGCAGTAGCGGTATTGGAGGTAATCTCCGTCAAGAAGAGCACCAAGGTGGCCACAGCTGCCACGATCAGGACGATCGGCAAGACGCTAAGCCCCTTAGCCATCTCACCAATCCACAGGGACAGACCGGAAGAGTTAAAGGCCGAGGACAGGGACAGGCCACCACCAAAGAGGAGAAGGACGTCCCACGGCATTTCATTGGCCGTCTTCCAGTCCAGCAAGCGAATACGGCGCTCCGAGTCGGCCGGCAAGATAAACAAGAGGATGCCTGCGGCAATACCGACGATGGCGTCATCGTAGTTATCAAAGTCACCAAGGATAATAGGCAGCGATACCCAAGCCAGCGCGGCCAGGACGAAAATGATGCCGGTCATGATCTGCGGGCGGGTCCATGGGCCGAGCGCTTTGATCTCTTCATTGATCAGCTCACGGCCGCCGGGAATTTCGGTCATTTCCGGCTTGAAGATGGTAATCAACAGCACCCATGCGATGAGCAGGAAGGTTAGCGCCAGCGGCACGCCGACGGCCATCCAGCGGCCAAAGCCGAGGGTAACGTCCCAGGTATCGGCCATGTACGCGTTCAAGAACGCATTCGGCGGGGTACCAATCAGGGTACCCAGCGAACCGATGGAAGCGGAGTACGCGATGCCCAGCATGAGGGCGGTGGCAAATTTCTTCTGCTTATCCCAACCGCCAACGGTCTCTGCGGTAAGCGCCAGCACGGACGTACCAATCGGCAGCATGACGACGGCCGTTGCGGTATTCGATACCCACATGGACAAAAAGCCGGTGGCCAGCATGAAGCCCAAAATGAGGCGGCGCGGCGAGGTGCCGATGAGCTTTACCACATAAAGCGCAAAGCGGCGGTGCAGGTTCCAGCGCTGCAGCGAGAGCGCGATAAGGAAGCCACCCATGAACAAGAAAATGGTGGCAGAGGCATACGGTGCGCCGACTTCCTTAATGGTTCCCACGCTAGCGAGCGGGAAGATGACCAGCGGAATCAGCGCGGTGGCAGCCAGCGGGATGGCCTCAGTCATCCACCACACGCCCATGAGGATGGTCACCGCCGCAACGGTGCGGATGGCGCTTAGCGTGTAATCGGCTTCCTCATCCACGCCGGTGGACTGCTGGACAGTATCGATGGCATTCGAGGGGAAGATGAAAAATACGAGGATGGCCAGGGCGAGGCCAATGAAAAGGCCAATGAATTGGCGGCGCCATTCATTGCGTGGGGCACCGGGATCCTCAGCGCCCTCTGATTGGGCGGTAGATTCGTGAGTATGCGGGGTGGTCATGCCGCGAACTCCTTCACTAGAGAGACTTTTAGCAGGGCGGGGGTGTGATAGCTCTGTCAATTACCAGCAATCGAGCCGGATCCTTGGTGCATCTCGAACATCATTCAGTCCGTGCAGAGCATGCTAAGACCCTACAAAACATTTGCACCAGAAACCACAAACTTTACGGAATTCACCCCCACTGCTTTTAAAATTCACATACCGCAGCTACTCATAATGTGAAATCTCCCCCACCGGTTCGCTACCCCCGCCCGGCGCGCCAGGCCTCGTGTGCCAGGGGCCTTTATAGCCCGAGCACCGACTTGGCGATGAGGAAATAAATGATCAGCCCCGTGGCATCACAGAACGTGGAGATGAACGGATTGGAAAATACGGCAGGGTCCGCGCCAATGGTCTTCGCAACGATGGGCATTAGCCCTCCCACCGTGGCGGATATGGAGCAGATTAAAAACAGCGTCGAACCAATGACTAGGCCAATATCCACGCCGTAGACCACCGTTGCCAGTCCAAGTCCGGCCAAGCCCAATACGGCACCAAGCAGCATGCCCACGCGGAGCTCGCGCCAGAGGACGGCGAGGAGGTCGCGCCCGCGGACATCGCCAAGCGCCAGCGCACGGGTCACCGTCGTTGCTGCCTGGTTTCCCGTATTGCCGCCGGTACCGGTCAGCAACGGGATAAACAGCGATAGCACCACGGCCTGCGCCAAGGTGTCCTCGAAGGCGTCTAGGACCCGCACGGTCAACAGCGCGGATACCGCCAGAACCAGCAGCCACACGATGCGGGACTTCACCAGCTTCAATAGCGGCGTGGACAGGTACGGCTGCTGCAGAGCCTCGGTACCACCGGCGCGCGCGGAGTCCTCGCTATCCTCGGCCTCGACGATGTCAATGGCATCATCCCAGGTCAAAAGCCCTACCAGGCGGTCCGAATCATCCACGATGGGCAATGCCAAAATATCGAGCGGCAGGAACCACCTGGCGGTTTCTTCCGCATCATCATTGGCATTGGCGTAGATGGGGCTTTGCATGATGTCCCCAATCGTGGTGCCCTCCTTCGCGGTAAAAATCTCCCGCAGCGTCACCACGCCCACTAGGCGGCGATCCGCGCGGGTGATGGGCACCGCATAGATGGTTTCCAGCTCATCGGCTTTCGCGCGCAGGGTCCGCAGCGCTTCCTCCACGCTCATTTCTGGATGGATGCCGGGGACCTCGGGCGACATGCGGCGGCCCACCGAGCCCTTGGTATAGCCCAGGACAACCCCGGTGACATCCCGCTTCGATTTGGTAAGCGAGCGCAGCAGCCGGTCCGCTATTTCCGCCGGCAACTCATCCAACAGGGCCACGCGGTCTTCCGGCTCGAGTTCATCGAAGAACTCATAGACATCAGCATTGCCCAGCTCATCGATGATATCGGCTTGGTGCTTGGCGTCCAAGGCATCAAATACCACGATGGATTTACGCCGCGGCAACAAGCGCAGTGCCAGCGCGGCGCGAATGGCATTTTGCCGCTCGACGATGGCGATAAGCTCCTGCAGCGGAACCTCATCCAGCAGCGCCTGCAAGCGGGGCGCTTTTTGTGGGTCAATGGCAGAATCCTGCTTCAACCATGCCTCGACCGTATCGCTGGCCTGCTCAGTAGTATCCGCCATTGCCATCACCTTGCCCTTCTCGCCCCTCATACCGCGGCACCGGTGGCCACCGTAATTGATATAGCCTCACATAGATTACGCGTATCCCCCACCAGTACACAGCGCTGCGGCGGAAAACTTTGCCTTTAGGCAAAAACACCCCACAAGGCAAAGGCCGCAAGCAGGGAGACCAGCCCCGCGCTACTGGCCAAGACGGTGGCGCCGGGGAGGTGGCGGTGGGTGCGTAGGGAGGCATCGACAAGCGATGCCCGCTTCCGCACCGCCACTATCAGCACCAGCACACCAGCCGCGAGCGCCAGCAACGGGAGAAACACGCTGACGCTGACCACCCGCATGACCCCTAGGAGTATCACCGCCAGCGCGAGGATAGTGCGCTGCCACGATAGGCGGGTGCGCTCGGGCTGCAAGCCGGGGTCAAAGAGCTCCCCATGTTGCTGCGGGCTAGGCAAGTAGCTCGCCTACCAGCAGGACAGCCGCGATAACGACGATGGTGCCCACAAGCACCGGGATGGCGATGCTGAAGGGCAACGGGCGCTGTTGCCGCAAGGCGCGCTCAGCCCGCTTCCATTGCACCCACGCGACTACCGGCAGCACAATCGCCACCACCAGCATGAATGCGGAGACCACCGCGCGCAGCGTCGCCGGCAGCGGCACGTCGAAAGCTTCCAAGGCCACTCCCCCGGCAATCAGCGCGAGCGAGGTGCGGATCCATGCGAGGAAGGTGCGCTCATTCGCCAGCGTAAAACGCGGATCAGGGTCACTTCCTACCCCAAATACCGAGCGGGGAAACCTCGAATCGCTCATGCCTTCCTACCTTATATTCAATGTCCACCCTTAGCGCGATAAGCCTGCGAGCCTGTTCGCCGGCCACCTCGCTATGATCGGGGCCATGATTGAAGTCGCAGCCATCGTTTTCCGCAATTCCTTTGGCCACGTGCTTGGCGTACGCAAGGCCTCATCCACGAAGTTCCAGCTGCCGGGCGGCAAGCTAGAAGAAGGAGAAAGCCCAGTCCAGGCCGCTGCGCGCGAGGCGGAAGAAGAAATCGGCGTGCAGGTACGCCTACCTGAACTTACCGAGCTCGGCACCTTCAGCGCCCCCGCCGCCAATGAGCCAGGCCAGACCGTCCGCGGGCATATCTTTACCTACCCGCGCCCCGTCATCGCCCACGCCGCGGCCGAAATCGCAGAAACCGCCTGGATCGATCCCGCCGCCCCGCAGTGCGAGCTTGCTGATCTCCTGCGCAGCGAGGTTTTTCCGGCGCTGTAAAGTGGTCAAGCCCGCGCATCAACAGAGAGCCACGCCTACACCCCGTCACCTGCGCCAGGGCAGAATCATGAACCAGCGAGTCACCCTGGGATCAACGGGGTGCGGTGTACTACTTATTTAGACTGACGCCCTGCATTCTCCGCCCACACGCGCACTCCCACAGAAGCAGCAGTCAGAACAACAATGAAGATGGTCACTAAGCCGATGCCTATTACATCGGTCAGCCACAAAACAAATACCACCAAAGAGGCGACTGCTAAAGCGAGCAAAATTCCGTTCTTTATCTTCTGCGTTTTATCCATAGCGCCATTATTCACGATAAAAATTCACCACGTGACGAGTTCATCCTTTTGAAAAATCTCCTTGCGCTCCAAAAGCGCCCTCGGAGAACTGCATTTCCACTTCATGCCCGTAGCGAGGGAATAGTCGTGTCCCTGCTTGCAGAATAGGGGCCTGGCTCCTGCTTGGTGGCCACCATTCTTTGTCGTTTACCCCGTTTAACCCGCCGTTTAGGACTGCCGTTTAAGCTGGCAAACGACAAAATCCCGAGCGCAATTGCCCGGGATTTGTGTGGCGGAGATGAGAGGATTCGAACCTCCGGACCCCAGAAGGGTCAACTCCTTAGCAGGGAGCCCCATTCGGCCGCTCTGGCACATCTCCAAGTTCAGAAAGAACCGTAAAAGACAATACCTGCCGCATGCGCCACGGCCAAACTAACCCCCTGGTTTTGTCCCCGGTTTTCTTCCACGCGCGCAGGAGAGACGACCTAGAGTGGTAGCCATGATTCGCTCCGACTTACGCGCCATCCCTGGCTACGTGCCCGGCGCGCGCCACGATGATGCCCTCAAGCTGTCTTCTAATGAAGCCACGCAGCCGCCGCTGCCTGAGGCCGCCGAGGCTATGGCCCGCGCCGCAGCCGAGGCCAATCGCTACCCGGATATCGCAGCCACCGAGTTGCGTGAGGATCTGGCCGAGCACTTAGGCGTGAGCTTTGACCAGGTTGCGGTGGGCACGGGTTCTTCCGCGCTGTGCCAACAATTGGTACAGATCACCACCACACCCGGTGAAGAAGTGATCTTCCCGTGGCGTTCCTTCGAGGCTTATCCCATCTTTGCCCAGGTGGTGGGCGCACGCCCCATTCCGGTTCCGCTCGATGCGGATCAGCGCGTGGATTTGGCCGCGATGGCGGAGAAGATTACCGTGGATACGCGCCTAATTTTCGTCTGCAATCCGAATAATCCTTCCGGCACTACCGTGACTAAGGCGGAGTTCGCCGAATTTATGGACGCGGTGCCAAGCGATGTCCTCGTTGCCCTCGATGAGGCCTATATCGAATACAACCGGAATGCCGATACCCCGCTGGGCACCGAGCTTTTTGGCGCTTACCCCAACGTGGTCTTCCTGCGGACCTTCTCCAAGGCCTATGGTTTGGCTGGGGTGCGCGTGGGCTATGCCTATGGCCCAGAAGACGTCATCGCGGCGCTGAATAAAGTAGCGATTCCGTTTTCCATCAATGCCGTGGCCCAAGCCGGTGCCCGCGCCGCGTTAGCAGCACAGGATTCGCTGCGCGAGCGCACCGAAGAGACTTGTGGGCAGCGCCAGCGCGTGGAAAAGGAACTGGCAGAGTGGGGCGTTCCTCACTCGGAGGCCAACCACGTATGGCTGCCGGCGGCGAATATTGAAAGGCTAGGAACGCCGCAGGAATTAGCCGCACGCCTGGCCACACGCGGCGTGCTCGTCCGCGCCTTTAGCGAAGGCATACGCATTACCATTACAACTAAGGAAGAAACTAACGCCCTGCTTCGGGCGTGGAACGATACCGTAGGAGGCTAAATGCGTTCGTTGACCAATTTTGCCCTCAACGTGGTCGCCATCGCGATTGCGTTCTGGGTCGTAGTGGGCATTATTCCCGGGATTTATATCACCCCGGATAAGCTGGGCAATTTCATTGCCGTGGCCATCGTTTTCATCATCATTAACGCGGTGGTCATGCCCGTGCTGCGTTTTATCGGCGCCCCGCTGACCTGCCTTACTCTGGGTCTATTCGCGCTCGTCATCAATGGCGCCGCCCTGCTGATCGTGGAGTGGACGCTTAATACCTTTGACTTAGGAATTGGCCACCTCGTGGTCAATTCCTGGGGCTCTGCAATCTTCGGCGCCATCATCTTGTCCCTGGTCAGCAGCCTGGTGAATTTCTTTACCAGCCCGCTGCGCAAGCCGGTTTAAAGGAACGGGTTATCCCCCGGCGAAGGGTGGCAGCACGTCAACGCGGGAAACGCCCATAAGCGGCGAGTCCGCTTGGGTGTTCCCGGCGCCATCGATAAGAAAATTACAGCGCCCCAGCACCTCTTTCATGCTCATGCCGGCCTCGGTGGTGCCGGTGTGGTCCTTACCCAGCTGCTCTATGAGCTGGCCTAAGGTGGTGGGCGCTTTTACCTGCTCCGAAGCAACGCCAGCCGCGGCACGAGCGGCGGCGAAATAGTGAACGGTCAACATGCTTTCTACTATGCCCGCAGGCTTCGAACGTGTCGAACTCGCGGGTAAACTTGGCTCTATGCGCACTCCCGAAACCCACGCACACGAGGTCGCGGCAGCCCTCGGCCCGCGCCAAGTCATCTCCCGGCCCTTAGGGCAGGCACAGGAGATGGTCCTTGCCGCCGATGTCTATGCCGCCTTCCCCTCACCGCGCTTTAGCAATTCCCAGATGGATGGCTACGCGCTGCCCGCCACCGCAGCCGGATCGTACGAGGTGGGCCCCACCATCGCCGCCGGCGCGAATCCCACCGAGCTGCTGGATGGCCCCTTGCACACCGCCTGCCCCATCATGACCGGAGCCAAGGTTCCAGAGGGCACGGCATCCATCGTGCCGATTGAAAAATGCCAGCCGCAGGAATTCCTCCAGCCAGGCGAGACCATTACAGTTCCGGCCACCGAGGAGGGCCAATTCATCCGCGGTACGGGCACGGACCTCCAGCAGGGCGTTCTCCTGGCCGCCAAGGGCGAGAAGCTCACTCCGGTGCGCCTGGCCGCGCTGGCCTCCCAGGGCATCGAGGAGGTCAGCGTTTATCGCCCCGCCCGCATCCTCGTCTGTACCGGTGGCGCGGAAATTGGTACGGGTGTTGCTGCTATTCCCGATGCCAATGCGCCGCTGATTTCCGCTATGGCCCACCGCGCCGGCATCGAGGTCGCCGGATACGTCACCACCGATGATGATCCAGAGGTGCTCACCCGCGCGCTGGAGGAGGCCACGCAGGACTACCACCCCGATGCCATCGTCACCTCCGGCGGGATTTCCGCAGGTAAATACGAGGTCATCCGGCAGGTGCTCACCGGCTGGTTTGGCCACGTGGATCAGCAGCCCGGCGGGCCGCAGGGCATCGCCAGTTTCCATGGCACCCCGGTCATCTGCTTGCCCGGCAATCCGATATCCACCATGGTGAGCTTCCGCCTCTTTGTCGCCCCCACCCTGGGCTGGGCGCCCGCGGCATATCGCGTACCAATCGCGCACGCCATCGAGGGCCTACCCCACAAGGATCAATTCCGCCGCGGGTACGCTGGTGCGCAGGCCCGGGTTACCGGCGGCGCTAGTTCCCACCTGCTGGCCCAAGCCGTCGATGCCACCCACCTCATCCGCATTCCTGCTGGTAAGAGCCTCAGCGCAGGAGAAGAAGTAAAGGTCTATCCCCTATGAGTTCTGCTCGCACCGCCATTGTTTTGGTCGCCTCCACCCGCGCCGCCGCCGGGGTCTACGAGGATCGCTCGGGCCCCATCGCGGTAGATTTCTTGCGCCGCAAGGGCTTCGACTGCCCTGATGCCCGCGTGATTCCCGATGCCGATATCGCCGCAGCGGTGGACCAGGCCTTCGCCGAAAAGCCCGCGGTCATCCTCACCTCCGGCGGAACCGGCCTGACCCCGGATGACCTCACCGTCGATGCCGTTCAGCCCCACCTCACGCGGGAGCTTCCCGGCATCGCCATGGCCTTTTGGAATAAGGGCCTGGAGAATATCCCCACCGCGGTGGCCTCGCGCGCGGTGGCAGGAGTCAATGACACCACCTTTGCCATGACCCTGCCCGGTTCTACAGGCGGGGTCAAAGATGGGTGCGCCGTGCTAGATGAATTAATCGTCCACATCGTCGATATGTTAGAAGGAAAACATGAGCACTGATCCCTCTTATGTCGCCGCGCAGACCGGGCTCACTGTCGGCACGATGCTGACCGAGCAGCCCCTCGAGCCCCTCCTTGCCACCGCCAAAGCTGAGGTCACCACCTCAGCCATGGGCGCGGTGGTCACGTTCGAGGGCATCGTGCGTGATCATGATGGCGGCCGGCCCGATGTCACCCTGCTAACTTATACCGCGCACCCCAGCGCCCCGGAAAAGCTGCGCGAGATCGTCGATGAAGTAGCAGGCCAACACCCCGTGCGCTTGTGGTCAGCCCACCGCACTGGCGATCTACAGGTGGGCGATCTGGCCTTTACCGTCGTCGCCGCCTCTGCCCACCGCGGCGATGCCTTCCGCGCCGCGGAGGCCTGCGCCGATCGCGTCAAGGCCGAGGTTCCCATCTGGAAGGAACAAAGCCACGGCGATGGCTCCGTCAACTGGGTGGGCCTCGAATGAGCATCCGCTATGCCCGCCAAGAGGCCCTGTGGGGTGAAAAGGGCCAGCAGAAATTGGCTGACTCCCACGTCGCGGTCATCGGCGCGGGCGGGCTTGGCTCACCGGCGCTGCTCTACCTAGCAGGGGCCGGGGTAGGCCGCATCTCGCTTTTCGATGACGACCTCGTCTCCCCCTCCAACCTCCACCGGCAGGTCATTCACACCACCGCCTCCATTGGCACCGCAAAAACGGAGTCCGCCGCAGCTGCGGTGCACGCTCTCAACCCTGAGGTGGAGCTCATCTGCCACGGCCGCTTGGAATCCGCCACCGCCCTCGAGCAGCTGCGCGGCTGCGACCTGATCCTCGATGGGACGGATAACTTCGACGCCCGATACCTGTGCTCATGGGCCGCCCACAGCCTGGGCATTCCCCACATTTGGGCTTCTATCCTGGGCTTTGATGCGCAGATGAGCGTCTTTTGGTCCGGCAAGGGCCCTGTGTACGAGGATGTCTTCCCCACTGCCCCTGCCCCGGGCGAGGTTCCTTCGTGTTCCCAAGCCGGCGTTCTGGGCCCTATCGTCGGCACGGTGGGCTCCGCGATGGCCTTGGAGGCTTTGAAGATCATTACCGGCGTGGGCACCCCGCTTATTGGCACGCTCGGCTACTTTGAGGCGCTATCCGGAACCTGGGAGTATATCCCCATCCGCCCCACCGGTGCGCAGCCTACCCAGCCAGCCGATGCCCCCGAGGTCCGCGAGATCCCCGCGCACGCCCCGCTTATCGATGTCCGCACCGACGCCGAACGCGCCCGCGCCGCCATTCCTAATTCAGCGCATCTGCCCCTAGACCACATCCTCGCCGGCGAAGACCCAGATATCGGCCAGAGCGATGCCGCCGTTATCTACTGCGCCAGCGGCATTCGCTCCGCGCAAGCCGTCCACGCATTGCGCGAGCGCGGATACTCACAGGTGGTTTCCCTGCGTGGCGGCATCAACGCGTGGTTGGAACAGCACGGCATGTCCTAGCCCAGCCGGGCGATGGCCCTTCTAGCGCCTTTGTTTGTCTTCCCTGCCGCGAACAAAGATGAACCAGATGAGCGGTCCCAAGAAGGGAAGGGCAAAGGTAGCGGCGATAAAGAGCACCTTGGCCGCAATCGTGTACCCAGAAGCGATAATAGAAATAACCGCCGCAATCCAGAACGCGACGAGCAAAATAATGGGCAGGAACCCAAGGAACCACCACGTGTCATTAGGGTTAGTAGATTCCGCTGCTGCTACATAAAGTTCCGAGGTATTCATGGAGTCCTTTCGTCGAGTAATTTTTATCTCTGGGACAGAGCCGGCATCACAACCACACCTGACTTGCCCCTGTACATTCCAAGATTAAGTCTGCGCCGCACTAGGCGCGTCATCCCCCGGTATGAAATGCCGCAGCAACAAGCGTGAAGCTTGTTAACTTAGGCAGCTTTCCGGTGTCCTGTTAGCTCCACATTTGCTGTAGGGCCTGACCCCCGGAAAGTGGACAGATCGGGGGCTAGCTATGCTGCTTTGGTCAGTGTAGCTGAAGTCTCGGCTTCAAAGACATCAGGCGCTACAAGATTGCACCAGGAGTGCCGCCGGCGCGTGTTATAACGCATGCACCACCGGAAGACTTCCCGGCGGCAGGCGATCGGATTGTCAAAAACTTTCCGCTCTCGCAGCACTTCCCGCTTTAAGGTGGCGTTAAACGATTCTGCTAGGGCTTCTATCAGCACTCGTTCCTACCGCTCCCATAGACTGGCGCACACCCAACGACGAGCAATAGTTTCTAAACGCTTGTGAGGTGTACACGCTGCCGTGATCGGAATGGAATACAGCCCCGTCAAGACTGCCACGCACACCATGCGCATGGGATAGAGCATCGATGACCAGTGAGACACGCATGTGGTCTGCAAGTGCATAACCTGCAAGTTTGCGTGAATACGTGTCAATGACAGTGGCCAAATACATGTTTTTCCCTCCTTTACATGGCAAGTAGGTAATATCACCGACATAAACGCGGTTCGGCTCGTTAGCTGCGAATTTGCGGCCTAGCAAATCCGGCATGACTCGGTGGCCAGGCTTGCGCCTGGTAGTGACACATCGGCGGCGCTTGGTAAAGCCTCTAAGCCCCATGGCTTTCATAATTCGTGCGACTTTCTTGTGATTTATCGGGCTGAAATCCGTATCACTGTTGAGGCTTGCAGCGATGCGTTTAGCACCATAAAGACCATGCTCATCATCAAAAGTGGCCTTGATTTTTGCACCAATAAGGGCATCAGAATACATCCTTGACCTGCGCTTTTCACGGGTGTGGACCCATTTATAAAACGAGGAGCGATTGAGCTTCAACACGTGGCACATCCGCTTAACCGAGTATTCGGTTCGGTGGTCATAGACAAACTGGAAGCAGAACTCCCGTGAGTTGCTTTAAGCAAAATATTTCGCAGCCTTACGCAGGATGTCACGTTCTTCGCGCAGTTTTGTGTTTTCTTTCTCCAGTTGGCGAATGCGTTCGGATTCATTCGCTGCCTGGGCTTTATCATGCACGGCTTTTATGCGGGCACGTTTGCCGGTGCCGTACTTTTTGACCCAAGAATGCAGCGAAGCTCGGTTGATGCCGAGTTCGGCTAATGCTGAGTTCAGCGAGAGATCCTCATTGTTCCTTATAGAGGGCCACGGCATCGCGTTTGAACTGTTCGGAATACCTGGACATGATGGTAGATTACCTTTCTTCCCAGCCCGACTGGGCTGGATATCAGGTGTCCACCAAACAGGGGTCAGGTCCATGACTTTCAATATGGAAACCGTCAGACGATAACACCACACTCACCACTTTCTGTAAACATAAGGCCTGAACCCTGATAGACACGTGTAAAACAATATTAGGAACGGCCCTATTTTACAGGAAACATTCTGCCGCACACCGGCGTAACAATAGGGTGTAGCTTATATTCCCTTCCAGCCCTACAGGGCTAGATGTTCGAGGGCTACCTAACATGGTTCAGATCCTTGCTCGCAATACGAGCGCAACGACCTTAGTCGTATACCGCAGTACAAAGCGGGAAACTGAAACTGTCACCAAGTTGGGGCTTGTCCTAATTGTTTTCCGTTAAAGCATGCTCCGGCCGCCTCGTTCGCCAACATCTAAAGTTTACTTTTCTCTAGGCAAGGAACGACGTTTCAAGAAAATCCTCAAGACTCCAATATTCAGGATCAAACCAGGCAACGCACTCGTTGGTTTCGATAGCGACTAAGTGGTCAGGCAATAAGATGAGGAAATCATTTATCTCGGTACGGATTCCTTGGCGTTGTAGCTCTTGTGCGACTCGTTCGGTTCTCGCCTGTGGGGTCTCGGCGGGGCGACGATTAAGGTCAACGCCATAGAAGGTATCCGTGATTGGCGTCTCCATGTACTTCATTTCAACGGTGACGCACTTACCGTCTTCCACGCAGCACACAATCTTGCGGCCAGGATCCCCGGGTTCTAGTGTTTCGATATCAACCCAGCCTTCAAACTGTTCCTCATACGTATCCGCACCTAATTCTGAGTCATAGCATGCTTTAGTAGCCTGGTTCACCGTCATTCCAGGTTTTACGGGCAAGGGACAGGTACCTTCAATATTCATTTTCTCGATGCACTTCCTTCTTCGTCGGTTGTTTAGTACGTCAAGGCCTTCGGTTAGGCTGTCGCGTAAGTCAGACTGCACACTCGCGTGATTGATATTGGTTAGCTACCCCCAGTAAATAGCTACAACTTTGCCGAATTGGTATGACAAAGCAATGGTCCCATTGTCGTGGGGAATGGTTATGCCGTCACGGTCGTGTTCAAATTCGATCCCCACATCTTTTAGGGCTTTAACGAACTTTCGACTCGACAATGACAGTGGGATATCAAGGAAGCTATCTGACTCCCGCGCGTCTAAGATTTCTATTGAGGTAATCAATCCGGCGTTTTCAAAGCCCTTAATGTCGTAGTCGATTCCCCCTATCTCACATTTGCCAAAAAACTGACCCGTAGTGTCCATTTTGAGAAATGAGATGTCTCGGGTTCGGTAATCAGACAGAAGATTTTCGTAATATGAAACAGGTGCAGATAGCTGCAACGGTTCAGGGACCTCAAAATTGAACTTCATTTCTACAACTCCTTGACGCAAGATGTTTATCTTCTTGACCCTGCCTTTTGGAAGATTCAACTTAGACGAGGGCTCTATTCTTTGCAGTCTAGGCCACAAGCGTGGCGTAGTTTGGCTTCATTGTTAGATTGTCTGCCGCTCGGCTGTTTCCGATACGGAGGTCAAGTCCCGTGTAGTGGTGTAGCCGTTTGTGCCTTCGGCTCGGTAAGAAGTTCGGGGCTTGTTACAGCGATGCTTCCGCGTGTTTGGAGTCTGGAGCGCCGTTTTGAGATGCCTCAGGTTGTGTTTCGTCTGACTTCTATTCTGCAATAGGTGTTGACGACCAGGAACGGAGGGGGCCGTCGTGGAGCCCTTGGAAAAACTGGTATTTTTCTAGCGGGATACGCGCAGGGGGATCGAAGTCGGGAGCTGCTGTTAACTCATTAGTGTGTGGGTCGACAACGCATGCTGGTGTTAGACGTGCCAAATAGCCGTCCGTCCCATAGAAAGCGTCATCATATGGTGATACACCTAGTGGTGCGAGGATGGCTTCTATCTGTTTTTCCCCAAACTGAGACCACATAATCTGCGCGTGTTCTTTTGTAAACGATTCTTGCGGAAACTCAGTGACCTTTGGCAGGGAGTCAAAATCAAAACCGTAATCCTTAAAAGGTTCACTTTGATCCTCGAGATATGACATGGAACGGTGCAGCGTACCATCAGCTTTTAACTGTTTGTGGCTGCTAAAAGATCTGTAGAAGCAGCAATCAAATCGGCCTAAAGGGTCATCGGGTAATTCGGAGGGAAGCGCGCACATCATAAACTCTATTTCTCCATAGCTTGCGCGATGGAAGAAGGCTACATCGTCGGTATCTACCCACGGCGTATGCATAATTTCGATGAAGTAAGGAACTTGTGACTCAATTTCTTTCTTGCGCGCCAAAAGGTAGGCAAATTCACCAATCCACGGCATCTTTGGCGCTTTGGTAAAGCAGCAGGGGCTAAACACTGCAGTCCATTCTGACTCGGTGGGGACGAATACAAACTGTGTAATGTGGTTTTGCGGTTTAAGTAGCTCTGCAAGCTGGTTCCTGCCAGCAGATACCTTGTTCGTATGAACCATACATTCGATTGTCTGGCTTTGAAGATAAAAATAAGGCTTTGTATACCGACTTTCTATTCCTGATGCCCACTGCTGAAATTCTTCAACCACGGTAGATAGTGGAAACCGAAGAAGCGCCACAGCATGGGATACCGGTGCTATGGAATGGGTGTAGAAATACTTCGTCATTGTCTTTAGTTCCCTTCGTGTTCGCGGTCCCAGGTGTGTTCACGACGTTCAAATAAAGCGCATGGCCCGTACTTTTTAGGCAAAGGGTATCCACTATTGATAAGTGTTGCACGCCCAGTGAGGAACTGTCTATTGAAGGGATCGAGACCGAAAAGCTGTGCGCACTCGAAGAGATCATCGGTAGTAAACCGCTTGCGTAGTGGACCCTTTTTGGTTTTGAGTCTTTCCAGTCCGGGAAAGGCGAAGTCTTCGCCGTCAGGCCAGTCGGTAAAAGCCTGGAACCGGGTTTCTCCTTCCCCAATACCTACAATAAAAGTGTCGTATCCTCGGATTTCAGCGGCAGGGGCGCGTTTGCCGATAGCGGCATCCATATCGTAGGTGCCGATGATGAGGCACTTGTTGCCTGAGCGGTAGTTCCATCCTGTGACGATTTTGCGTTCATCTGGCTCATCCACGATACGTAGCTGTGTCATACCGGGAACAAAAGGAATAGAACCGTTATACCTAACGGTTGCGAAAAAGTCGTGATTGTTGCTCGTATCATCGCTGATAAACCACACCCAATCGGGATTCGTGGTTTCCAAAACTGCTGCCCAACGACGAGGAAACTGCGGATCGTGCACCCCAAGGCGTAGCGCATGGGGAAGATCATCGACGGTGGTATCAATGTTCACATACTGCTGTGACCAGTAACTATTAGCAGCATCCTGAAGTGTAAAGAAAGCACGTGACTGTGCGGCAGCCTCAACCGCATAATCAAAAGGCAGCTTCAAAAATAACTGATCATAAGAATAGGGGGCCAGCAGATAATCAATATCTCGCCGCAGGTACACACTCATCTTTAAATCCCTTGGACCTGACCCGTTTCTGAATCAAGGAAGTAGTCGGCGTCACGGTTAAAATGTGTGGAGTATCCAGACATGGCAGTAGATTATCTTTCTTCTCAGCCCAACTGGTCTGGATATCAGGCACTCACCAAACAGGGGTCAGAACCTTACCCGCTTTACGAGCACAACGACCTTAGTCGTATACCGCAGTACAAAGCGGGAAACTGAAACTGTCACCAAGTTGGGGCTTGTCCTAATTGTTTTCCGTTAAAGCATGCTCCGGCCGCCTCGTTCGCCAACATCTAAAGTTTACTTTTCTCTAGGCAAGGAACGACGTTTCAAGAAAATCCTCAAGACTCCAATATTCAGGATCAAACCAGGCAACGCACTCGTTGGTTTCGATAGCGACTAAGTGGTCAGGCAATAAGATGAGGAAATCATTTATCTCGGTACGGATTCCTTGGCGTTGTAGCTCTTGTGCGACTCGTTCGGTTCTCGCCTGTGGGGTCTCGGCGGGGCGACGATTAAGGTCAACGCCATAGAAGGTATCCGTGATTGGCGTCTCCATGTACTTCATTTCAACGGTGACGCACTTACCGTCTTCCACGCAGCACACAATCTTGCGGCCAGGATCCCCGGGTTCTAGTGTTTCGATATCAACCCAGCCTTCAAACTGTTCCTCATACGTATCCGCACCTAATTCTGAGTCATAGCATGCTTTAGTAGCCTGGTTCACCGTCATTCCAGGTTTTACGGGCAAGGGACAGGTACCTTCAATATTCATTTTCTCGATGCACTTCCTTCTTCGTCGGTTGTTTAGTACGTCAAGGCCTTCGGTTAGGCTGTCGCGTAAGTCAGACTGCACACTCGCGTGATTGATATTGGTTAGCTACCCCCAGTAAATAGCTACAACTTTGCCGAATTGGTATGACAAAGCAATGGTCCCATTGTCGTGGGGAATGGTTATGCCGTCACGGTCGTGTTCAAATTCGATCCCCACATCTTTTAGGGCTTTAACGAACTTTCGACTCGACAATGACAGTGGGATATCAAGGAAGCTATCTGACTCCCGCGCGTCCAAGATTTCTACTGAGGTAATCAATCCGTCGCTCTCATAGCCATCAACGTCATAGTCGATTCCCCCTATCTCACATTTGCCAAAAAACTGACCCGTAGTGTCCATTTTGAGAAATGAGATGTCTCGGGTTCGGTAATCAGACAGAAGATTTTCGTAATATGAAACAGGTACAGACAGCTGCAACGGTTCAGGGACCTCAAAATTGAACTTCATTTCTACAACTCCTTGACGCAAGATGTTTATCTTCTTGACCCTGCCTTTTGGAAGATTCAACTTAGACGAGGGCTCTATTCTTTGCAATCTAGGCCACAAGTGTAGCGTAGTTTGGCTTCATTGTTAGATTGTCTGCCGCTCGGCTGTTTCCGATACGGAAGTCTTTACTTAGGAAACCGCGGGCTAGAGCGTCGTCAATCATTTCGTCTAGCGCCTGATCATATTTTCCATGAAAAGTACTTTTTATGTCTTCATATTCACGCTGAAATGCTTCATCAATTTTCCCTTCTCGAATTAATTGGGCCTGCTCTTCTTGGTATTTCTTTGCTGCAGGCTTGCTTCCCCAGGACAAAGTCTCCTTATGATCTGCTGGGTCCATTTGAATTGAGGGAGCATTGTTACGATTCATTCCTTTTGGAAGTGACCCCTTCTCTTTTTTGATCGCGGAAGAGGAAATGATGTGGTGCCGCTGGACTCTGAATGCTTGGAGCGGGTTGGTCCAAGCACGTGTCATAAGTTGATAGTAGTTTCCTCCTCGATAGATCCTTCCCGATATTGAACCAACAGTGCATTTCGTGCTTGCAATTTCTTCAAACCGCAGGCGTTCAAGGAAGCTCGTACTATTTAGCGCAAATTGGACTCGATTTTTGGGTGAGGTAGATGAGCTGAGGGAAACGAGTCCGCAGGATGGGATGTTGTGAAGTTCTTTAAGCTTGGTTGAACGTTCGGCGCGTCGTGCGCTGAGCAAATGGCGGATTTCGCCAGTTTTGCTTAAGAGTCTACGCAGGACAGGTATTGCTTTGCCTGCTTTTAGAAGTTTCGAAGCTGGGAGCAGGCTTACCGCTGTCCATAGGCAACCAGAAATCTCACCATGGAAGCAGTTAATAACATCGGTAACCCCAATGAAATCAAGAAGAAGATTTAATGCTTCTTTTCCAATCGCTTCCTTTATGCTTTCGAGAATTCCGGGTGAACTTGTGTTTACGCCGTCTTGAATTTTTCCAGCTTCGTAAGCGGCTTGAAGCTCTACTTGTTCGTTTTGCCATTTTTCGGTTGCTGCTTGGTATGCAGAATCTGCAGCCTGCGCAGCGGCTGCAGCATCTTTACCAGCCGCTGCAGCCGATCCTCTTGCTTGCTCTGCAGAGGATCGTGCTTGATTAGCCGATAAGTGGGCATCTAAAGCAAAGCTTTGTGCTTGATCAGAATTCGCAGACGCTTGGTTTGCAGCTTGTTCAGCTTGGTTTGCAGCTGTATGTGAACGTTGTTGCTGTTCTTTTGCAAAATTCAGTGATTCTTGCGCCGATGCCAAAGACATATGTGCTCGTTGCGCTGATTGCTGAGCACGGCCAGACCATTTCGTAGCTTCCTGTGCAAATGATGCGGCTTTCCGAGCATCACCATAGGCGGAAAAGTAGGACTCCTGTGCCTTAGCGGCTTCCTCTGCTGCTCGGTGAGCTGCAAAGAAGCCTTTCTCTAACAGCGCGTTGACCTGTTGGTCATGGGTGTTCTTTTCGGCATCATTTGCGCTTTTTCGAGCTGCTTCGATGGTGATGAACTCATTGAGCCCTTCTCGGTCTCCTAGAATTGCAGCTTCCGCAGCAGCTTTTAGTTCCGGTCCGCCTGTTCTTTCCAATTCGTAGGCTTGTTGGAGTTGATCTTCATGGAGAGCTTTGGAATAGCCGGTCCCGTTGACAAAATCATCAAGAGCATCATATGTTCCCTCGGAAATAGCTGCGTCTGCAGCTTGCTGGACTGCTTTTCCGGCGTTTTCTTTGAGGCCCCAGGCCTTTTCAAGCAGAATAGGGGTGCGAAGCCGTTTCACTTCGTCGGTTGCAAACCAATGAACGACTACACCGTCTGCATTTACCCATTCCTCGGCTCCATTGCGAACCTCCTCGTTCGGGTCGGTTGCCCACCACGTTCTGAGTTGGTTTCGCTCATCATCTATTAACGCGGCAGAATACCCGTTTGTAGCAAACTGCCGAAGATCTTGGTCTGTCCCGCTTGATAGAGCTAATTTTGCTGCTTCGGATACGGATGGACCGCCGACTATCGCTGCAGCAATCGTTGCATCGCGAAGCTCACTGATATCGCTTGGCTCAGAAAGGCTCGCCCCAAAGCCATCTGCCGACTCTTCAAGCTCAGAATACGCCCCCAACTTCCTTAGCGTTGCTTCAAATTTCTTACGCCTATCTAGTTGATCGCTTTTATATTTATCGTCACGGGCCTCATCTTCATTTGCTTGAATTGCTTGGTCTTTGAGGTATTGGGCTTCTTGTTCTTGGCGCTGGGTGGCAACTTCTTGAGAAAGTTTAGCGATGTCATTGGCAAGGTTGATGGCCTCGATAGATTTTAAGGCTGCTTCTTGGGCTGATTGAGCATTAGCACCGGCTCGTTGTGCGGCGGCAGAAGCATTGCCGGCTTCTCGTGCTGCGTCTTCAGCGGCTTGGGCGCTTTTATTTGCGTGGTCGGCGGCTTGTCGAGCAGCTGTACGGGCTTTTCGTACTAGTTCGGTAATCTGGTTGACGATTCCATCGACTTCGTTAGAGGCTGCGCGTGCTCGAGAGGCTGCTGCTCGTGCTCGTGCGGCACCTGCTCGTGCTTCTGCAGCGGCTTGGTCACCAGCTCCTGCGGCGGCTGCTGCTTCGGATGCAGCGGCTGCTGCCGCATCAGCATTGTTTGCAGCGCTGGCTGCGGCACCACTGGCGGTGCGGGCAAAACCGGCAGCAGCGTCTGCGTGGACAAAAGATTGCGCGGCTTTGTCAGCAGCCCGTGCAGCATCACGAGCTTGTTCGGCTGCTTGGCGCGCTTGAGATGCCATGGAGGCGTCATAGCCTGCCGCAGAAGCACGGGATGCTGCTTCTTGGGCTGCAATCCGTGCCCGAGAAGCAGCAGAGGCTGCACGAGCTAGAGCATCGGCAGTTTGGGCTAAGGCTTGTCGTGCTTCTGCTGCTGCAGCCACTGCGTTATCGGCTACTTGGGCAGACTGGTTAGCAAGCTTTCCTGCCGACGCTGCGGCATTGCCTGCCCTTACTTGTGCTGCATCGGCGGCTAGTGCCTCATCTTTTGCTTTTTGAGTAGCCTGTCGAGATGCCTCTGTTGCCCGTCTGGCTTGGTCAGCGTTTGTTGCAGCGAAGCTTGCGGCACGCTGGGCTTTATCGGACTCTTCGATAGCGGTATCGACCAGTTCGGTAATACTCATCTTCTCTGAGTCTTGGGCTGCATCAACAAACTGCCCATAGCGAAGATACGACTCAATTGCTGTATCTGTATCTGTCATCAGTGCTTCAGAAGCGCCTGCAGCAACTGATGGAAGTGGGGATCGGGAAAGTTCGTAGACTTCGCGTCGTTTATCATCCCAGCGAGCTTTATCTGCACCTGTAGCTGCAAACTCGCTTAGGGCTTCTTCAGTGTCTGTAGATAGTGCCTGTTCGGCTGCTGCTTTAAGGACACTTCCTTCTGGTGCTTGGGTAGCTTTCCACGCTGTGGCACGATCATCTTCGGTTTGGGCTGTTTGCCACCCAGTATCGATAAAGTTGCTGAGACTGTCGATATCACCTGCATCAAGTGCCTGTTTGGCTGCGTTTTGAACGTTTTCTTCAGATAGTGAAGAGATTGTCACCACTATTTGGCGAAGATCTTGAGTGCGGGCCTCATCCATGCCTGATTTCGTATAAGCAGATAATTCTTCTTGCCCGCCCCGAAGTACTTCTTCAGCAGCTGCCTGCGAGGCAGGGAAGTTGGTGCTCACCATTTCAATGGCATAGTTTCTCGCTTGCTGTTCATCAGCAATCTCAGCGCCCAGGTCGCGTTGATCTGCTTGGGCAAGCGCATGCGCTGACGAAAGGCTAAGCCCTACTGCAGCAGCGGTGATAACGGACATGATTTTTCGAGCGCAATGTGTCACTGTCTTCGCAGGGTGATGATGCTTGTAGCGCATGTGCGGACTTTCTTATCTATAAGGTATGGATTAATTGGGCGCTACGCGTTACGGCGAAAGCAGCCTGAAAAGGCATACACAGTGGCGGCCCTTTTATTACATGTTTTGCGTTTACTTCCCGGGTAGGGCAAGGCCCTGGTCAATAAACCACACCGATTCACTCGTGCGAGAAGTCGTGGTCGCAACCTTTTGCGTCCCACTTGCTGTGAGAACACGATTTTGATTTAGTGCCGAAGCAAGGCGAGTTCCTGTGGGAGTTTCTGCCACACTTGCAGGACACCACGTTGCACCTTTGGCGTTCGGGTTGCTTTGAACAGCTACCGATCCGTTAGAGTGCATGGTCAAGAAGACGCCTGGATATGCAGCTGCTTCCAAGGACAGGCACTGAGAACCATCGCGGGCTGGGACTACTTTAAAAGACGCATCGAGGCGATCATTAAAGCCTGAGTTCCTATCTATGCTTGATAGTTCTACTCCGGACCACGACAATCGCAGTATTTTTCCGCCGGCATATCGGCCAGCAGAACGCATACTGATCACGTGCGGGTTGGCGGTATCCACGCTAAGGTCACCAGTGCCAGCACCATTTGAGGTCGCTACCGGGGTAACCTGCATTTCAACAACAGTAGAACGATTATGTCCAACGTCGATGCTTTGGATTTTTCCTGGTTCCACTACTCGCTGCCAGTACACATCACCATCAGGCAATTTAAAGGCCACTGAAACCGGTACTTTTAAGCGATTGACAACTCCATACGATCCCGTAATGTTCACGGCCACCCAGCCTGTGGGCTTTGTAAGGAAAAAGCACGCTTTAGAATTTTCCAGCTCCGAAGAATCAATACGCACATACTCCGCCCCAGTAGCACAGTCTTTTTGAACGAGGCCACCGTCGCCTGCTGTGATGGTCACAGGCGTTTCCGCTAGTGCAGGAGATGTAGCCAGACCAGCAGAAACTAGGCAGGTAAGTACCCCGATAGATAAGCGTTGGACAAAAGAATTCACAATAGGCTCCTTGCTTTTAGGTACGTAGTTGAACACCGTGGTTACTTCGACAACGGGATATACGTCGTCGAGGAAGAGTCAATTGTTGAACGCACAGTTCCGGCAAACTTGCTCCATACCTGTGAACCAATGTGATCGGAGCTAAAAGGACCTTGAACCTTTGAGGTCTGTGTCGGACCAAAGGATTCAACTACGAGACGAACCCATGTTTTGTCAGAGCCGGTGTAGGAAGTTTCTACGCTGTCGTTGTCAAAGACAACATTGTCATCACCGGCATTGGGGGAAGTTACTTCATCGAATCGGATGTTTAGTGTTCTGCCGCCGCCTTCAGGATGATCGCTAGCAGTAACCAGTGAGAATCCCTCATCAGAGATACGTTCTACGGTTACTTTGCTTTTAGCTCCGCCCACACCGGTAAAAGTGCATACAGAGCCCTCGGTAATTTCGTCAGGACACCCGGAGAGGGGAAAGTATTTATCCATGTTTTGGATAACCTCTCGATAGACCCCGGCTGCATGCCACCGCTTGAAGTCGGTGGTGTTAAACAGTGGATAAATCTGACGGTAGCTTGAAATATTTTGATTGTCATAAGCCTCTAGGGCCTTGCCAGTAGGCTTAAAATACTGAATAGATCCGCCCTGGAAATCCTGCTTTATGCCTCCGCCTGCAGCGTATTTTTCCGATGTGGGAAACTTCAAAGAGCTACGCTCCCATCCCTGACTTCCCCAGAAATCCCGAATGGGGCCAGAAATACTGTGGCCTCCGCTAGCTTGTGACCAGTAAATAGATCCGCCTTGAAAATGGTTGTAGCGCCCAGTCTTTTCCGGGGTAAGCAACTCATCAGTGGTTGGGTACCCTAGCTCACCGGTCTCCCAGCCTTGCTGAGCCCATTTATCGCGAATGCCTCCCCACACTTGATGAGCATCAGTCTCTGGCGACCAGTAGATAGACCCGCCCTGGAAATGGTTAAACCGCCCCTTACCATCAGGGGTCTTCAACTCATCCGTAATGGGATATCCCAAGGCCGCGCCTTCCCAGCCAAGATCTCCCCACTTATTGCGAATACGCCCACCCACTTGGTGAGCAATTCCATTATCAACACCAGCATGCCAATAAATGGAGGCATCCTTAGCAAACACCTGGAACCGACCATTATTTTTAGCTACACGCTCATCAGTTGTAGCGTCGCCAAAAGTCTGCCACCCACCAAGCCGGTGATACGCCTCTTCAATACGGCCACCAATCCAATGGCCGTGAAAAACCTTGGCGCTTGAAACACCAGCACCAGCAAAAGTAACACTGGCACATACCGCAATAGTTGCAGTCAACTTCTTAGCGAATTTCATCCGTAGCCCTTTCCCGCCACCGCATTTAAAAACAGCTAAACACCAGATAATTGACAGATAAGGTTAGGGTAGCCTTACGCATACGGGTAGTCCATAGTTAAATATTTAGGAACTTTCTTAAAACCTAAATAATTCACCAAAACGCCAGGTAACACATGCACAGCCTTGATTTTCAAATCCTGGAACGACACTCGAACCAACCTATATGGGGGTATATTAGACCCTAATCTAAACATTCATGCTGCACATACAGTCTCGACAGTGTAAGAAACTGAGAGCTTCCGCCCCATTTGGGCAAGGTGGGGGTCCCGGTGTTACGCCTTGTAGTTGTCTCTGTAATCTGGTAAGAGGCAGCGAAGGTCATGTATGGGGGTATTAATTTCGTGGGGTGGGCCTAGGCAAAAGCCAGCCTCAACAATCCCACACAAGAATGGCGCACCAGAAAAGACATCGTCTGGGACAGAAGGCAAAGTCACCGTCCGCTACGACGGCAAACTCTTCCACCTAGGCATCGGGCGCGCATTCAAGAAACAAAAATCCTCATGGCCATCGCCGACAACCACATCACTAGCTGCGACCGGAGAAATCATCACCGAGCACTACATCGACACAGCCCGCGACTACCAAAAGCCCTACTGGAAAAAAGGGGACCCACCCCTAAACCCCAAATAACAAGAAAACCGGCACCCAGAACAAAAACAACTGAGATGCCGGTTTGTCAACGATGTCGCGACTGACCTGTCAAGCATGTCGCGACTCATGACACCTGCGGAGACGGCGGGATTTGAACCCGCGGAGGAATAAACCTCGCCGGTTTTCAAGACCGGTGCATTCGGCCGCTCTGCCACGTCTCCATCGTGCCGAAAAGGCAACTTGGTTAGCTTACTAAACCGGTCCGCGCGAATCACATTGCCCCACGAGGAAATGGACGTGGCGCACACCACACCTTCTCCATTAGATTGGCGGTATGAGTGCTACACAGATGAAGGCAATCGTCCAGACCGATCCTGATACCCCACGGTCGCTAGAGCTGCAGGACGTAGACGTTCCTGAGCTGCGATCCGGCGAGGTACTGGTGAAGGTGAAGGCAGCGGGCGTCAATCGCGGCGATATTCTGCAGACGATGGGCGCGTACCCGCCGCCGCCAGGGGCATCGGAAATCATTGGCCTAGAGGCCGCCGGCGTGATTGAGGATGCCGGCGATACGGATTGGGAAACCGGTACCGAGGTGGGCTGTTTGCTCGCGGGCGGCGGCTATGCGGAATACGTCGCCGTCCCGCAGGGCCAACTGCTTCCGCTGCCCAAGGGATTTAGCTTGGAAGAAACCGCGGCCGTGGTTGAGGTCGGCTGCACCGTGTGGTCCAACCTGGGCATCGAGGCGGGCCTGCACGAGGGCCAGCGCGTGCTCATCCACGGCGGTGGTGGTGGCATCGGTACCTTTGCCATCCAGGTGGCAAAGGCGCTGGGCGCTGAGGTGGCTGTTACCGCCGGCTCGCAGGAAAAGCTGGATCGCTGCCGCGAGCTCGGCGCGGATATTCTCATCAACTACAAGGAGCAGGATTTCGTCTACGAGTTCAAGGGCAGCTGCGATGTCATCCTAGATATCATCGGCGCGAAGTACCTGGAAAAGAACATGAAGTGCCTGGCCAAGGACGGCAAGCTCATCATCATTGGCATGCAGGGCGGCACCAAGGCGGATATCAACTTAGCCCCCATGCTGCCGAAGCGCCTAACCATTCAGGGCACGACGTTGCGCGCGCGTGACTTGGACGATAAGGCAGAGATCGTCGCCGGCACCATCAAGAATGTGTGGCCCATGCTGGAAGATGGCCGCGTGAAGCACGCGCTGCATGGCACGTACCCGCTTGCCGATGCCGCCCAAGCCCACACCGCCCTCGACAGCGGCGAGGTCACCGGCACGCTGGTGCTTACGGTGTAGATTCCCGGCGCGCCTTACTCAAGCGAACCTAGGCGAGCGAGGCAACGACGCGAACGAGGTGCTCGATATCGTAGTGGGTATTAAACGGGCCTAATGCCACGGTGACGGCACCGCCGATCTCTTCCACGCCCATTTCCGTAAGCAGCGGCGTTTGCGGGGCCAGGGTGGTGACGAGCCCATTATCAAAGAGGCGCTTGTACACCGTCTCCGCGGGCACGCCCTGGACCGCAAAGGTAAGGCGCGGCAAGCGATTATCGGACGCACCCGCTGCTGCCTCGCCGGTAATACCCAGGATGTGCACGGCGGGAAGCGTGCTCAAAAATGAGTACAGATCCGCGCGCAAGTCCTCGAGGTAGGCGCTCAGGGCGGTCATGGACTTATTAAGCCGCACCCGGCGCGATCCCTTATCCCCACCGGCCAGGGCCGCGAGGTGGTCCACCAGCGGCCCCACGCCGCCGGCCAAGCCGGAGGAGACGGGAGTTTCTAGCTTGCGGCCGTCTTCCTTGGAATAGATGGGATTTAGGGCATCCAGGCGGCGGAGCATGCGCGTATCGCGGAAGACCAAGGCGGCCATTTGGGGCCCGCCAAGCAGGCCGATGTCGATGCCCACGATATCCGCGCCCAGCTCATCGAAGCGGATGGGGCGGTAGGGCGCGATTGCGGAGACATCGAGAAGCGTCCAGGCACGCGAGCGCCCCCGCACCGTGTCAATGATCTCCTCGGCCGGGGATACCGTGCCCAGAAGCTCATGCGCGGCGGAAAAGGAGACGAGCCTGGTGGAGCCATCGACAAGCTCCGCGAACTGGAACCCCGGCAATTCGCCGGTGCCCAGATCCGGCTGCGCCCAGCGGATATCGGCGCGCACCTCAGAAAAAGCGGAATACAGCGTGGGCGGGTCCAGCTTGGACAGCACCACCGAGGAGTTGCTGCCCAATAGCGGGCGTGCCGCGCGCGCTAAGGATTGATACAGCACGGGCAAGGATGGGCCAAGGACCACGCGGTCCGCCTTGGAACCGGTGAGATCCGCAATGGCCATGCGCGCTGCCGCGTAGTTGCCATCGCCTGCCAACCGACCCGGCTCTGGCGCGGCCGAGTGGGCGCCGCCTGGGCCCTCTTGCGTCGCTACCGCCGTCGCCATCCGGAAGGACCGGGCAACGCCGGAGGTCACGCGCTCCGAAATTTGGGGCACCGCGTGCGCGTTGAGGTACGTCCAGCCATCAGATAGCCCGGTGTACAAACCTCGCGCACTAAAGACGTCATAGTGTGCCGAAGCTGCTGGCATTAAGTCCCCTTCTTCATCGCACTGAACAACTGCCACCACGTGGCGGTCGATTCCCTACTGTATACGCATTTGGCTTCAGTTTCCCAAATCTGAATTTTCCCTGGGCATCGCTGTTTTCGCAGGATAGCGGCGTGTAGTTCCCCGTTTGCCCAGCACGCGCGCTAGGGTGTTGGGCGTGCAAGATAACAATCAACTGCGCGCTGATATCGCCCGCATGACCTCCCAGCCAGAAGGCGAGGCCGTCCCAGCGTCCCAGTCCATGACCCTCAAGGCTGCTTTCGCGGACCTTACGCGGGGTGCACAGCAGCGTGAGCTGTGGTTCAAGCTGGGCCTGCAAGATATCAAGCAGCGCTACCGCCGCTCTGTCCTTGGCCCGTTCTGGATCACCATCGCCACCGGTGTGATGGCGCTTGCCTTGGGCCTGCTGTATTCCATGCTTTTCCAGATTCCCGTCGCGGAATTCCTTCCCCACGTCACCGTGGGCCTTATTATGTGGACCTTCATCTCGGGCTGCATCAAGGAAGGCGCCACGGTCTTTATTGAAAATGAGGGACTGATTAAGCAGCTTCCCGCCCCGCTTTCGGTGCACGTGTACCGCCTGGTGTGGCGCCAAACGCTGTTTTTGGGCCATAACCTCATCATCTGGCTCTTGCTCATTATGATCTTCCCGCGCAACCTGGGCTGGGAATTCTTCCTCTTCATCCCCGGGCTGCTCCTCCTGCTCATCAACGGTGTGTGGGTCACCATGTTCTTTGGCATCATCGCCACGCGCTTTCGCGATGTTGCCCCACTGCTAGAGGCCCTGACGCAGCTATTGTTCTACGTCACCCCGATTGTCTGGATGACCAATACGCTCAAGGACCAAGGCGGTGCGGTGGCGGACCGCGCCCGCATCGCGGAAATCAACCCGCTGTATCACTACCTGGAAATCGTGCGCGCCCCAATGATTGGTGAGCCCGTTGCCGCCTACCACTGGTGGATCGTCATCGGCTGCACCGCAATCGGCCTGTTCATCGCCGGGCTAGTCATGCGCAAGTGGCGCTTCCGCGTGAGCTACTGGGTATAGCCTCCCTTCCTTTACTCCCATCCCCACCATGAGGCTCGTTGAAAGGATAAAAACTAATGGTCTCAATCGATACGTATAACGCGTGCGTGGACTTTCCCATCTTTGATGCTAAATCCCGCTCCCTAAAAAAGGCCATGCTTTCTACTGCGGGCGGTGCCATTGGGAAAAATGCCCACAACACCGTGGTGGTTGAGGCGCTGCGGGATATTAACCTGCACCTGCGCGAAGGCGATCGCGTCGGGCTCGTTGGCCACAATGGCGCCGGCAAGTCCACGCTGCTGCGCCTGCTTTCCGGCATCTACGAGCCCACGCGCGGTACTGCCGATGTCCGCGGGCGCGTCGCCCCCGTCTTTGACTTGGGCGTGGGCATGGACCCGGAGGTATCCGGCTATGACAACATCATCATCCGCGGGCTGTTTTTGGGCCAGTCCATCAAGCAGATGAAGAAAAAGATGGATGAGATCGCGGAGTTCTCCGAGCTGGGCGATTACTTATCGATGCCCCTGCGCACCTACTCCACCGGTATGCGCGTGCGCCTAGCCCTCGGCGTGGTGACCTCCATCGAGCCGGAAATCCTGCTGCTGGATGAGGGCATCGGCGCCGTCGACGCCGCCTTCATGGCCAAGGCCCGCGTGCGCCTGCAAGAGCTGGTTAAGCGCTCCGGCATCTTGGTCTTTGCCTCTCACTCCAATGACTTTTTGGCGCAGCTGTGCAATACCGCGCTGTGGATCGATCACGGCGAAATCCGCTCCGTGGGCGAGGTCTCCGAGGTCGTGGGCCAGTACGAGGGCCCAGAAGTAGGCGAATACGTGCGCGATCTGCGCCAGCGCTTTGAGGGCGAAGAGGCAGCCGGGTAGAAGCTAGCGCAGCATCCCCAGCAGCTGCTGGCTCAGCCCGGAGACCCCCACGTGCAGGTCATCCGGGCGTTTATAGGTGTCGGCCTCCACGCGCGCAGTCACGTGCCGCTGCGAACTATTCTCTGGCCCCGCCTTTTCTTCTCCTTCAGAAACCACCTGGTAACCCAGCTTCTGGCTCACCCGCGCCGAGGCCTCATTCTGTGCCACCCAGCTCGTGGTCATCGCCTGCGCGCCCAGGTAATCGAGCCCAAAGGCCACCACCGCGTGCCGGATGAGCGTGCCCACACCCTGGCCCTGGAAGCGGTGAAAGACCCACGACCCGGTCGCGATTTCTCGCGCCGTAGCAAAATCCTCCGCCCGCGCATCGATGGTGCCCAGGATTTCCCCCGAATGCACCTCGCGCACGATGAAATCCAAGGACCATTTCTCTGGGCACAGCTGCGCGCGGTTGGTCCACCGGAACTGGGCCGCCGCTGCAGGCGTATTCATCCCGGGCTTAAAGAGCCACGGAAAGGCATAATCCGGAATGTCTGCGCCGTAGATATCCTCTGCCGCCACACCGGCGATTGCCGCAATATCCTCATCGCGCATCACGCGGAGTTCGATGCCGGGGTGGGTAGTATCGCTCGCGTATATCCTTAGCCCGAACGGTGGCCACATGCTTTCCATAGAAAGTCAGCTTAGCCCACGCGGAGTGTTTATCCGCGGCAGATCCATTCCCCGGTGGCAAGATGGAACGCATGACTGCCACCCTTGATTCCACCGGTACCACCGCTGCCGTCATTGTCACTCACCAGCGCGCGGACTTGCTGCGCGCCTCGCTCGAAAAGGTAGTCAACCAAACCCACCCCGTCGAGTGGGTCATCGTGGTGGATAATGGCGCCGAAGATGCGGTCCGTGACGCGGTGGAATCCCTGGCAGGTGATCGAGCGGTCTATGTGCCGTCCAAGACCAACCTGGGCGGTGCGGGCGGTTTCGCCCTCGGTTTCCTTACCGCGCTATCACTGGGTGCCGATGCCGTATGGTGCGCCGATGATGATGGCCGCCCCGCTGATTACGGCGTATTAGAAGAGCTATACCGCGTGGCAGGAAATAATAACCTGCACGAGGTCTCGCCCGCCGTGTGCAATATCGATGACCCCGGCCGCCTGGCCTTCCCGTTGCGCCAAGGGTTGGTGTGGCGCCGCCGCATGGAGGAACTCGAGGGAGACTTCCTGCCCGGCATCGCCTCTCTGTTTAACGGCGCCCTGATTTCCGCCGCGGCAATGCAGACCATCGGCGTGCCTGATTATCGCCTCTTCATCCGCGGCGACGAGGTGGAATACCACCGCCGCCTGGTCAATTCCGGGCTGTCCTTCGGCACCGCCTTGACCACCAGCTACCTGCACCCAGATGGCTCGGATGAATTCAAGCCCATCCTGGGCGGCAAGATGCATACCCAGTACCCGGAAGGCGAGTTCAAGCGCTTTTTCACCTACCGCAACCGCGGCTACCTGCTGTGGCAGCGCGGCATGCGCAAGCTTTTGCCCCAGGAATTTGCCCGCTTTGGCTGGTTCTTCTTGGTCCAACGCCACGATCCGGCAGGCTTCCTGGAGTGGCTCAAGCTGCACAACCGCGGGCGCCGCGAGGATTTCCGCCGCCCCGGCACTCGCTCCTAAGGCGCAGCAGACCTACTTTTCTTTAAAGATAAAGACCCGCTGGATGGCAAAGTTGGTCACCGTCGCCACGCCCTGGGCAATGACAAAGGCGATGGTGTCTTTCACCGCGCCCTCAAAGCCTAAGGAAATCAGCGGCTCATTGAGCACCCAGTACAAGAAATTCTGCACGGCAAAGGTGGATACGTATAACACGCCCACCGTCGCGGCCGTGCGTCCGGACACCTTCGTGCCAAAGGTCCAGCGCGCATTGGCCAGGTAGGCAGCGATGGTGCCAAAGACCCAACCAATCGCCTTCGCGCCAGAGCGGTGCAGACCTAGATGGGTCAATAACAGCGTCAACCCATAGTCAATGACGGCGGCAAAAACGCCCACCGCAATAAATCGCACCAGCTGCTGCTTCAAAGAGCTGGAGGGGCGCTTTACTTCTGCAGCATCTTCAAGTGGATTAGTCACAGGCAGTTAGCTTACCCGCGCAGCAGCGCGCGGTACATGTCTAGGCGGTACACCGGCGCGGCGGCGTCCTTGCCGTAGGCACCAATCTGGGATAGCTGGTGCAAGGAGGCATCGCACAGCGCGCGAATCTCCGCGCCTTTCAAGGTGTTGCCATCATCGTTGACCCAGCCCAAGGCATCCATGGTGGTTTCCACCACAGAATCGGTCAGCTCATCACCGCCCATGCAGGATAGCGCCAAAGCCATGGACCAAAAGGCATCCTTGCCCTCATTAGTAACCTCACGCGGCAGGCTAGCCAGTGCCTCGGCGGTGGCCGCGGGCAGGTCGCTTCCGCGGTTTAAGTCCATGGCCTGTAAGAGGGGAACAAAGTCATAAAGCTTGGTGCGCTCGATTAATGCCCTTACCTGGGGTTTAACCTGTGCCAAGACTTCATCGGTGATCTTTTCACCGGTTAATGCCCGGTTCACCGCGGTAAGTTCAAAGGGCGCGAAGAGGCTTCCCGAGCCGCCCACGCACAGCGCGCTGGGGGTGCCATTATCGCGGGGATAGATTTCCGCGACCACCAGCTCAAAGTCCCAGAGGCCCCACACAAAATCGATCTGGTCGCCCTCGCGCCAGAGGAATTCGGAAGCCTGGCGCTCGGGGTCAAGGCGCGGACCGCGGGCATCGGTGTGCTCATAAAAGTGCCACGGGGACTTTTCATCCGGCAGCCCAAAGCAGATGTGCAGCACTTTCTGCAGCTCATGCAGGGTAAGCGCATCGCTAAAGCCGATTTGGCGGTGGACCTCCTCATCCGCGCGGATATTGGAGGCTTGGCAGATGACGGTGAGCGGTTCCCGCTTTAATGACAGCAGCGGGTCAGCACGGCGAGCCCGCGCCTGTGCAATATCGGTGACCCCTGCATTCATGGGCCCCACCATACGCAAATTTTAAGAAGCCAGTTTTTCTATATCGCGCGCTTCGAGCTCGCTGATGATAAACGTCGTCGCCGCGCCGATTGCTCCCAACAGCGTCCACGGGCGCTTAACGCCGCGCTTGCGCAGGAAAGACACCACCTTGCGGGACACGGCTACATCGGCCCACAAAGCAAGGCCCACCAAGATGAGCACCGCGGCCAAAATGGCCCAGAGCTTTAGGCCCTTATCCGCAAATTCCTGCGGGGAGCGCGGTTCATCGCCATCCTCTTCGGCTTGGGCGTTGGTATAGGCCACCAAGGCGCCAAAACCAATCGTGGACAAAACATAGGCGGTGATAAGGCCCTTTTTGGATTTGATCCAGTCCGGGTAGGAGGTGACGATGCCTTGTGCGGCAGCTTGGGTGATGCGGCCTGCCAAGGTGTCATCGAGGGCGTAATTATCGCGGGATTTTTCTGCTGCTTCGTGGTTGTTTGTCATAGCGACCACTCTAAGCGGCGGTAAGCTATTGCGCATGTACTCGGAAAAGACAGAGCATATGACGCCGGCCCAGCAAGCCGCTCAGGATGAGCGTGCCGAGGACGATAAGCGCAACGGGCATTTTGAAGCAACAGAGCACACCAATCTGCCGCTTAGCCCCTTTATGACGCGCCTGATGGCAGAGGAAATGCCGATTTTGGATTCCACTTCGCGGCGCCGCGTGTACGAGATTTTAGGCACCTACGAAGGGCCCACCATTGAGTCCCAAGCAAGCCTGCCGGAAGAAATCCGCGAGATCATGGATCTCTGAAACACACCATTCGGGGCCGCCTGTGTGCCCCACGATGTTTTAAATATCACGAACGTCACTCCAGCCACCGCACTATGAGCTAGGTAGGCTGGTACATCGATACAATCCGTCGAGCAAAGAGTAAGAGATGGAACTACATACCACCGAAAAGTCCCTGCACGGCTGGGGCCGCACCGCCCCCACGACCGCCCATGTGCTGTCCACGGAAGACGTGGACGTCATCAAGAACGCAGTGGCACAGGTTGCGGACGATAACTCGGACAAGCCCGCCCACCTGCGCCGCGGCGTCATCGCCCGCGGCATGGGACGCTCCTATGGTGACCCCGCCCAAAATGGCGGCGGCCTGGTCATCGACATGCAAAAGCTGAACAAGATCCACTCCATTGACCCGGAGACCGCGCTTGTCGATGTCGATGGTGGCGTCACCCTTGACCAACTAATGAAGGCCGCGCTGCCCTATGGCCTGTGGGTTCCAGTCCTGCCGGGCACCCGCCAGGTCACCATCGGCGGCGCCATCGGCCCCGATATCCACGGCAAGAACCACCACTCCGCCGGTTCCTTTGGCAACCACGTGGTCTCCATCGAACTGCTGGTTGCTGATGGCCGCGTACTCCACCTCACCCCAGAGGGCAGCGAGGATGACCCGAGCGGTGAGCTCTTCTGGGCCACCATCGGCGGCATGGGCCTTACCGGCATCATCCTGCGCGCTACCATCCGCATGACCAAGACGGAGACCGCCTACTTCATCGCGGATACGGATCGCACCGATAACCTGGAAGAAACCATTGCCTTCCACTCGGATGGTTCGGAGCACAACTACACCTATTCCTCCGCCTGGTTCGATGTCATCTCCCCTGAGCCGAAGCTAGGCCGCTCCACCATTTCCCGCGGCTCGCTGGCCACCTTGGCGCAGCTCGAGGAATTGGCCCCCAAGCTGGCGAAGGATCCGCTGAAGTTCAACGCGCCGCAGCTGATGACCGTGCCGGATATCTTCCCGTCTTGGACGCTGAATAAGCTCAGCCTGTCCGCTGTGGGCTTGGCCTACTACACCATGGGCGCGCCGGCGAAGAACCAGGTCAAGAACTTGACGCAGTTCTACCAGCCGCTCGATCTCATTGGTGAGTGGAACCGCGGCTACGGTTCCAAGGGCTTTTTGCAGTACCAGTTCGTCGTTCCCACAGAGGCCGTGGAGCCATTCAAGGAGATCATTCGCGATATCCAGCGCTCCGGCCACTACTCCGCGCTCAACGTATTCAAGCTCTTCGGCGAAGGAAACCGCGCGCCGCTGTCGTACCCGATGCCGGGCTGGAACGTCTGCGTGGACTTCCCCATCCGCCCGGGCTTGGGCGAGCTTCTCGATGACCTGGATCGCCGCGTCATGGAATTTGGCGGCCGCCTGTACTTGGCAAAGGAATCGCGCACCTCCGCCGAAAACTTCCACAAGATGTACCCGGGCCTGGAAGGCTGGCTCAAGACCCGCAATGACATCGACCCCACCGGGGTCTTTGCCTCCGATATGTCCCGCCGCCTCGAGCTGCACTAATCACTGGACTCATAACCACCCTCATGAAGGAGATTTTTCAACCATGCTTAATGCAGTAGGCCAAGCCCAGCACATCCTGCTTTTGGGCGGTACCTCTGAAATCGGCCTCGGCGTTGTCGCCGAGTTCCTTGAGCGCGGACCCGCCAAGGTCACCCTGGCTGCCCGCGCCCAGTCCCCGCGCATCGAGAAGGCACAGGCTGACCTAGAAGCCCGCGGCGCGGATGTCGAGGTCGTGGACTTTGATGCCACCGACTTTGAATCGCACCCGGCGGTCATCGATAAGGCCTGGGAGCGCGGCGATGTCGATATCGCCATCGTGGCCTTTGGCACCCTGGGGGATCAGGAAGAGCTGTGGCAAAACCACGACAAGGCCGTGGCTTCTGCCCAGACCAACTACACCGCCCCCGTCTCCGTCGGCGTGCTGTTGGCCGAAAAGTTCAAGCAGCAGGGCCACGGCACCATCGTGGCGATGTCCTCGGTGGCCGGCATGCGCGTGCGCCGCTCCAACTTTGTCTACGGCGCCTCCAAGGCCGGCGTGGATGGTTTTTACATCAACTTGGATGAAGCACTGCGCGGTACCGGTGCCAACGTGCTCGTCGTTCGGCCGGGCCAGGTTCGCACCAAGATGTCGGCCGAGGCCGGCGATGCCCCGCTGACCGTCAACGTCTCTGACGTGGCCAAGGCCACCGTGCAGGCGGTACTGGATGGCAAGCAATCCATCTACGTCCACCCGCTGTTCAAGTACGTCTCGTTGGCATTCAAGTTCATCCCGCAGCCTATCTTCCGCAAGCTGCCGTTCTAACCGCGGTTCCGGCGTGCCTCGCAGCGCGCAGGGTACGCAGGGCCCCTAAAAGGCCCGCGGCCCTGCGCACTTTGCTAGTTAATAAGCCAGCTCACACCGCGCCTTATCCCAGAAGTGGGATTAAGGTATGCGAAACTAAAGGGCATGACAAGCCCAGCTACGCCTTCCCAAAAAGCTCCAGCGAGCGAGAAGAATCGCACCACCGCGTATCACGCAGATGCACTCCCCCACCGCTCTACCCTGCTGGGTATCCTTTTCGCCGCCCTCGGTGGCGGCATCGTCACCCTCCTTGGTTGGTATGCTTTCAAGGCGGTATCCCTGCCGTCCTTTAATACCTCCATGGTCACCCGCGCGCTATCTACCGTCGGCGTCGTCATCACCTTGGTTCTAGCCGGTGGATTTAGCGTGTGGTGGATTTATGACCACTACAAGGAGACTTTCTCCAGGCCGCGGTGGCGCACGTGGGTGACGTACGCGGTGACCTACCTATCGCCGGCCCTTCTCACCCTCGCGTCTATCGGCCTGCCGCTTTCTGCTTCGCGCTTGTGGCTCGATGGCGTACAGGTGGACCAAGCATTCCGCACCCAGTTCCTTACCCGCTCGGTGGATCAAATGGGCTATGCGGACATGAACTACCTGGACATGCCCACCTTCTACCCGTTGGGCTGGTTCTGGCTGGGCGGGCGCCTCGGCTCGTTGCTCGGAGTCCCAGGCTGGGAGGTCTACCAGCCCTGGTCGCTAATTTCCATCGCGGTAGCAGGCTGCATCCTCGTTCCCATCTGGCAGCACCTCACTAAGTCCCTGCCCGTGGGAACCGCAATCGCGCTGACCACCACCGCCGTCACGCTCACCATTGCGGCGGAAGAGCCATACTCTGCCGTTATCGCCATGGGCATCCCGGCCATTGCGGTCTTGAGCGCTAGGGCTTTCCAGGGATCGCGCTTATCCACCCTTGCGGTGGCGCTGTACCTGGGCATTTCCGCCACGTTCTACACGCTATTTACTGGTGCGGCCGCGCTTACCGTCGTAAGCCTCATTGCGGTATTTACCGCATTCTATGAGCGCACGTGGCGCCCTCTTATCCGCCTTATCATCATCGCGGTTATTTCTATCGCCATCGCGCTCATCGCATGGGCACCCTATCTCTGGAGCGTACTGCACTCCTCTGCCCCGCTGCAGACCACCGCGCAGCACTACCTGCCGGAAGAAGGCACGCAGATACCGGTGCCCTTCTTGTCCTTGAGCATCGTCGGATTCCTCTGCTTGGTCGGCCTGGTCTACATCGTCATGCGCCTGCAAAACACGGAGATGCGCGCGCTCGGCCTTGCCCTCATCGGCATCTACGGGTGGATCATCTTATCCATGGTGGTGACCCTGGCCGGCACCACGCTGCTGAGCTTCCGCCTCGAGGTCATCGTGGTGCTGCTCTTTGCCACCGCCGGCATCCTCGCCCTAGGGGAGGTGCGCACCGTTGGCATCCACCGCCTGTACCCCGCTAGCTTCTCCAGCGCGGGCAATAAGCGTCTGACCGCCGTCTTCGGCGTCATTTTGACGCTGGCGGGTGTGTTCTATGCCCAGCAGATCCCGGAGGAAAATGAGGATGCCATCGACTACGCCTACCGCGATACCGATGGTTACGGTGAGCGTGGGGACCGCTTTACCAGCGATTCCTCCCACCACTACCTAGATATCCACAACTTCATCCAGGACCAGGGCTATACCGCCAATGAAACCGTGGTCCTCACGGATGAAAAGACATTCATGGCCTACTACCCGTACTGGGGTTTTAACGCCTTTACCAGCCACTATGCCAATCCGCTGGGCGAGTTTACGACCCGCAATGACCAGATTGAAACCTGGGCGAATGACTCCTGGGAGCAAACCCCAGAGGAATTCAAGGAGTCGCTGGATTCCACCCCATGGCGCGGGCCAGATGTCATGATTTTCCGCGGCGATCTGGACAATAAGGACGACGGTTACAAGCTGCACTTGGCCGAGGATATTTATCCCAACCAGCCCAATATTCGCTTCCGCGCGGTCTTTTTCAACGCCGAGGTTTTTGACAAGGGCTGGGAGCTCAAACAAACCGGTCCTTTCGTAACAGCGGTACGAACCCAGTAAGTTCACCCACACTTCGCCCGTGTTATCGGGCGTGCACCCAAGAAGTAGGGCGTATCTGACGTACACTAATCGCCGTGTCAGATAGCCTAACTGTGAATTCGAATAAAGCGAGATCTTCCGGCTTGAGCTTTTCCACCGCCCCTAAGGGGTTGCGGTGGACGGCGATCATTGCCGGATTGATTGGCTTCTTGTGTTTTATAGCCACCCCGCTGCTGCCGGTGGATCAGACCCAGTCGTCTTATGATTGGCCGCAGCATGATTTGGTGCAATCCATCAACGCACCGCTTATCTCCGTGGCTCCCGAGTCGCTAGAGGCCACCATCCCCATGTCCGCGGTCAATGAGCTGCGCGATGGCCAGAACATGGTCTACGGCACCGTGCCGCCGGAGTCAAAGAAGGCCTCGAACCGCGGGCTCTTCGTCCGCGCCAACGATGACGGCTTATCCGTCGTCTCGCTCGATGAGGTGCTGCTTACCCTCAACGCCAAGGAGGTAGCGCAGCTTGACGATGCCGCCAAGCTCAAGATCTCCGCCACCGGCGACGGCACCACCGTCAGCGTGGGCAAGCATAAGAAGACCACCGACGACGATCTGCGCCCGCAGGTAACCGGCGTCTATACCGAATTGGACGATAAGGCCGACGTGCAGCGTTTGGTTGATGATGGCCTCAATGTCCACGTCGATATCAACTCGCGGTTTACCTCTTCGCCTTCGCCGATTAAAACCATCGCCATGTGGCTGGGCGCCGTCATGGTCATTGTGTCCCTCTACTGCCTCTGGCGCATCGACCGGCTTGATGGCCGCCGGTTGAAATTCATGCCGGAATCGTGGAAGAAGGTGCGCCCGCTTGATGGCGTGGTCGCCGCCATCTTGGGATTCTGGTACATCTTCGGCGCCAATACCTCGGACGATGGCTTCATCTTCTCCATGAGCCGCGTCTTCGATAACGCCACCTACATGGCCAACTATTACCGCTGGTACGGCGTGCCCGAGGCGCCTTTCGGTGCGCCGTATTACGACCTCGTCGCGCTGCTGTCCCAAATCTCCACCGCGTCCGTCTTTGTGCGCCTGCCGGGCTTGATTGCAGGTCTTATCACCTGGTTTATCCTCTCGCGCGAAATGCTGCCGCGGTTTGGGGAGGTCATCGACAAGCGCCGCGTTAGCCACTGGACGGCCGCGCTGATGTTCCTAGCCTTCTGGCTGCCGTATAACAATGGCATTCGCCCGGAGCCGATCGTGGCCTTCGGCGTCATGCTGACCTGGGCGTCGTTTGAGCGATCCATCGCCACGCGCCGCCTCTTGCCCGCCGCGGTGGGTACCATCGCCGCTACCCTGACGCTGGCCGCTGGACCAACCGGCCTATTTGCAGTCGGAGTCTTCCTCGTGAGCGTGCCCCACCTTTTCCGCGCCATGAGCGAGCGCGTTCCCGCCATGGGCGGCGGCTCCACCGGATGGCTTGCCCTCATCGCACCATTCTTGGCGTCTGGCACCGCCATCATGGTCGCAGCATTCGGGGATCAAACCTTGGCCAATGTCATGGAATCCACCCGCGTCCGCTCTGAGGTCGGCCCGTCGCTGCCGTGGTATTCGGAATACGCCCGCTACTCCACGCTCTTCCAAGAATCCGTGGACGGCTCGCTGACCCGCCGTTTCGCTGTATTTACCATGCTGTTTTGCCTGGCACTTATTGCGGCGGCGGTCATTAAGGATCGCCGGATCAGCGGCATCGCCGTTGGCCCTACCCAGCGCCTGCTCATCATCGTGGCGCTGTCCATGTTCTTCCTCATGTTCACTCCAACCAAGTGGACGCATCACTTTGGCATCTATGCCGGAGTAGCCGGTGTCATTGCCGCGCTCGCCGCCGTGGTCCTCTCCCGGTTTGCGCTGCACTCGCCGCGCGCCCGCACCTTCAGCATCGCGGCGGTCATCTTCTTGCTCGCGCTAACGTTCGCGGGCTGGAACGCATGGTGGTATGTCTCCTCCTTCGGCATCCCGTGGTGGGACCGCACGGTGCAGTTCAAGGGTGTTGAGGCCAATAAGATCCTGCTGGCCATCTCTTTAGTCGTCCTCGCGGTTGGCGTGGTGCAATCCCTGCGCCACGATCACCGCAAGCTGCAGGCGCAAGAAGACGGCACTGTGGAACAGTTCAAGGACGACGCCGCGGCCAAGGTATCGCGCTCGGCCGGCATCATGTCCGCGCCCATCGCGCTAGCCTGCGCCATTGTGGTGGCTTTTTCCATGGCCTCTTTTGCCAAGTCCACCATCGCCCAGGCGGATTCCTACTCCGTGGGCAAGGGCAACCTCGCGTCCCTGCGCGGCGATACCTGCTCGCTGGCCAACGAGACCTTGGTGGAGACCAATACCAATGACTCCTTCCTCACTCCGGTCAGCGGTAGCTTGGGCGATTCGCTCATCAATGAGGACGAGACCCACGCTGGCTTCGGGCCGAATAATATCCCCGAGTCGATCGAGCCAGAAGACCAGAACTCTGCTTCCGTTGGTGCCATCGGTGGCAGCTCGGGAGACTCCGATTCTGCCTCGCAGGACGCGACCTCGGGCTCGGATACCGAATTGGGCGGCGATGACTCCGATTCTTCTGGTTCCTCTGATTCGCAGGAGACCAAGCGCAAAAAGGATGAGCACGCCCGAGAGACCACTAATACCTCTGAGGGCGGCGTGCGCGGCACCGAAGGAGTCAATGGCTCCACCATGCATTTGCCCTTCAACTTGGACTACACCACCGTGCCGGTCTTGGGCTCGTACTCAGAGGACCAAGAGGCCACCTCGCAGGTGACCACGCAGTGGTACAACCTGCCGGAGGCAACCGAGAAGACCCCAGTGCTCGCGGTTTCTGCGGCCGGCAATATCTACCACCATGACGTCAACGGCGTGGAACAAGACGGCATGGAGCTCACCTTGGAGTACGGCACCATCGATGAGGATGGCAACGTCAGCAATAAGGGCGAAGAGGAGATGTCCGCCGTCGGTGCAACCCCCAAGTGGCGCAACCTGCGCATCCCGATGGATAAGCTGCCTGACGATGCCAACGTGGTTCGCCTCGTGGCCAAGGATGACTCCACCGACGAGGATGACTGGATTGCCTTTACCCCACCGCGCGTGCCGGAGTTGGACACCATCAATAACCAATTCCCCAAGGAAACCCCAGCCTTGCTGGACTGGGCGGTGGCCCTGCAGTTCCCCTGCCAGCGCACCTTTGACCACTACGCCGGCGTGACCGAGATTCCGGAGTACCGCATCCTGCCGGATGCCTCGGCGCAGACCTCGCTCACGGAGTTCCAATCCTTCGCCGGTGGTGGCGCCATGTCCACCGCGGAAGCGGTGAACTACTCCTACGAAATCCCGAGCTACCTCAACAACGATTGGGCGCGCGACTGGGGTGCCATTGAAAAGTACGAATTGCGTACCGATTCGCAGGGCAATACCCCGGCCGACGCGGAGATTGATTACGAGGACGTTACCCGTTCTGGACTGTGGAAGGAATCCGAGATGAAGATTCGCCCCGAGGACGAGCAGTAGGCCCACTGTCCCCGTTGCTGCGGCCCGGTCCGGACTGAGAGCCGGACCGGGACCGGGATCGGGACTGGGGCCGCAGCCGACGTACCAGCCAGTCGCCGGCGAAGAAGAGGAGCAGCGATGCTCCAAATAGCGGCGCAATGATCGAGTAGATCACAACCCCTGCCACCACGGCGGGGGTTATTTTTAGCTCGGGGAGGCGGCGGCGCGGCTTATTCCACCACATCCACAGCCCGGCGATGCTGATGACGAGAAGGCCCAACGCCAGCGCGGCCAAGGCCACCTGGCTGTAGATGCCGAAGAGGGTGCCCATGTGCAATTGGATAAGCCAGGAGGTAAGCCGGGCGGCCAGCGGCCAATCCGCCGAATTGATGCGGTCGATGACACGGCCATCTGCGGTTACCGCGACGGCATCGCTACGCAGCTTGTATGCCGCGCGCCCCTCGCGCACCGTCCAGGCATCGCCGACCTGCTCCGGCGGGGTCATCCGCAGCACCCCGGTAAGCCCCTCACTGCGAGCGGTGGACAAGGCCGTCTGCGCGCCCTCGAGCACGTCGTTGTCCGTGACCTCACCACTGCTATGCCCAGCGTGGCCCTCGTGACCCCCGTGGCCCTCGTGACCCCCGTGGCCCTCGTGGCCAGCATGCGCGCCGGAACCCTCGCCTGCCCCTGTGCCGGCACCGGCTTCTGCCACAGAAGTTGCCACGGACGGTTCCTTCCAGTTGAGCTCCTCGCGCACCTTGCCAATATTGCTGCCGGCAACCATCGACCAGGTCAAGCCGGTGATGGTGAGGAATAGGAAACCGGGCAGCAACCAGCTGCCCAAGCGGGCGTGCACCCGCAGCGCCTTATTGTTTTTCTTCTGGGTTTTCTTCCTGCGCTTGAGCCACAGATAGACACCGGCGATCGTCAGCGCACCGAGCCAGGACGCAGCGAGCTCCGCATAGATGCGGCCGGGCTCGCCCAGCCACAGGGTGCGGTGGCCGTTGGATAGCCACGTGCGCAGTGGCAGCGCCCGCGAGCCTCCGTATTGTTGTTCTTCGCCGGTAATGCGCAGGTCTACTGGATCAACGAATACCGCATGGGTGTAGCTAGGGCTCTTAGCATCTGGATCCGTGAACAGCACGCGGGTGGTCTCTTCTGGATCTTCAGACGCCTCCACCGCGGCCACCGCAGCGCCGGGGTGTTGGCGCTGCGCCGCGGCGATCTGATCGTCCAAGCTGCGCGGGCTGCCCTGCGCGGTGGCGGTGATTTCATCGTGGTACACCCACTGCTCAAGGGTGGGCGCGAGCGCGTAGAAGAAGCCGCTGAGCGCGGCAACAATGAGGAACGGCGCGACGATCACGCCGGCAAACTTATGCAGGCGCGATAGCGCACCATGAGTTGTAGTCTTCATGGCTCACTAGTCGCAGCCTTATTGGCATAAGTTCCCGATTATCGCTGAAATAATGGAGCCTTAATCTATTGCGCCAGCTCACCGCGCAAAAATTCGGCTGCATCCTGCACCCGTTGGCGCGCCACGGCCGGGGTGGATACGCGGTGGGTCGAGACATAATCGCGCTCGTGCGCCTGCGGGATGTGGACGCGATCGGCTACCTCGTCCTCGGTCGCGGTCTGCACGAAGGTCTCGGGGAATTGTTTAGGCAGCTTATAGCCCACGCGGTAGTCCTCCGGCAGGTTGGCCAGAGCGCCGAAATCGGGGAAGGTGAGCAAGAGGGCATCGGCAGGCGCGAGCGCTGCCAATGCACCGCCGGAAGAATATCCCCACGTGGTGACGTGGGAGGCGCCCTGCTCGCGGGCGTAATCAATGGCGCGGTTGACCGCCGCGACCATGTCTTTGACCGTATGCTCCGGCGCGAGCGGATAATCCACGTCAATGATCGTGGTGCCGGATAGCTGCGCGGCGGCGGCAACTTCGGGGCGCCACTGCATTTCCAGCGCCTTGCCATCGCCGCGCCACCAGCCGCCGGAGTGCAGCGATACCGCCCACCGGCCGGTGGGCTCAGAGGGGCGAAAAATGGCGCCGACCTCGGCGGATTCTACGGTAATGCCGTCCGTAAACGCCGTGCCGGGCAGCGCATGATTAACTCCGGTGCCCAGAACCATCATGGCGGCGTGGGTGATGCGGTCTGGCAACAGTGCGCAATACTGGTCCGCCTCCGGCGAGCCACCGCCGGCCCAAGGCGGGCGGAAATCCGGCGTCTCATAATGGGCGTCGATATAAGAAACCAGCTGCTCTAGCTGTTCTTCCTCGCTCATCTGGCGGTCTTGCCCGCCGATGCGCCATTCTTGGCCGGGCTCTAGCGGCCGGTGCGGATCTTTATCGTGTGCATCAGTCATATCCCCGAGCCTACGCGTGCACATGATGCGCACAAGGTGGGCTCGGGGGAGAACCGTTTTACCAGATGGTGACGCGGTCCTCAGGGGCCAGGTACATCGGGGAGTCTTTGTCCACGTCGAAAGCCTCGTAGAACTCGGCGATATTCGCGGCGATGAGGTTGCAGCGGAACTCCGCGGGCGAGTGCGGGTCAATGGCTAGGTACTGGGTCGCCATCTCCGGGCGGATGGCCGTGCGCCAAACGCGGGCCCAGGACAAGAAGAAGCGCTGCAGGCCGTTATAGGTGTGCTCGGCCAATTCCGGCTCTGCGCCGTCGACCACAAATTCTTCTTCTTGGCCCAGCAGGTCAATACCCTTATCGGCGCAGTAATTCTTGTAAGCCACCACGGAAATGCCCAGTCCGCCCAGGTCACCAATGTTTTCACCCAAGGTGAACTTGCCATTGACGCCGGAAGATTCGGTGCCGGCATCCTTTAGCACCGTGGGAACCTGGCCATCGAATTGCTCCACTAGCTTTGCCGTAAGCGCCTCAAAATCCGCGCGATCTTCATCGGACCACCAGGAGTTCAGGTTGCCCTGGCCATCGAATTGCGAGCCCTGGTCATCAAAGCCGTGGCCAATTTCGTGCCCAATGACAGAGCCAATGGCGCCGAAGTTCTCAGCGGCATCCGCATCCGGGTTATAGAACGGCGGGCGCAGGATGGCGGCCGGGAAGGTGATGTCATTGACCACCGGGTTATAGAAGGCGTTGACGGTCTGCGGGGTGGTAACCCACTCATCGCGGTTGGCGGGTTTGCCAATCTTTGTCAGCTCATAGTCGTGGGAAAAGGCGGACCCGGCGCGGGCATTAGCAATCAGATCCGCGCCTTGGTCAGAAATCTCCAGCCCGGAGTAATCGCGCCAGGTATCGGGGAAACCAATCTTGGCCTTGAATTGGGAGAGCTTTTCTAGGGCGCGCTCGCGGGTCTGCGGGGTCATCCACTCCAACTGGGAAATGCGCTCGCGGTAGGCGGCGATGAGGTAGTCCACCAGCTCATCCATCTCGCGCTTGGAGGATTCTGGAAAGTGCGCGTCCACGAACTCCTTGCCAATTTCCTCTCCTACCAGGCTTTCTGCCAGGCCCACCGCGCGCTTCCAGCGGTCGCGCTGCTGGGTGGCACCAGAAAGGCGGGTGCCGTAGAACTCGAAGTTCTTGGCGCCCACTTCCTCCGGCAAGAGGGCCGCGCGGGAGCGCAGAATGTGCCAGGTGGCCCATAGCTGCCAATCGGCCATGCGGTCAGCGGTAAAGAGCTTTTCCAAGTGCTCCAGGTAGGACGGCATCATATTGACCACGCGGTGCTCCGGCAGCTTTCCACCGGCCAGCAAAGCTTGGGTGATGGAGGGCAGCTCAGAAAACTCGCACGGGTTATTGGTCTTTACCGCATCGCGGGTAGAAACCACGTCCCAGTGACCGGCCGCCAGTTCCTTTTCCAAGCCCACGATGCGCTCGGCTGCAACCTCGGTGCCGAGGCCAAATAGGCGGGTGGGCTCGATAAAGCCCAGCATCTCGGCCACGTGCTTTTCGTAGGCGGCCAGGGTTTCCGCGTGCGCTTCTTCGCGGTAGTAGGCTTCATCCGGCAGGCCCAACCCGGATTGCACGATATAGGCCACGGCTTCTTCCGAGCCGGAGTCCTTTTCTACCCAGAACGTCGCCGGCGCTCCCACGCCCTCGCGCTCGAGCTCGCCCAGGCGGTGCGCCAATTCCGTGGGGTCGGCAGCGCTCAGGCGGTCAAGGTCCGCATCCAGCGGGGCCATGCCGGCATTGTTGACGCCTTCAGTATCCATGAAGGATGCATAGAGCTTGCCGGGGCGACCATCGTTATCTTTAACGATGTCATGAACCAGTTCTTCTGCTTCATCGCGCAGCGCGTGGAAGGTGCCATCCACACCGCGATCATCTGGGACAACGTGATTTTCTACCCAAGGTCCATTGACCAATTGATAAAGATCTTTCATGGTTGCCACTGTAGGCCAAACCTTCCAGTTAAGGTATGGACTATGGAAAAATTCCGCTTTCCACCAGCCCGGCCGCGCAGCCTATTTATCGCCGCCCTTGCTTTTGTGACGGTGGTCCTTGCCTTGCCCGCCATCGTCCACGCGGTGCTACCGCAACACCACGCCGATGTAGAGCAGGTGACCCTGTCTGATCCCAGCCACGACTGGGATATTACTGTCTCCGATCTGTACTGCGAGCGCGATTATGCCTCGCTGGCCAGCGTTGGCTGGACCTGCGGTGACGTCACCGTGCAGGCCGTCATCGTGGAAGATACCGACGACGATGAGCACACCCTGCGCCGCATGGTCCGGGCCTATGGCATGGCCCCAGGCCTTCCCGAGGGCGAGGTCCATGAAGGTAAAGATGGTGCCCTCGCGCTTGCCGATGCCCCCTCCTCCACCGCCGCCATCTCCATCAACGGCACCGGCACGGACGAGAATAAGGACTGGGTGGTCACCGTCACCGGGGATTCCGCGGCAACGCGCACCACCACTGAACGCCTCTGGAAAGCCTTTGGGCAAGACGAATTACCAGAAGAAGTCACTGCTGATATCGAGGAGTTTTCTGGAAAGGCCTTGGTTTAAATGTCTAAACTCTTTCGCACCGCGCTGTGGATTTTCTCCGGCCTGGGGCTTATCGGATTTATCTCCCAGTCAGTCATTACGCTGTTTATCTCGCCGCTAATGGGCATTATCAGCTTCCTCATCGCGGCGGTCCTTGTCGCGGTAGTCATCGCGCTATTGCGCCTGAGCCCGATGTGGGCGCGCCCGGCGCGCGTATGGGCACCGCTTGCCTTTTTATGGGGTTCCGGCATGGCCATTAGCTTGGCGTCTATGAGCTCCCCGTCGGTCATGCAGCTCGCCATCAATTCAGGCTGGGTCGATTCCTTCATGTCCTGGAGCGGCGCCTATCCCGAAGAGATTTCCAAGGCCGCCGGCGTTTTATTCGTCCTGATGTCCTTCCGCCAGCTCAACCGCCCCTGGCACGGGTGGATGGTCGGCGCCGTCATCGGCCTTGGTTTTGAAGCCAACGAAAACATCCTTTACGGCTCCATGGGCGCTACCACTCACCCGAATAGCGATTTCGCCGGGCTCGTGCAGATGTGGGGCCTGCGCCTTATCGCTGGTCCTGGCCTGCACGTCTTGCTCACGGCACTGGCCGGTTGGGGCATCGGCTGGGCCCTCTACGCTGCCGCCAAGCCGCTCTGGTGGCGCATCGGCGTGGCACTCGGCTGCCTCGCGGTATCCTTCCTCCTCCACTTTGGCTGGAATTACCTGCACGATTCCGATATCGCGGCCGTCATCCAAGCCCTCTCCGTGGCAATCATCTTGTACCCGCTGAGCGTCTGGCTCATCCTGCGCGGCAATAAATACGCACACAACGATGACAGCTATAGCCACAGCACTGCGGAGGAGGCGCTAGCCTTCACCCGCTAACCCCAAGCCGTGCTTGTTTCTCCCAAAATGTCCAAAACAACCGCATTCCGCCAAAATTTCCCTCGATTTTTGGACAAACGCGGTTGCTTTGAACGCCTGAGCCTTCTGGTGCTCTCTCGGGCGCATAAATATGTGGTCTATGGCACATGCTGGTAGTGACTTTCGCTACACTCGCTTCAAGGCGCTTTTGCCACCTATCCTCCACTTAAAGGACTGAAGACCTTCATGAATGCCCCAACTTACGAGTCCCGCACGGATAACAGCACGGAAAGTACAGAGGGGGCAGCTCCCGAAAACTCCGCAGAGGAAGCCAACCGGCAAAAGGCAGTGGGCTCCACCCTGTCTTGGGTCATCGCGCTTTTTGGCACCGGTGTTGGTGCCGGCATCCTCTTTTTGCCGCTCAACGCAGGTGCCTTCGGATTTTGGCCGCTCGTCTTCGCCACCGTCTTCATCTTCCCGTTGGTGTATTTTTCCCACCGGACCTACGCCCGCATAGTTAGCGGCGCGCCACCAGAACAGCACGGCAAGGATGTCCTGGAGCTGGTGCGTTACTACCTAGGCCGCAATAGCGGCCTCTTCATCGCCGTATTGTACTGTCTGGCCATCGTGCCGACGGTGCTCATTTACGGCATCAGCATCACCAACGTGGTCGATAGCTTCATCGTCAACCAGCTCGGCGGGCCGAGCATCAATCGGTGGATATTGTCCATTGCCTGCGTAGGCGTCATGACGGGCCTTTTTGCCATCGGCCGCCGCCCCATGCTGTGGCTGGCGCAAATGCTGGTCTACCCGCTCATCATCGCCCTGGCGGCAACCTCCATTTACTTGATCCCCAAGTGGGATTTTGAAAGCTTCCTCAACGTTGAATACGAAGGCGGTATCTGGGGAATCCTTAAAGGTATTCTGCTCATCCTGCCGGTTCTGGTCTTTTCCTTTTCCCACATGGCCGCGCTATCGCAGTTCTCCGTAGACGTGCAGCCGGCCTACGGCAAGAAGACGGAGAAATTCGTCTCCCGCGTGGAGCTCTATACCGCCGCAATGCTCGTGGTATTTACCATGTTCTTCGTCTGGTCCTGCGTCCTCGCGCTCGGCGCGGACGGATTGAAGGAGGCAGCCGATCAAAACATCCCGGTGCTGTCTTATTTCGCCAACGTCACGGGCACGCCGTTCATTGGTTATATGGCACCGCTTATTACCATGTGCGCGATCATCTCTTCCTACTTCGGGCACATGCTTGGTTCCGAGGAAGGCACCGAGTACCTCCTGCGCATTGCCGTTCCCCGCATGGCCAATAAGCTCTCGCGCCGCGCGCTGCTCAACACCATTTATGTCATCGTATTCGTGGCAACGACCCTCGTGGCCGTCTTCAACCCCTCCATCATGGACATGATTTCCGTGGTCGGCGGCATCTTCGTGGCATTCTTGGTCTACCTGCTGCCGGTCTACATGTTTAAAAAGATCGATGATTATTCCCAGTTCAAAAACGACATCTGGAATTACTTCGTCTTTGGCATGGGCCTTGTCATCATGGCCGTGACCGTCTGGAACCTGATCTAAAGGCCAGCCCTTCGGCGCTTATTGGCACACCCGAACTTGGCTTACCTGCGCTAGGGCTTGATTAGCGTTCGCGCACGCTTGGCGCTCGAGGTCGGCGGCGGTGCGGGTGGCATCGCGAAGCGCCTGCTGCGCAGGTTCTGGCAGGTTGAGGTCATTTTCGATGCGCGCGCCGATGGCCTCACTGGATCCGCCGACCGGCGCATTGCCGATGCCGCGCGTGACATCCGCGGTATGGGTCTGCGCATCGCCGTACGTATTGGCGGCTACGGTAAATCCATGCCCGGTAGATACGGAGGCGTGGATGGTGCGGTCATCGGACCAACCGAATTTGGTGCCCCATACTCCGGGAATGTGGTCGGTGCCGAAATCCTGGCGGTACCCATCCGCGGCCACGGGAGCCGCGGTGGCCATTCCCGCGAAAATGGGTGCCGCTACGGGATCGTGCTGGATCTCGGCAGTAAACCGCGCGACATCTTCGCTCGAGGTCTGCGTGGTTCCCCAGTAGCCGGTGTAGTGAGTCTCGCTCAGCCCGAATTCCTGGATGATGCTGGGAATGGCCTGCGGGTAGCGGCGATCCAGGTCGCTGGCCACGTTATCGTCGCTATAGCGGATCATATGTTCTACCTGGGCTTTATCGGCAACAGAACCGTACTTGAGCACCCAATATCCCAGGTAAATCTTGCTCAAGGACAGCGCCGGGCGGGACTCATGACTATTGGCGGTAGAGACGGTGGCGCCGGAATCGTGCCTGACGGTGATCTGCGTACGCTCAGGCACGGAGTGGGGATCGAGGCTGACCGCTTGGGCAGCGGGAATGGTCACGAAGGAAAGTGCGGTAACGAGAGAACTTATTGCCAGCTTTTTCATAACGCATTTAGCGTAGCCCTGGATGTACATCGCCGCAGGCTATAAATGCAAAAAGTTTCCCTATTGTACTATCTATTGCAGCAATACTTCTAGGTCCCGCGCATCCATGCCGTGCTTATGCATGGCGACGCGCCCGTGGGAGTGCTCGATGCCCCACCCATAGCGCTCTTGTTGTATCCGCCAAGCGTTTAGTTCGTACTGCGCGGCAATAAATACGCAAGCAACGATGACAGCTATAACCACAACACAGCAGAGGAGGCGCTATTTTGTCCGCCATTCTTACGTTCCCCAGACTATCGCTTTAGGCCGTCGTAGCCGCAGCAATATAGTTCTGCAGTGCATCGCCCAATTTCTCTAATTGCGCGCTAGCAAAATGGCCCGGATTCCACACCAAATACAGCGGTACCCCCTGAAGGCTTTCGTCGCCCGCAGTAATTTTTAGCGGTACCAAGTTAGCCTCGGCAATTGCAGTACAAATCGCAAGGGCCTTCTCCGCTTTAGCTAACGCCAATAAGGTGGCGGTGTCATCGCATTCAATCATCTCTCCGAGCGGGGCGCTTGCGGTACCAAGGAAGGCATCAAACAGAGTGCGGGACACGCTGCGGTGGCTAGGAAGCGCCAATCTGTGTTGGGATAGCTGCGCAATATCCACGTTGTCCCGCCCGGCCAACGCACAGTTGGGCGGCACCCAGGCGCGAATGGGGGCTTGCCCCAACGCATGAAAGCAGAGGTCATCTCGTGGGGGCAATGGAGACACCACGGCATCGGCATTGCCTTCCAAAGCATTAAATGCTGCATAGTGTTCTATCGGCTGGGTGGTAATCACTGGAATGCCTTCTTGAGCGGTAGCAATCAGAGGCGCCACGATGGTGGAAATCGTAGTTTGTGTCGCAGCAATAATTAGCCGTTCTACGACACCTTGCCGCAGGACTTCTGCGGCACGTTCGGTACTTCGGTTTTCAGCATAAAGGCGACGGCACGAGGGAAGAAGTGACCGAGCCGTATCGTTCAACCGCAATGAGGTAGCAGGAGAACCAGTTGCACCCGTGCCTCTCTCCAACAGCTCGAGGCCGACCTCTTTTTCGAAGCGACGCAATTGCCGGCTCAATGCCGGTTGGGTAATGCCGAGCTTAGAAGCCGCTGCGGTGACTGTGGGCGAATCCGCTAGGGTAAGGAAATATTTGACGCGTTGTATATCCACATACCCATTTTAGGCATTGATTATGCGTAGTGGTAATGAAATAGCAGCGGTTTAGACATTAGACAGGCATAGCATCAGACTGGGATAATGAATGCAGTAATTCAGCGCACAGTTTTAAGGAGTGACTGCTATGACTCGTCGCCATGTTGGTACCGCTATCGCCGAATCCCTGGCTGCCCACGGCACCTCTCGGGCATTCCTCGTCCCTGGGGAAAGCTTCCTGCCTGTCCTGGACGGGCTGTATAACTCACCTGTAGAAGCGATCGTGTCCCGCCAAGAAGGCGGCGCTTCCTATATGGCAGAGGCTTACGGCAAGGCTACGGGCGAGCCCGGTGTTGCCATGGTCACCCGCGGCCCCGGCGCGTCCAATGCCTTCGTAGGAGTCCACACCGGCTGGCAGGATGGCACTCCAATGGTTATCTTCGTCGGTCTCATCCCCTTCTCTGACCGCGACCGTGAGTCCTTCCAGGAATTCGACCCTAAGGCGTGGTTTGGCACTCAGGCCAAGCAGGTTTTCGTCCTCGATGATCCAACGCGCGCCTCCCGCGTCGTGGCAGAAGCCTTCTTCCAGGCCAAGCAAGGCCGTCCCGGCCCCGTGATCGTGGGATTACCAGAAGATGTGCTCTACCAGGACTTTGAAGGCGAAATTGAAGCACCCATCCCAGTGACGGAGGGAGCCGTTTCTGCAGCGGATGCCGCTTATGTTTCGGAAAAGCTGGCTGCTGCCAAAAAGCCGTTAATTTTTGCCGGCGGCGGCCGCTGGACCCCAGAATCCGCGCGAGCGATCGAAAAGTTCGCGGAAATCAACCAGATTCCCGTGGTGCACGATTTTCGCGCCAGCGACCGCATCTCCTTTTCTTCGCCAGCCAATGCCGGTTGGTTGGGCTATGGCCGCAATGATCGTGCTGCAGAGCTCCTTTCCGAAGCCGATGTGCTACTGGAGGTAGGAGCTTTGCTTACCGATGTCCCCTCCGACGGATATACCTTGCGCCAAGATCCCCATGCGGAAAATATCGTGGTCAACATCGATACCGGCCTACGTGGACATTCCGGAGCCATCAGCCGCCATATCTTGGCTTCCCCCGTTGCCTTGGCGGAAGCCCTCGACAACATCAACACCGGAGAGATATCTTCAGCGCAATCCGAGTGGTTTAAAAACGCTCGTCGCGCTCACCAGGAGTTCTCCACCATTCCAAGTGAGTCGGACTGGCGAGCAACCTCTGCAGGCACCGCGCATATGGAAGCAGTCATTAAGGCGTTGCAAGACCAACTCCCGGAAGAGGCCATTTTTACCTTTGGTGCAGGCAACCACTGCATTTGGGCACAACAATTTCTGCCCACCCAGCACTACCCTTCTCAACTAGCAGCGCGCAACGGGTCGATGGGTTATTCCGTCCCAGGTGCGGTATCGGCGAAATTGCAATTCCCTGAACGCCCCGTGGTTGCCATTGCCGGCGACGGGGAATACCTGATGAATGGTCAGGAACTTGCCACGGCTGTACAATTCGGGGCACCATTTTTGACGGTCATCATGACCAACGGTGAATTCGGCACCATCCGCGATCACCAAAAAAATCACTTCCCAGACCGTGTCTCCGGTACGCAATTGGCTAATCCAGATTTTGCCGCCGTCGCCAAAGGGTACGGTGCCCATGGAGAATCAGTGGATGCGGACGCGGATGTTGCCGGAGCCATCGAACGCGCTTTGAAGGCAGTAAATAACGGCATTCCGGCCGTGGTCAATGTGTATACCGATCAGGATCTGTCATTGCCTGCGGCGCGATAAAACCGCGCTATTTAACAGGGTGCTTTAGCCGATAGAGCACCATTCCTATGTAGAACGCATCGGCAGGCACCAATGGTGATAACCCTGTTACTGCTTGAAAGTGCTTGAGCCGGTTAATGACTGTATTGCGATGACAATCCAGCGCGCGGGCGGTGCTTTTGATAGAACCGTCCGCAAAATAGGATGTGACTGTATCAATCAACTTGGTGCGTTCTTTGTCCGGCAATCGCTCCATACAGTTTACGGGCTCATCAGTACCGCCGGGAAGCAGATGATACGCATAACTACTTAAGGCTATGGGCAAAGCTTCCTCGGCTGCTATTGGTCCCTTATCACCCATCACGCCGGAAGCTTCTACCGCCGCCGCCATATCAATAAGCCCGCCACTACACGCGCGCACCGCCCCAATCCCACGTTGGGCTGGCAGAACAATGCTGGAAACGGCCTTCGCAGTCATCTCACGGGCACGATCTAAGCCACAGGATTCCTCTGGTGCTAACGCGTCTGCAACCTCTGGACTTGCCGTTGGTGCCGCCTCATTACCTCGTGCTGTTGCAACCGGGTAAAAAGCGCAAAAAGCCTGGCGCACATAAATACCCCACGCCGAACCGGCCGCCAGATACGGCGCCAAAGCCTGCTCCAACTGGGCGGCGTGTGAGGGACCAGCAACGAGAACATCATAAACCTCATGTTGGTCCACCCCTAAGGCCTGGGCAATAGACTCTAATTGGTTCTGACTTAGCTCTGGGGCATTAAACAGTCTTTCCAAGTGACGGTGCGCACTGACCCTCGCGTCATTGCGCATCGCCGCTTGTTGCTGCATAAACGCCACCCTGACTTGGGAAGAAATCTCATCAACGGCAGCTTGTACCCGCTCTGCATTCGCGATTAGAGCACGTTGAGTCTGTGGGGTGGAACGCTTAGCTAGCCCGCGCCAAAGAACGATGAAGTCTAGGCGCATGATCTCTACCACCGCAGTAATGGAAATCCCTTGCAGTGCCCGCAAGCGGCCAAATTCCTGTAAGCGCCTATCAAGCGCTGCTTGCTCGCCAACAGGAAGGGCCGACTCGCCCTGGGGAGCATCCCATAGTTTAGTAATCAATGCGGTAAATACCGCCCGTGAAGTTTCCCGCAAATCCGACTCATCAACGGCGATATCACCGTAGGGGCTGCGTGCTAAAAACTCCGTGATGAACTCATCGACGAATGTGCCCACATCCCCTTCGATGCTGCGGACGAGGTCATTCCACTCTGTATCCAGCCTTTCTGCGGGCATTGCACCTCCCATTACCGGCCTCAGCTCTCTCCAACCTCTTTTGTGCAAATGCACAATAAAAGCCACTATAACCCATCATTTTCTCAAATTCACTAATAAAACGTAATATTGCTCGCTAATGTGTTTCTTTGTGATGCACACTACAAAGAGCTGAGGAGAGCCTTTTATGTCTGCTACTTCGACACAAGACACACCGGAATTTATCGAGGACTTTCATACCATGTCTTCTTTCGGTGCCACCTCAGGCGGCGGAATCGACCGTCAGGCAGCCACCGACGAGGATGCTGCCGTACGCCGCTGGTTCCATACTTGGCTAGAAAGCCACGATTTCCGCGTCGAATACGATGAGATTGGCAACCAATACGGATTGCTCAATTTCATAGACGGTGCCGACTTCGTACTCACTGGGTCCCACATGGATTCCCAACCTCTAGCAGGGCGCTTCGACGGCTCTTACGGAGTCCTGGCCTCCGCCCACGCGGCGCTTGAAGTCAAGCGCCGAGTGGAGGCTGGCGAGCTCACCCCCACCCATAATCTCGCGGTGGTCAATTGGTTCAACGAAGAAGGTTCGCGCTTTACACCTTCCATGATGGGTAGCTCGGTTTATACCGGAAAGATGGATCTCACCAGCGCCTATGAATCAACTGCGCTGGATGGGACCACTGCCCGCTCTGAATTGGAACGCCACGGGTTCATCGGCAGCTTTACCCCACCCAAGGCCGCATCGTATGCGGAAATCCATGTCGAGCAGGGACGCGGCATGGATAACTCCGGTGCCACCATCGGGCTCGTGGCTGAGACGTGGGGCGCCAAAAAATTCCAAGTCACTGTCAGCGGCGAACAGGGGCACACTGGATCCACCCTTCTGGCGGATCGTCAAGACGCACTCTTTGGTGCTTCCATTGTGATTTCGGAACTACGCCGCTATGCCGAAGCCCGCGAAGGACACCCGCTGCAGGCCTCCGTTTCGACCATGAAAGTCCTACCCAATTCCCCAGTCACCATCGCCCGCGAAGTGCAGATGAACCTGGACCTGCGTTCCCCAGACTGGGACACGCTCAATGAGGGCTACGCGGCAGTACGCGACATCGTTAGCAAAGCCGAATTAGAAGCCAAGGTAAAAATTGAACTCACCCCCACGCATGAGTGGAAGCTATCGCCCTACCAACCAGAAGGCGTCCACCTGGCCGATGCGGTTGCCACTGAGCTTGGCCTCAAGCACGAACAAGTCCAAACCGTAGCGGGGCACGACTCGACCAATATGAAAGATACTTGTCCCACCGTCATGCTCTTTATCCCCAGCGTAGACGGCATCTCTCATAATGAGGCAGAGTTTACGAAAGATGAAGACATGGAAGACGGCGTGCGCATGATGACAGCCACCCTGACTGAGCTATGCCAAGGCGCACTTAACGCTTAAATCGCGGACCGCGGTAGTCAAAAGACTGGCTTTTCATTCCATCCGCCCCAATTAATAACTGAGGACCATTATGAGTACCCCAATTCACGATCCGGCGAACACAGAAAACACTGATAATCCTTCCTCGCCGGGTGATAATTCGCAGCAAAAGCAAAAGGCCGAAACGACTGGTTCCACTCTTTCCTGGGTAATCACCTTGTTTGGCACCGCCGTTGGTGCCGGCATTCTTTTCTTACCGCTTAACGCCGGTTCGTTTGGCTTTTGGCCGCTGGTATTTGCCACAGTTTTCATCTTCCCGCTGGTGTACTTTTCTCACCGGACTTACGCTCGGATCGTCAGCGGTGCCCCAAAAGAACAGCACGGCAAAGATGTCCTGGAGCTTGTACGCCATTACTTAGGTCGCAATGGTGGACTTTTCATCGCCATTTTGTATTGGTTGGCCATCGTCCCGACGGTGCTCATTTATGGCATCAGCATCACCAACGTGGTCGACAGTTTCATTGTCAACCAGCTCGATGGCCCCAGCATTAACCGGTGGGTACTATCTATCGTCTGCGTTGGCATCATGACTGGCCTTTTTGCCATTGGCCGCAAGCCCATGCTGTGGCTAGCGCAAATACTGGTCTACCCGCTCATCATCACCCTGGCTGCCACCTCGTTCTATTTGATTCCAAAGTGGGATATCCAAAGTTTTATCCACTTTGAGTATGAAGACGGTGGCTTAAGCATCCTGAAAGGGATTCTGTTAATTCTGCCAGTCCTGGTCTTTTCCTTTTCCCACATGGCAGCGCTTTCACAATTCTCCGTAGATATGCAGCCCGCCTACGGCGATAAGACGGAAAAACATGTCTCTCGCACGGAGGTCTATACTGCCGCTCTGCTGGTCGTATTCACCATGTTCTTCGTCTGGTCCTGTGTACTAGCTCTGGGTGCAGACGGCATGAAGGAAGCGACCGAGCAAAACATCCCCGTGTTGTCCTACTTTGCAAACATTACGGGCTCACAATTCATGGCCTACATGGCGCCGATTATCACCATGTGCGCAATCATTTCTTCCTACTTTGGACACATGTTGGGCTCTGAGGAAGGCACGGAGTATTTGCTGCGCATCGCTGTACCGCGATTGGCAAATAAGGTGTCCCGCCGTACCTTGCTCAATATCATTTACATCATTGTGTTTACGGCTACCACCTTGGTGTCCGTCTATAACCCTTCCATTGTGGACATGATTTCCGTGGTCGGTGGCATCTTCGTTGCCTTCTTGGTCTACCTACTGCCCGTCTACATGTTTAAGAAGTTTGATGACTATTCCCAGTTCAAGGATGATATCTGGAATTACTTCGTCTTTGGAATGGGCCTTGTCATTATGGCCGTAACGGTCTGGAACCTGATTTAAAGGCCCCCTTTCCTCTCCGTCCTTGTCAATTCAAAAGATTGTCATTATATTTCAACGTCGATCTCTCCACTGCTGACATTCGATCTTAAGGAGAAGCACTACGATGCTACGCGATGATTTGCACAAATTCCCCGACTACAAGCCCGGTAAAACTGAGCCAAATAAGCTCAAGCTTTCTGCAAATGAAATTCCAAATCCACCCCTTCCATCCGTTCTGGGGGCTATGACGCAGGCGGCTTCTGTGGCGAATCGGTACCAAATCAATGGCTCACCAGAACTGCGAGCGGAACTATCGACTTATCTGGGCCTACCAGAAGAAAACATCGCGGTAGCCCCAGGAGCATCCGCCATTGTGCAGCAAGCAGTGATGGCTACCTGCCATACCGGCGACGAAGTCATCTTTCCATGGCGCTCTTTTGAAGCCTATCCGCTGTATGTGCGCATGGCTGGCGCCGAACCCATAATGACTCCGCTTACACATGATGACCGACTAGGCCTCGATGCAGTGATCGATGCAATCACCGATAGAACGCGCCTTATCATCCTGTGCAACCCTAATAATCCCACCGGCACCACCATTAGCCAGGAAGAATTCGAAAACTTCATGGCTCGGGTACCGAAGGACATCGTGGTCCTCCTAGATGAAGCCTACTGGGAATACAACGATGATCCGGATAGCCCAAATGCGGCCAAGGAGATTCAGAACTACCCAAATCTCATTGGCGCCCGGACTTTCTCCAAAGCCTTTGGTCTTGCAGGCGCGCGCGTGGGCTATGGCATGGCATCACCCGAGCTTGTCGATGCCCTCAATCTCCTCGCCTTGCCCCTCACTGTCAGCTACATTGGCGAACTGGGCGCTATCGCCGCACTTCATGCTCAAGATGAGCTGGATGCACGCGTGGACGAAACCAAACGCCAGCGCACCCGCGTGGCACAGGCCCTCGGTGTTCCCGAATCACGTGCCAATTTCGTCTGGTTACCACGAGGTGATGCTAAAGAAGTAGAACGAAAGATTTCGGAGGAAGGCATTATTATCCGTCGTTACCTCGATGAGGGCGTGCGCGTTTCTATCACCACCGAAGAAGAGACAACAGCCTTCCTCAACGCTTGGGAGCGCGCCGGTATCCAGCCTTGGGAAGGGGAAACCGGCGACTAGGCCGGGTGGCACAAAGGCCAAACCGGCTTTACTTAAATTCGTGGAATTTGTCCACGACCGCCTGCAAGCCCTCGCGCCACAAGTGCTCTGGAATAGCTAGTGAAGGCAGGAAGCGGATGACGTTGTGGTCAAGACCACAGGTCAATATCAGAATTCCTTCCTCCTTCGCAGCGGCGGCAATCTTATGCACCAACTCAGAGTCTGGCTCACCGTCCGCTGTGACAAACTCCAGTGCCAGCATCGCGCCGCGACCGCGGAAGTCGGCAACACGCTCATCCTTGATAAGCTCCGCCAGTTCCTCTCGCGCAATGTCTTCCAAACGGGTGGCACGAGAGCCGAAGTCTTTTTCTTCAAATTCTTTAAATGTGGCCAAGGCAGCTGCACAGGCCACCGGGTTACCGGTATAAGTGCCGCCAAGGCCGCCTGGTTGCGGAGCATCCATAATTTCGGCACGCCCAGTTACAGCAGAAAGCGGCATGCCAGAGGCAATGCCCTTCGCGGTAGTGATCATATCGGGAACAATGCCCTCATGCTCACTAGCAAACCAAGTACCAGTGCGCATCATGCCAGCCTGGATTTCGTCTGCGATAAAGATAACGTCATTATCCTTACACCACTGAACAATGGCGGGAAGATAACCTTCCGCAGGAACAACGAAGCCGCCTTCACCCTGGATCGGCTCGATGACCACACAAGCCAAATTAGAGGCACCGATCTCTTGTTCCAAAGTGGTAATAGTGCGTTTTGCGGCTTCTTCTCCACTAAGGCCATCGCGAACCGGATAAGACATCGGTGCGCGGAAGACATCCGGCGCAAATGGCCCAAACCCTGACTTATAAGGGCTTTGCTTGGCGGTCATCGCCATAGTGAGGTTGGTGCGGCCGTGGAACGCGCGGTCCATCACGGCCACACTGGTTTTACCACTGTAATTGCGGGCAATCTTGACCGCGTTTTCTACAGCCTCCGCTCCAGAATTAAATAGGATGGTGCGCTTTTCGTGATCACCGGGTGTCACCGCATTGAGCTTTTCCGCAACCTCGACGTATGAGGCATACGGTGAGATGGGAAAAGACGTATGCGTGAAATGCCCGACCGCCTCCTGTACTGCCTGTACAACCGCCGGATTAGAGGCGCCCGCAGAGGTCACTGCAATGCCGGAAGCCAAGTCGATGAATCGGTTTCCATCTGCGTCTACAAGGATTCCGCCATCGGCATCCACCACGTAGCCAGGCAAACCTGGATTGAGCCCAGCCGGCAGTGCAGCCTTACGCCGGGCATCCCATTCAGCACTCTTTGGGCCAGGGAGCTGTCCCTCTACCTTGCGCGTTTGCTCCAAACGGTATTCAAGCTCTCGCATATCGTGTCCTTTCCACACAGTGATTTTCAACCTGTCTAAATACATTGTGACCGCCTACATAGATTCTCCTCTACGTACACTATGGTGGAAATTTCCCACTGTGATATACAGACCGTATAGCTACTCCGACAGCAAGCGAGACTTTTATGAGCACCAGTACTTTTACCTGGCTTTTTCACCAAAGCAAACTACAACTGCGCCCGCTTCATTCTCCACACCAGTCTTTCACCACGGTCCAAGCCAGTGAACTTAAAAATCCCACCGAATTCACCAAGGAAGGAGCAGTCGTCCTTACCTTGGGTCTGGCCTTTGAACACTCCCCGGCGGACTTCTCTCTCTACGCACGCACGCTGGCCTCGGCCGGTGTACACGGCATCGGATTCGGAACCGGCTTGGTTTTTTCTAAGGTGCCTCCCGAGCTAGAACGCGCATGCATAGACCATGGCCTTACGCTATTTGAGGTCCCCCGTGCCATTCCGTTCATATCCATCATCAACGCTGTAAATGCGGAGTTCACCCGCCAAGACCAAGAACAACGACGCGTATTTGAGCGCCAACAAGAGCGATTAAATCGTGCTGCGACCCAAGGCATTAATTCGCTCATAACTCATGCCGGAAAAGAGCTACACGCCGCAGTCACCCTCACCGATGCCCAGGGCATTGAGATTGCAAGTGCTACGTATCAAGGACTCGATGCGTTGAAAACAACGAATGATTCCAGTTTCTCTGTCTCGGACTCACCGTCAACGGCACATTCTGTGAACTCTAAAAATTCAGGGAACCTATCCACGGTAACTACCTACTTCCAGAGCAATTCCCAGCATCGTTACGGGCTCACAGTCTGCGCCACCGAAAAAATAGGCTCTTTTGACCGCGCGCTAATCCGACATGTAGTCGGGCTAGCTGGCTTGCTTCTGCAGCCCCCGTGGTCCACTGCACAGGACCTTTTGGGACAACTAGCCCTAGCTGTGCAATTGGAATCCTCAGTGCCAATGCTCCTAGAGGCTGCATTTTCAACACTCTCCACATCCGATAACGTCACCGCTTACTTAGTGTGCGCTGACACCCCAGCACAGTTACGGCGAGTCCTAGCTTCACTAAAACATACGACCGCACAAGGCGGAACCAATTACTTCCACCTGCCCGTAGATAACTCGGCTGCTCTAATCGTCACCGCCCCCGCAGACGATGTATCGCAGGAAAAAGTACTTTCCGCACCCAATCTTCCAACAGTGCGTGTTTCAATCCTTCCGCGAATACCCTGGCGCGAAGTCAATCCCGAGCTAATAGCGCAGATGAATAAACATGCACATAGCCTTGACCGCGGGACGAGCGGCGTCTACTCATCACCCGCACCAGATTGGCTACATAACCCGTACGTCCGCGAGGCACTAGAAAAACGCCGCCGCACCACCATAGATGTTTTGACTGATTACGATACCGAGCACGGGACACAATTGCTCCCCACTCTTCAAGCATTCTTGCTCGCTGGCTCTCAAATCGCTTCCGCCTCGGAACGCCTCGCGGTCCACCGACATACCGTGCGCGCCCGAATCGGAAAAATTCAAGCACTCTGCGGAGTCGACCTCGCAGATCCGATTGTTAGCGCTGAGCTCCTACTCCTAGTGGTCAGCGACTAACTCTCCCGAACCTGCACATCATCGCTTCGTTGGTGACGGCCTCCCATGAACCCACCGAGGGCAGTCGCAAGAGCAATAATGATGAGGATGATAATGGCTGGAACTATGGATTGCTCTTCATGGAAAGAGTTCAACCATGTAGCAATGAGCGGCAAAAGCCCCGAGATTGCGCCTGATACGTTGTAGCTAATGGCCATGCCGGAATAGCGAAGATTGGCTGGGAACATCTGCCCCAACAACACGCCAATAACGGAATAAGGAATGGTGGCAAAGCAAATCCCCAAAACGATGGCCACCGTTACCAATGCCATATTCCCAGTGTCGATCATTAGCCACAATGGCCATGCCGCAATAGCGGTTAAAATGCCGCCGAAGACAACCACTCGACTGCTGCCAATCCTCTCTGCAAGGCGGCCTAAAAAGAACAAGATGAGTATCTGGAATACAGCGGCCAAGACAGTCGCATTGACCAATGACTGCCTTTCTAGCCCAAGCGCCGAAGAACCATAACTCAGCACGTATGTGTTCATCACGAAGAATCCACCGATACCCAAAAGCGCAGCGAGAGTCGACCACAAAAGCTGAGGCGCGCATTGAGTAAACAGCTCCTTGAGCGAACCTTTTGGTGCGCTTTCTGCTTCATTTTCCAAGGCCCGAAATACAGGAGATTCTTCAACCTGCATACGAATCCATAGCGCTACCCCGAGCAAAGGGAAAGCTGCAAGGAATGGAATTCGCCAGCCCCACGAATCTACTTGGCCATCGTCCAGCATAAAGACCAAGGCAAAAGCGCCGGAGGAAAGCAATGTGCCTGCAGGCGAACCGACCTGTACGAGCGATGCATATCGAGCACGCTTTTCTTCCGGTGCGTGTTCAATAGCGAGTGTGGTTGCGCCACCCCATTCACCACCAACTGCAATACCTTGCAGAAGCCGTAACAATGTCAGCAGGATAGGCGCGGCGATGCCTATGGCAAAGTAATCTGGGAGGACACCTACCAGCCCAGTTGCAGTACCAATAACCACAATGGAAAGAATCAATGCGGGGCGGCGTCCCCATCTGTCGCCCATTTGACCAAACAGCACGCCGCCTAGCGGACGAGCTAAAAATCCCACACCAAAAGTGGCAAAGGATGCCAACGCCGCGGTTGCCGGGTCCCCTGATGCAAAAAATAGGTGATTAAAAATCAGAGCCGAAGCTGTACCGAATAAGAAGAAGTCATACCATTCCAAGGCAGTACCGACGAATGCCGATAAGGCAATCCGTCCCATATCTTGGCTTACGACTTCCTCACTTATATTTTCCTCGTTCTGGTGCGCCCCAGAAAGGGCCGTTTTGTGTGGTTCGGACAACTTTTTCTCCGTTCATTAGCTTGGCCAACACTTTATACAGACTGTGACCCAGCGCAAATAAACTTATAACAAACCTAATTTTTTACAATATAATCATCTTCATATTGGATAAATGCACAATTCAACGAGCTTTACCGGCAATCCCTCCCCCTGAAGATTTCCCACCTGTTAGGGTGTGACCCAAGCAACTATAGGGAGTTACGATGCAGTTCAGCACTATTATCCGCAATGTTCATCTGCCCTTAACGGAGACGAACAGGCTATACGATATCGCCGTTTTCGGGGAACAAATCGCCAATATTGCCCCAGCGGGAGAGGCCCCTTTCGCTTCCTCAGCTCACACAGAATTCGATGCCGAAGGAAGCTACGCCCTACCTGGCTTCAACGATGTCCATGCGCACTCGGTATGGTTCGGCGAAACCCTCTTAGAGATTAGCCTTGCTGATGCGCGTAAATGTTCCACCGTGTATGACGCCCTAAAGCGATCACTCGATGAGGTTGAGGGTGAGTGGATCATCGCCTCGGGCTTTAACCCACATCTGTTGAATGACGGCCCCCTTGATATCAATACCCTCGATTCCATTACCAAGGGGCGGCCCCTCCTTATAAAACACAATTCGGGGCACGCAATAACAGTGAACTCTGAGGCCTTAGAACGCGCCGGCATTGGCACCCACCCTGAACAAAAGATCGAAGGGGGAACCATCAATGTGGATGAAAGCGGAAAGGCTACTGGAGTACTAGATGAAAATGCTATGCGCCCGATTAATGAGCTCCTCGAGCCGAAGTCCCTTCCTCACTTGGAAAAGGCATTAGCGGCGGCATCCAAGGTCTATGCCGCAGAAGGCCTTACCTCTGTCACCGATGCAGGAATTGCCGGTGGATGGATTGGGCATTCCCCGCTTGAACTGCAGGCTTATCAAAATGCTCGAGACAATAATCTTCTACGACACCGTGTACAGACGATGATCACACTAGACGCCTTGCACGACCTTCCCCATCACGCCGATGATCCAAAAGCTCTGACCCTCGATACCGGAATGCGCACGGGATTGGGAGACAACCGCCTACAAATTGGACCTACGAAAATTTTCACAGATGGGTCCATCCTCGGGACGACGGCGGCTATGACTCATGACTATTGTCAGTGTGCGGGAAATTCCGGTTATTTCCAGCACGACCCAGAAGCCATGCAAGCCAGCGCGCTGCGGGCCGCCGCTTCTGGGTGGTCTTTAGCAATGCACGCACTCGGCGATGCCGCGGTAGACCTTGCCATCGACACCATCGACAAGGCAACCGCCGCTTATGGGCGCCCTACCATTCCTCACCGCATCGAGCATGGTGGGGTCACCACTGATGCGCAGGTACAACGCATTGCAGAACTCGATATCGCATTAGCCCCGCAGCCACATTTTATTAAGGCATTCGGCGATAGCATGGCAGAGCTCTTGGGGCCGGACCGAGTTAAGGATTCTTACCCAGCTAAGAGGTTACTTGATGCCGGCGCCGTATTACCTGGAAGCTCTGACCGGCCTGTAGCTGAAGGCGCCCCGTTAAAGGTTATCCAATCTTTTGTAGAAAGATTAACCTCTTCCAATAGTGCGTATTCCCCTGCTGAGCGCATAAGCGTACGGCAAGCTATCGATGCCTATACGATTGGTTCCGCACGTGCTACCGGTTGGAGTGGACACAAAGGAAAAATTGAAGAAGGATTCCTTGCAGATATCGCCTTCTTGCAGCAAAACCCGCTTGAAACCCCGACTGAAGAGCTATCTTCTATTCCGGTGAATGCAACTATGCGTGGTGGAGAAATCATTCATCGCGCATAGCATCATCGCCCAATAATTCGCTTAGGTCCCGCGCATCCATGCCGTGCTTATGCATGGCAACGCGCCCGTGGGAGTGCTCGATGCCCTCGCGGTCCCAGTATTCTTCCGCGCGAACGGGATCGTGGGAGGCACCATTGGCGCGGACCACACGCCACCAGGCGGCGTTACCACCGTGCCTATTCATGACGGTGCCGACATTGCGGGCCCCGCACCCGGCGAGTTTTGCCACCTCCCCGTAGGAGGACACATTGCCGGGCGGGATAACGGCCACGATGGCTAGTACGCGCTGTGCCAAATCAGAGGAGTCTGACATAAACGCCTCTTGCCTGCCGCTTAGTCCCTGGTGGGGTTGAGCACGTCATCGGATTCGGTGGGCTCATCCTCGGGGGCGTCTTCGACCTCAGTCAGGGTGACGGTCGCGCCGGTGGAATCCGCGAGCAGGCACATGCGCCCGAAGGGGGAATCCCACGGCTCGCGGATGATTTCACCGCCGAGCTCTACCGCTTTCTTGGCGGCGGCATCGATATCGCGCACCCCGAGGTAGGTCTGCCAGAAGCTCGGCACCTGGGGTGGGAACTGGCCTTCGGCATTCCACAAGCCTGCAAACGGCGCGCCGTCTTCTTCCGCCGTGGCGTAAATGAAATTCTCGTCCTCGGACTCCATGGCGCGAATCTCCCAGTTGAATAGCTCGCCATAAAAGTCCATGGCCTGCTGGAATCGCGTCGTGGCGGTCAACTCGTGCCATACCGGGGTGCCGGGTTCGCCACCGGCAACGAAGTGCTCCGGGCCGGAGGGCTGGATGAGGCCGAACATGCCGCCGGCGGCATCGGCAAGCAGGGCCATGTGGCCCAGCTGCACGGGCTGGGGCGCGGCGAGGATGCGCCCGCCGAGATTCTCCGTGCGCTGGCAATCGCCGTCGATGTCCTTGGAGAGGAAGTAGGTCACCCAGGTATCCGGTATGGGGGCTTCCTCCGGCTGCGGGATGAGGCCGGCGATGGGCAGGCCCTGCAGGCGCGCCATCTGATAGGGGTTGTCCTCCTGGGACTCGGCCGAGATTTCCCAGCCCAAGACCTGCTCATAAAAGTGGGCGGACTTGCGGGGATCCGAGGTGGTCAGATCGATCCAGTAGGGCATGCCTACTTCGGCTTCAAATGCGGGCATTTATAGATTCCTCCACTTTTCCGGATCAAAGTCATCATCTGCGGTGGCTTCATCAAAATAGTCATCATCATCGTCGGGCTCGCCCACGCGCGCGCAGGTGCCTTCGATGCACACCTCATCGCCAATCTGCAGCGTGGCGCCGCGGCGGGTTTCGGTCTCACCGTTGACCGTCACCGCGCCTTCTGCGATAAGTTCCTTGGCTTCACCACCGGTGCCGACCAAGCTAGCCAGTTTAATAAACTGGCCCAATTTGATGGACTCGCCAGAAATTGCAACCTCAAGCATGCCGCCCAGCTTACCCAGAGCCCGCTGCCGCGCGACTATGGGTGGGGGTGCACGCACTTAGTCACGCGCGCGCAGGGAGACCGCCGTGCCCGTGGCGGTGACCAACAGCATGTCATTATTGGTGCCCATTGGGGAATAGTCGAAGGCGATGCCCACCACGCCATCAGCGCCCAATTCCTGGCCGCGGCGCCACAATTCATCCAGCGCCGCCTCGCGGGCCTTGATGGCTTCGCTTTCATAGCCGGAGGCGCGACCGCCGGTGATATTGCGTATCGATGCCCCGAAGTCTTTGAGCATATTGATGCCGGTAACGGTCTCACCAGCGATGATGCGCAGGTATTTGGTGATTTCATAACCATCGACGGTATTTGTGGTAGTAAAAATCATAACTTCAGCCTACATCGCAATAAGCCCGCGGATGCCTTCAAAGAGGATAACCACGCCGAGGAGCAGGAAGACGATGCCACTGACGATGTCCACCCACGCCGAGTTCTTGGCCATCCACTTCGATACCGCGCGCGTGCTCAAGCCGACGCCGACGAAGAGCACCAAGCTTTCTAGTACCAGTACCGCTGCGACGACGACGTTTCCGCCCACGCCCATTCCTGGGTCGATGAAATTGGCAAAGATGGCGCCGAAGAAGATGACCACCTTGGGGTTGGAAAGATCGCAGACCAACCCCATGCGGTAGGCCGTCTTTGCCTTGATGATGCCGTCCGGGGTGAATCCGCGCGGTTGGGGTGCCTGCTTTTCCGTGCCCACGACGGTGGCGGGTGCGCGCCGTTCCCGCAGGCCGGAGGAAATCGCGCTATAGGCCATCCACAGCAGATAGCTGCCGCCTAGGACCTGCAGGAGCACCAGGATGCCCTCATGCGTAGAGATCAATGCCGAAAGCCCGGCGAGCGACGCGATGGTCCAGAGGGCAAGGCCTGTCGTGCTGCCAATGGCCACCCACACCGCCGCGCGGGTGGACCGCGCACCCAGGCGGATAATCTGCACTACATCCGGCCCCGGCGAAGCCATGGCCGCGAACCATACGCCCATCAGGGTCACAAGGGCACCTATAGCCACCTAACACCTCCACATTCGTATGCATTTTTACTAACGCATTCAACTGTAGGAAGTGTCTCACCTGCAGCGAAACAGGTAACTACTGTGACTTCAGCAGCGCGGTGGCGCCCTCCCCGGCCATCACCACACCGAGCAGGCCAAAGACGAGGCCTGAGACCATATCGATGCCGGCGGAATACCGCGCCGTCCACCGCGCGGCCGCGCGCACGAGCAGCGCAAAGGCGGAAAACCACGCGAAGGACATGGCCGCGAGGATTAACGCCACCGCGATAGTCCACCCCACGGACATATCCGGGCGGATGAATTGGGCGAATACCGCACCGAAAAATACAAGAGCCTTGGGGTTCGACAGGTTAGTCACCAGCCCCAGCTTGAAGGCCCGCCAGTTGGTCATGTCTTCGACGTCGGCATCGCCAGCCGCCCGCGCCTGGTCCGCATAGTCTTCCGTGTCCACCTCGCGGGCGGGTGCGCGCCGCGCGGCTAACCCACTGCGCAGGGACGATACGCCCATGTACAGCAAGAAAAGCCCACCGAGCAATTGCAAGATGCTCAGCACGCCCGGCCGCGCCGTAATTAGCGCCGATAACCCGGCCAGGGAGGCGACAATCCAAAAGACCGTCCCGCTAAATACCCCCACCGCGCACAATAGCCCGGCGCGCGTGGATCGTGGGGCCACGCGGATGACCTGCACGATATCCGGGCCCGGAGACACCAAAGCCGCGAGCCAAATCCCCATCAGGGTAAGAAGTGAGGAAATGGTCATGAACTAGATCCTTGTACCAGATAGAGGTTTCAGTCTGTAAATAATAGTAGTGAAGTGTCCCAGGTTTTGTTCCGTTTGAGTAGATGGGAAAATCTGGAACATGCCAAGAAAATTTGACCAGGATGCAAAGGACCGTGTGGTCCGTCTCGTGGAAGACCGCATCGTGGCGGAAAATATGTCGATGCGCCCCGCGTGCCAGGCAGTAGCCCCAAAGCTGGGGGTTTCATGGCACACGGCTCGTCAATGGACTTAAGCCTGCCCGCCGTGCAGGAAACATCCCAGAACCTGTACCTGAAGATTTGGCCGCCGAAAATGCCAGGCTGCGCCGTGAAAATCACCAGCTACGCGATACTAATGAGTTGTTGAAGGCTGCCTCGGCTTTTTTCGCCTCATGACTCGACCCGAAACGTTAAGAAATGATCCGGTTCATCGATGAATACCGGAATCGTTTCTCTGCCCGAGTTCATTTGTAAGACGTTGAAAAATAACCGGGCTGGTGGGTTTATCACCTCGCGTGGGTATCGCCAGTCCAAGGCTCGCGGGTTAAGTGCTCGTCGACTTCGCGACGGGTGTTCTGGTTGAACGCATTAGTGCTGTTCATCGGGATAATTATGGTGTCTTAGGTGTGCGGAAAATGTGGCATGCTCTTCGCCGTGACGGAATCGATATCGGGCGTGAACAAACCGCCCGACTGATGCGCCTGGCTGGCGTTTCTGGCAAAGGCACAGGCGGATCACCAATCACAATCCGAAAAGCTAACGTGCCTGATTTGCGCCCAGATTTGGTCGAGCGTGAATTTAAAGCTCAAGGCCCGAATAAACTGTGGGTGGCTGACATTACCTATGTACGGACACGAAAAGGATTCGTCTACACCGCGTTTGTCACCGACGTCTACTCCCGGCGGATCGTCGGGTGGGCGCTGTCAGATTCGATGCGGACCGAAGCTTTGCCGCTGCAAGCACTCAACCAAGCGACCCAAGAGTGCGAGGGAAACAACAGGTCTCATTCACCATTCGGATCACGGCTCGCAGTACGTCAGCGTTGTCTACAACGAGCGACTTACCCAGCACGGGATTGCCGCTTCCACTGGGACTGTCGGTGACTCCTACGACAATGCTCTGGCTGAAAACGTTAACGGCCCCTCATAAGAACGAGCTAGTCCATACTCGCAGGTGGAATGACGTTGTAGAGGTAGAAATTGCGACATTCGAGTGGGTGTCATGGTGGAACGAGACTAGGCTCCACCAAAGCTTGGGATACCGAACCCCGGTCGAAGTGGAAACCGAGTTTTGGAAGCAGAACCCGCCACAGGCAATAATAGAAATCAAGGCAAATGCCTAGGAACAAAACTCGGGGCACTTCAGTTTTAGTTGCAGTCGGGACCGCGCTGAGTTGGTTTTCGCCCCGCGACTGACTGTGAGAATGAGTCCGAATCAGACTTGAGCGCAACTTCTGCGGTGCTAGCTCTTCGTAACGGGGAGCGATCTTGTCTTCTTTCGCCCCTCCGTGGAGTTCTGTTTCGTCATATAACCTCTGGTGTATGTGAAAGGTCGCGAGCAGACCTATTGCAGCAACCCCTTGACACCGCGCAATGGGTAAGCTGAATGAGCAAACGGTTAGAGCGATCGTGGGGAGGAGCCTCGGCATGAGTCTGAAAGATGACCTGGAGGAGTACGTCCAGAAGACCGTCGACGAACAGTGGGAACGTCGCGCAGGCCAGAAGGTGCCCGACGCCGATGACCTTCCGCTGAAGAACCTTGCTGTCGAGCTCGACGCAACTGTCCTCTACGCGGATCTTGCGTCGTCGACGAAGATGGTCAAGGGGTACAAGGACTGGTTCGCTGCGGAGGTCTACAAGAGCTATCTCTATTGTGCAGCTAAGATCATTCGAGCGCGGGGTGGTATCATCACGGCCTACGATGGGGACCGTGTCATGGGTGTGTTCATCGGGGACTCGAAGAACACCGCTGCCGCGAAGTGTGGGCTCCAGATCAACTGGGCGTCGAAGAATATCGTGGCAGCGAAAATCGCTGAGAAGTACCCGAAGAGCACCTTCGTGCTCAAGCAGCGGGTCGGCATCGATACCTCGAAGCTTTTCGTCGCCCGAACAGGCATCCGAGGCAGCAATGACTTGGTGTGGGTTGGGAACGCAGCAAACAATGCGGCGAAGCTGGCTGCGCTCGATCCTCGCTACCCGACCTACATCACCGCCGACGTCTACAACAGGCTGAATGAGACCTCGAAGCTAGGGGGTAACCCGAAGCAGAACATGTGGACTGACCTGGGGACCTCCGACATGGGCTATCGGATCTATGGGTCGACGTTCTGGTGGTCTGTCTGACGGGAGATGTCAACTGAGGGAGCTGATCCACTCGTCCATCTGCGGGATGATGGGATTTCCCTGGTACACGGTTCCGATGCCGGGCATCCCCTGCGGCCGGAGTAGGCCTTGGTTGTGATCGTTCAGGTTCGAGTAGAAGACGCCTCCGACGACAACCGGGCTCGATCCCCAACCGCGCCCCGCTAGGTGCGCTAGATGGGCTGCCCTGTTGACGACGTCGCCCATGTATACGACGTCGTTGATCGTGCTGCCGCTATAACCCGCCTTGATCATGAGGACCCGCCCGTACTCAACGCCTATGCCGATGCTGAGCTGGGTGATCCCTGCTTTCTCGTAGTGGTGGTTGAGGAGGTCTAGGAGGGTATTGGCCTGCGCTGCTGTAGCGAACACATCGTCGATGTGGTTGACCTGCGTCGTCTTGTAGGAGGCCCACACGCAGTCGCCGACGATATTGACCTCGCGCACATTAGAGTTGGAGTTTAGGACTGCGACCATTTCCGAGATAAACGACCGGTAGATCTTCGCAAGAACGGGTCTCTTGTGCTTCGATGTCAGGCCGGACGAATCTCGGATGTCAATGAAGATCGCCGAGCACATGCCGTAGAAGCCGTTAGAGAACGTGAGCTTGTCTCGGTCAGGGAGTCCGTCTACCTCCTCATACGCTCCTGCCGGCTGGTCCAGGATCGCTTGGATCCGTGCCGAGCTGGCCTTCCAGTCATACGGTCTATAGTTGCCGTCCATTTGCGTCCTAACTGTTCGTGATACCGACAACGAGGGACAGGACTGCGATAGCGGCTCCTGCAGCGAGAGCGTACCGGATGGCCCACTTTGCGGCGGATGCTTTTACCGTGGCAATCCGAGCATTGACATGTATCTGGTCAGCGAGATCTTTCGTCAGCTCAACAGGGTTAGAGGTCAGTACATGGAGCACCTCGCTGTACTCATGCCTCTTGCCCCTGAAATTTCGATCGATGCTTCCAAAAAACAGTCTGTTGATCGCGTCTCGATCTGCATCCTTGTCCTTGACTCTCGGTGTCAGTGTTCATCCGCACCAAGCGCCGGTAATAAAAAGCAACAAGCAGGTCAACCCAACGAGAGTGTCGAACAATACAGTCCGGGAAGTAACGTCCTTTGCGAGGTTGTATGTCATTGTTGCCATCACCCCGGTGAAGGCAAGTGTCACGCTGGCCTTCGCATCTGAGTGGCGAATCCACTCGTTCACCAATGCGAGTGTCTTCCATGCGTGATCTGGGTTAGGTTCGGGTGAGCTGGCGAGCGTGGTCGCGTCGTGCGGATGGCCCTCGGTGGTCCGTCGTCCACCGCGCCGAAACGGCATTCGAAACATAGCTCTAGAGTACAAAGGTTTACATAGATACTTCAGGAACGTCCATTACACGCGAGTCTCAAATGGGCCCACGAGCTGGCAGTCACGGGTAGAGCTTGAAGACGGTTTACGCTCCTGCCCCCGCAGCTGCCGGGGCGACTGCGGCGGAAGCGCTACCTATCGATTAGGAGGTTACCCTGTACTGAAACGTGGTCGAGTTCAAATTAAACGTGTAACGCGGGGCGTTGATGACGCTTCGCGTTATTGGGGGTAGGTTGAAGCGCGGTCTGTTCGTTCGCCGACGCGGCCGCCGCCGGATTCTCGGCGGCGATTCCGGCCCGAACCTCGGGGACATCCCCCATCTTCGATAGCTTGAGTGAGCACGACCATCTGATCTGGTGCGCTGGTTTTCGTTCGGCTCTCGGTCTATTCCGCCACCTCATGCGCGGCCGCGAAACCGCGGTGAAGAATCTGCATCTAGTCGGTTACGGCAACTGGAACGGCGAGGGCTCGGCAACGCTGATGAGGGTGGGGTCCTTTGTCAAACACACTGCCCAGGTAGTCGCGGGCTGTGTCGATGAGACTCGGCAGCACTCCGAATGGATGTCCGTGGTATCAAGGCCGCTGAACTATTCAAGTTGCGGGACGAAAAGAGTCTCGCAGTGACGCTTGGTCCCTGAGCAAGTTCGATCCTTCCACGATCTGCACTGGAGACGCCAAGCGCTCGGGGCCCTTGACCGGCTGGGGCACGTGCCGGGTGGTGGCTCGCCCACAGCCCCCGTGCCCACACGCACCGAGAACGGACAGGCCACCGGGTACGATCCCAATTCCACGGAGACGGACCGTGAACTCGAATGACGTGCCTGGCCCAAGGTGTGTCCGCTCGGCGTGTGGTTTAACCCCTATGAGACTTGCCGGTCACAGCCTCAGCGCTTCGCTTGCGCAGCCCGCAGGCCGTTCAAGATCACGATCACTTCGGCGACCTCGTGAACCAACACGACGGCGGCCAGACCCAGCACGCCGCTGATCGCCAGTGGCATCAACACGATGATGATGGCCAGAGACAGCACGATGTTCTGGTTGATGATCCGGCTTCCTCGGCGGGCGTGCTGCAGCGCCTTCGGGATTAGCCGGAGGTCGTGGCCGGTGAAGGCGACGTCAGCAGACTCGATCGCGGCGTCAGAGCCGGTCGCTCCCATCGCTATGCCCACCGTCGCACCCGCCAGTGCCGGCGCGTCATTGATGCCGTCGCCGATCATCGCCGTCGGCGTCTTGGAGGAGAATTCGGCGACGATGCTTGCCTTGTCCTCAGGGCGCAGCTCGGCGCGCACGTCGTCGATTCCGGCGATTCCAGCCAGCGCCCGGGCGGTGCGAGTGTTGTCGCCGGTGAGCATGCTTACTTCCACATCGTTGGCGTGCAGGGCCTGCACGGCTTCGGGCACCTCGGGCCGCAACTCATCACGGACCCCGATCGCCCCGGCGAGAGCGTCATCGACGGTGACCAGGACGCAGGTCTGGCCCTCGGACTCCATGCGCTCAACGTCTGCTTTCAGTGGCCCGGCGTCGATCCATCGGGGGCTGCCCACCAGCACCCGTCGGCCTTCGACGGTGCCGCCGATGCCATGCCCAGCTTCCTCGCTGATGTCCGAGGCGGTGGGCGCTTCGGGCCCCGCTGCCGCGATCGCTGCGGCGAGGGGGTGTGTCGATTGCTGCTCAACTGCTGCCGCGAAGGAAAGCACCTGCGGCCGATCAAATCCGTCTGCCGGGACCACTCCGGTAACCTCAGGCTGGTTGCGGGTAAGGGTTCCGGTTTTGTCCACTGCCAGGTGACGGATGCCGCCGAGCCGCTCGAACGCCGCGCCGGACTTGATGACCACTCCGAACTGGCTGGCCGCGCCGATCGCGGCCACGACCGTCAGCGGCACGGAGATTGCCAGCGCGCACGGTGACGCTGCGACCAGGACTACCAGCGCACGGGTGATCCACGTCTCAGGGTCGCCCAGCAGCGAGCCGATAACGCCGACCAGCACCGCCAGGATCATCACCCCGGGCACTAGGGGTTGGGCAATCCGGTCGGCGATCCGGGCGCGGTCGCCCTTTTCCGCCTGCGCTTGCTCGACTAGGTCCACGAGTGTGGTCAGCGAGTTGTCCGTTCCAGCTGCGGTCGTCTCGACCTCCAGCACCCCGGCGGAGTTGATCGCTCCCGCAGGCACTTCGTCGCCGGGCGCAACCTCCTCCGGAATGGATTCTCCGGTGATCGCTGAGGTGTCAAGGCTGGAGCGCCCGGACCGAATGATGCCGTCCGTGGCGATCCGCTCCCCGGGGCGCACGAGCATTAGCTCGCCAACCTCGAGGTCCTTCGCTGCGACCTCGGCCGCTGTGCCGTCGCGGTCTGCGGTACCAGCTTCAACAGTGCCCGCAGTCCGCCTTGGGCCCGGTCCATCGCCTTGTCTTCCAGTGCCTCGGCGATCGAGTACAGGAACGCTAGCGCCGCGGCCTCTCCGACGAATCCGAGGATCACCGCGCCGACCGCGCTGATCGTCATTAGCAAGCCAATGCCGAGCTTGCGCTTCGTGACAAGGTTTCGGATCGCTCCAGGCGCGAACGTGTAAGCGCCCAACAGCAGGCCAACCCAATACAGTACCGTCGCGGGCGTCTCCAAGTCGGACCAGTCCAGCGCCAGTCCTGTTATGAGGGCTACGCCGGAGAAGATCGGCAGCAGTAGCTCAGGGTCCTTCCACCATGGCCGATCGAGCTCGTCAATCTCCGTGCCGGTTTCGTGTTCGCATCCACATGCTGAACTCATGCGTTCTTTCCTTTCTCGCCGCAGTCGGGCACCGAGCACTCAGTGTCGATACAGGGGGCATTCTCGTCGACGGCCAGCGTCGCGTGGACCAGCGCTTCGAGCGCTGCCGCGAGGTGGGGATCGGCGATTTCGTAGCGGGTCTTGCGGCCCTCCGGCTCAGCTACGACAATGCCACAATCGCGCAGGCAGGATAGGTGGTTCGAGACGTTCGAGCGGGTCAGATCCAAGCTTTGCGCGAGCACGGCCGGGTAGCTCGGACCGTCTAGTAGGGTTAGCAGGATTCGGGAGCGCGTCGGATCAGCCATGGCCCGGCCGAGCCGGTTCATGACGTCGAGGCGCGAAGCAATAGTCAGCATGCGCTGAATTATACAGTATGCGATGAACTATTTAAAATGGGGTGAACTAACAGTCACGCGAAAGTCCCGCCACCTGCAAGAATTAGTCGATGGGATAGCCGATGACTGGTCCTTCGCGGTTCGGCTGCCAACCCAACGCGGGGGGCGTGGGCGGCGAAGTTCTCCAGAATCTTCACGTGGATGTCCACACCCACCCCTGTGGGGATGGTGATGAACAGGGTGTCGGCGGACATGACGGCGGCGTAGGTGCGGCCAGCGACACTGACACCAGGTTCTCCATCAAGGGCTAGACACTCACGGACATTGCGTACGGGTCGAACCACACGTAGCGAAGCTTTCTAATAGCCAAATGACTAACTCTTTTCGCTGGTATCCGGGAATGATACTTACTTGAAGTCGGCGGTGTTGGCTACCCCGCGTACAAAGTACTGGCACTGCTGCTTGGAAACCACTTTGATCTACGAAGCCATAGCCCTTCAAGCTACATCGCAGGAAAATTCCATTTCACGGTCGGTATGGGCCTTTTGCAGTTGGTTAATTCGAAATTCGTTCACCATCTCCTTAGCCACCCGCACGATTAACGCGGTGTTTCGCCATCTTCGCGCGAGGCGAGTAGTTCCTTTAAGTGCGCATCGATGTCATCGAGCTTTTTAATAACGGCAACGGCGAAAACGATACTAATGACTAGAGCGATAATGCTGAGCATCAATGCCCTCCTTTACTCTGGCGGCCCATTACAGTGGACCTGGTTCCTTGCGAGGCGATTAAATCATGGTTCTGGTCAGGCGTAGGGGTGCGCGGTGGGAAGGGGGGACGTCGGCAAGCAAAAGCGCCGCGCCCCCAGGAAAAGGGAACGCGGCGCTACAGCCATCCGGCGGGAGGGTGCTTAGTGGTCAGCGCCCTGGATGGAGTGCTTGTGATCGCGGACTGCTTCGCCCTCAGCGTAGAGCGGCATATCCTGCTTGGCCTTGTACCACTCAGCGTGGTTTGGCTCCAGCGGGGTACGGCCGGCGATGAGGTCGGCAGCCTTCTCGCCCACCATCATGGTTGGGGCGTAGATATTGCCGTTGGTCACGGACGGGAAGACGGAGGCATCCGCAATGTAGAGGCCTTCGACGCCCCATACACCCATGGTCTCTGGGTTCACCACGGCCATGGGATCGGACTCATCGCCCATCTTGGCGGTGCAGGATGGGTGCAGTGCGGTCTCGCCGTCATTGCGGACCCACTCCAAGATTTCCTCATCGCTTTGGACCTCTGGGCCCGGGCTGAACTCGCGGGCGCCAACTTCCTCCATCGCCTTGGTATCCAGCAGGGAACGGGCGACGCGGACGGCTTCTACCCATTCGCGGCGGTCCTGCTCGGTGCGCAGGTAATTAAAGAGGATGGAGGGCTTTTGCCGGATATCGGAGCTCTTGATGTGCACGTGGCCCTTGGTATCGGAGAACATCGGGCCAACGTGCCACTGGAAGCCGTGCTTAACGTCGGCCTTTTGGCCGTCATAGCGCACCGCCATGGGCAGGAAGTGGAACATCAAGTTCGGGTAGGCCTCATCCTCGTTGGAGCGCACGAAACCGCCGCCCTCAAAGTGCGAGGTAGCCACTGGGCCCTTCTTCGTCAGCAACCACTGCAGGCCCATAAACGGCCAACGCCACTTATCCAGGTAAGGCTGGGAGGAAGCGGTGGACTTGGTGGTCTCGTACTGGATGTAGACCTCGAGGTGGTCCTGCAGGTTCTCACCCACGCCTGGCAGGTGCTTGACCACGTCGATGCCGTGCTTTTCCAAGATCTCGCGGTCGCCCACGCCAGAGACCTCTAGCAGCTGCGGGGTATTGATGGCACCGGCGGACAAGACGATCTTGTCTGCGAAGACGCGGTGGGTGCCGCCCTGCCACTCGTATTCCACGCCCACTGCCTTGGTGCCTTCAAAGAGGATCTTGGTGGTAAATGCGCGGGTACGAACCTCGAGGTTGTCGCGGTCCTGGTTGGGGTACAGGTAGGCGCGGGCAGCAGACCAACGCTTGCCGTGCTTGATATTGCGATCGAAGGGGGCAAAACCTTCCTGGCGGTAACCGTTGACGTCATTGGTTAGGTTATAGCCAGCCTCTTGTACCGACTTGAATAGCGCCTGGAAAAGCTCCGAGGTAGCAGGTCCGCGGGACAGGTAGAGCGGGCCATCGTGGCCGCGGCGCGGATCATCGTCTTCTGCGGCAGCGGTGGTTTCCATGCGGTTGAAATACGGCAAGCAGTGGGCAAAATCCCAGTTATCCATGCCCGGGTTCTGGCCCCACTTTTCGTAGTCCATGGGGTTGCCGCGCTGGTAGATCATGCCGTTGATGGAAGAAGAACCGCCAAGCACCTTGCCGCGCGCATGGTAGATGCGGCGACCATTCATTTCCGGTTCCGGATCGGATTCATACATCCAGTCATAGTTCTTTGCCCCGATGGGGAAAGAGAAACCGGAAGGCATGTGGATGAATAGGTCCCACAGGGAATCCGGGCGGCCGGCCTCAAGAACGAGCACGCGGGTGTCTTTGTCCTCGGTCAGGCGAGCCGCGATGACGGAGCCTGCAGAGCCACCGCCGACGACGACCACATCGCTGACCTCATCCGTCGCCCTCTTTGTCGAGCGCTTCTTAGTCAACTTGTCCACAATACCCATAAATCCCCTTCCTTCTGTGAGACATCTCACACGTAGTTCTCGCCGTATTTCGGGCGGATCCATTGTATCCTGCGCAAAAAATCTGCGCTTTTTCGCTTTCATTTATGCACAATAGCCACCCCAGAATACATATCCGGTGGACGTTTTCCCAGATTAATGTATATTTACGGTGTTCGGATATGCATCTAAGTAGATGAAATCCGGGGTCTTTACGCATAGATTGCCCGCATATGATTTATGCCACCAACCTATCTCTCACCCCTCTTTTTCGGGGACTATGGGGCACTCGTGCGAAGGATTCGGTACTTAATCGATCAAGACTAGGAGAAGTAGATGGCTAACCTTGGTCCGCACGACCATGAGGAGTCCCGCACAGGGGACTCCGACACCTCTCTCGCTCGCTCCGCTGGGGATACTCGCTCAGCTGGGGACAAGGGCCGTAAACCGCGCAACCAAGTACGCGCCATCGTCGGCAGCTACAAGGCCGAAACCGGCGATGATGTCGGCGCCGATGAGGTGGCCGCGCCCAAGCCCAATTGGCCGGTCTTTATCATTTCCGGTGTCCTCATCATCGCCATGGCGCTGTACGCGGGCTTCGGGCAGGAGTCCGCGGCGAATACACTCGCCAGCGTCACCGGATGGATTGGCACGAACCTGGGATGGTTCTACGTCCTGACCGCCACCATCGCCGTGGTCTTTGTCCTCTACATCGCCTTTTCCAATACCGGCAGCATCCGCATGGGACCGGACCACTCCCGGCCCAAATTCAATACCTTCTCGTGGGTATCCATGCTCTTTGCCGCCGGCATCGGCGTGGACCTCATGTTCTTCGCCGTGGCCGAGCCGGTCACGATGTACATGGATCCGCCGGTGGGCGATGGCGAAACCATGGAGGCCGCCAAAGAGGCCGTGGTCTATGCCATGTTCCACTACGGGCTTACCGGCTGGGCGCTCTATGCGCTGATGGGCATGGCTTTTGGTTACTTCGCCTACCGCCTGAATATGCCGCTGGCTATTCGCTCGGCGCTGTACCCGCTCATCGGCAAGCGCGTGCACGGACCCATTGGTTCGGCCGTGGACATTGCCGCCATGCTGGGCACCGTCTTCGGCGTCACCGCCTCCCTGGGCATCGGCGTGGTGCAGCTGTCCTACGGCTTCCACCTCATCTTTGGCATCGAGCAGGGCCTGGGGCTGCAATCAGCACTCATCATCGTCGCGGTGGTCATCGCAACGCTATCGGCCGTATCCGGTGTGGATAAGGGCATTCGCTTCCTCTCTGAGCTCAACGTGTACCTGGCCATCGCGCTGATGGTTTACGTCGTGGTCTTTGGCAAGACCGCCTACCTCTTCGACGCCATCGTCACCAATATCGGTGACTACGTCTCCAAGTTCCCCTCCTGGACGCTGGAGACCTTCGCCTTTGCTGAGGACCAAGCCAGCGTAGATACCTGGATGCAGTCCTGGACCCTCTTCTTCTGGGCCTGGTGGATTGCCTGGGCAACCTTCGTTGGCCTATTCCTGGCCCGCATTTCCCGCGGCCGCACGCTGCGCCAGTTCATCCTGGGCACGCTGACCTTCCCCTTCCTGTTCATCTTGATGTGGATGTCCTTCTTTGGCAATACCGCCCTGGACATGGTGCGCTCCGGTGATTATCCGGAATTTGCGGAAAACGCCATCAACGTTCCGGAGCAGGGTTTCTATGACATGCTCCAGGAATTCCCTGGCTCCGCCATCGTCATCTTCCTGACCACCTTCATCGGCCTCCTGCTGTATATCACCTCGGCGGACTCCGGTGCGCTGGTCATGTCCAACTTCACCTCCCGCATCACGGATAACCGGCAGGATGGCGCCCGGTGGCTGCGCATTTTCTGGTCCATTACCGTCGGCGCGCTCACCTTGGCGTTGCTGCAGCTCGATGGCATTGCCACCGTGCAGTCCGCAACCGTGGTCATGGGCTTGCCCTTCGCGTTCGTGGTCTACCTCATCATGTTCTCGCTCTGGAAGTCGCTGCGCCTGGAAATCGTCCAGCGCGAGGCCCGGAAAACCGCCTTGCACGGCGCCATCAGCAGCCGCACCGAGCGCGAGCCGAGCGATTCCAACCTGTGGAAGAACCGCCTGGACCGCGCCAACTCCTTCCCCACCAAACAGGACATGGATGACTACCTGCGGGGAACTGCCGCCTACGCCCTCGAGCAGGTGGCCACGCAAATGCGCACCCGCGGCTATGACGCCATCTTGCTTACCAGTGAGCTTCCCGATGCCGAATTGCCCCAGCTCGATCTCGAGGTCCGGCTGCACAACGAGCGCCAATTCCGCTACCAGCTCTTCCCGGTTTCCGCGGAGCGCCCGGACTTCTGCGAGGGCGACGGCGAGTACTACCGCCTGGAGGTCTATGACATGACCGGTTCGCTGGGCTATGACGTCTACGGCTACTCCGAAAACCAGATCATCAATAACGTGCTGGACCTGTACGAGCGCCACCTGGCATTCCTCTACATGCAGCAAAGCCAGCCGGGCGATTCCGATGTCTCCGATGGCGCCGAGCCGGAACGCACCTGGCGCGAAGATAGTTAAACTGGCGGGCGATACCGCCTCAATTAGAGAAAGGTTGCTTTCACTTTGAGCACCCAGAACACCTTGTTCGATCCCACGACCACCGAACTGCTCCAGGGCGTGCACTCCGGTGATGCCCCGAAATCGCTCTTCATCAACGGCCAGTGGGAGGCCGCCCAGGATGGCGAGACCCGCACCATTGTCTGCCCTGCCGATGGCTCCACCGTCGGCGTCGTCTCTGAGGCATCCGAGGCAGATACACTCCGCGCCATCCAGATTGCACGTGAAACATTCGATAAGGGCGAGTGGGCCGCAACGCCGTCCGCCGAGCGCGGCAAGATTGTCATCCGCCTGGCGGATTTCATCCGTGAGCACAAGGAGCTTTTCGCCCAAGCCGAATCCGCGGATACCGGCAAGCGCTACGAGGAATCCCTGGGCGATATGGACGATATTGCCAATGCTTTCGAGTACTTTGGCACCCTGGCCCAGCACCAAGCCGGCCGCGTGGTCGACCCGCAAGATCCCAACCTGCGCTCGCGCATCGACGCCGAGCCGGTGGGCGTCTGCGGCCTGATTACCCCGTGGAACTACCCGCTGCTGCAGGTGTCCTGGAAGGTTGGCCCAGCACTTGCTGCCGGCAATACCTTCGTGCTCAAGCAAGCGGAACTGACCCCGCACACCGCGATGCTGCTCATGGCGGCGCTAAAGGAATGCGGCCTGCCGGATGGCGTGGGCAACCTCATCACCGGCGCCGGCGCTAACTGCGGCAATCCGCTCTCCCAGCACCCCGACGTGGACATGGTCTCCTTCACCGGCGGCCTCGTTACCGGCAAGCTGATTGCAAAGAACGCGGCCGAAACCGTCAAGCGCACGGCGCTAGAGCTCGGCGGCAAGAACCCGAACGTTATCTTTGCTGATGCCAACTTCGACGTCGCCGTGGATAATGCGCTCAACGGCGCCTTCTTCCACTCCGGCCAGGTCTGCTCCGCCGGCTCGCGCATCGTGGTGGAAGAGTCCCTGCACGATAAGTTCGTTGCCGCACTGGTCGAGCGCGCCGAGAAGATCAAGATCGGTGGACCCACCGATGACAAGGCCGAGACTGGTCCGCTTATTTCGGCCGACCACCGCGAGAAGGTAGCAGCCTACGTGGACAAGGCCCGCGAACAAGGCGCCAAGATCCTCACCGGAGGCCGCGCCGCCACCAGCGAGGACACCAACGGCCAGCACGGCACCGGCACCACGGATCTGGGCCAGGGCGTGTACTACCTGCCCACGATCATCGATGGCGCTACCCGCGAGATGGACTGCGTCCACGATGAGGCCTTCGGCCCGACCGTGACCATCGAGACCTTCACCACCGAAGAAGAGGCCATCGAGATCGCAAACGATACCGAGTATGGCCTGGCTGGCGCGGTGTACACCTCCGATGCCGGCCGCGCCGAGCGCGTTGCCCGCGCCCTGCGCCACGGCACCATTTGGATCAATGATTTCCACCCGTACCTGCCGCAGGCGGAATGGGGCGGCTACAAGCAGTCTGGCAACGGCCGCGAGCTGGGCCCCACCGGCCTTGCCGAATACCAAGAGCACAAGCACGTGTACCAGAACCTGGCCCCTGCCGCATGGGATCAGTTTGGCCTGCAATAAGGCTCAAGCAGGAAGATAAAGCCTAGGCCCCGCCCCGCCGCTGCTCTTTGCAGAGGCCCGCGGGGCCTTAGCTTTGCGTGCGCGGCTTAATGGTCATCGTATCCACGTTGACGTGGGCCGGTTGGGCGGCGACCCAGCGGATGGCCTCCGCAATGTCTTCTGCCACGAGGTTGAGCTGGCCGTCATACACCTTGGCCGCGCGTTTCTCATCGCCCTTGAAGCGCACCAAGGAAAAGTCCGTGGCCACGCGGCCAGGATCAATCTCGGTAACGCGCACATCGTGATTTTCTAGCCGCAGCGCGCGGGAAATCACGCGCACGCCGTGCTTAGCGGTGTTATAGCCGGAACCGCCTTCGTACACGGTCCAGCCAGCAATGGAACCGACGTTAATAATTAGCCCGGAAAGATCTGGCACCCGCTCTAACTTGGGCATAAGCGCCTGAATCATGCGCACGGTGCCGAGCACGTTGGTCTCGTACATCCACTGCCAGTCCTCGATGGAGGTATCGACCAGCGGCTCCAAGCCCTTGGCACCGCCGGCGTTATTGACCAAGAGGTCTACACGCTCGAGGTGGGAGACGAACTTGGAAACAGAAACATCGGAGGTAACGTCCAGCTCATAGGCCTCGCCACTGATCTCAGAGGCAAGCTGCTGCAGGCGGTCTGTGCGGCGCGCGCCCACGACAACGTGCCAGCCGTCCTTGGCCAAAGAACGCGCGGTGGCCTCCCCAATGCCAGAAGAGGCGCCGGTTACTACTGCTACTTTCTTTTCACTCATGCACCCCATGCTACGCAGCGCGCTGCGCGGTGCAGGGCCTTTTACTTAAAGTGCGTCCTCGAGCTCAGCAAGCAGGGAGTTTGCGCGCTCGTAGGAGTCATCGCTGGGACGGAATTCGCCATCGTTCCAGTCGGCGAAGATATTAAAGTCCAGCTGGTTGCGCAGCTGTGGCATGGAGAAGTTAGCCACGACATTGCGCCATGCCTCGACCGCGCGCACGCCACCGACGGAGCCATAGCCCACGAAGGCCACCGGCTTGCCCGCCCATTCCGCGCCGAGCGAGTCGTAGGCATTCTTGAACGAACCAGGCACGGAGTGGTTGTACTCCGGGGTCACGAAGACAAAGCCATCGCAGGCATCGACGGCCTTGGACCACTCCTGCACGTTGGCGTCATCGTACTGCTTATTCGCCGCACCCGGAACAACCTCGCTGGTAAGGATGGGAACATTGAACTTCTTGAGCTCCAACAGCTGGTACTCCACACCGTTCTCGCGGCCTTGGGCGAGGTCATTGACCCACTCGCCTACTGCCTGGCCCGCCGCCTTATCGCGGGTAGAGCCGATGATGATGCCAATTCGGGACATAAGAAAAACCTCTTTCCTTCAACCTTTATGTAACCCGACCTAGCCTACCGCCTCGCCGAAACTTGTCTGATGGTGATATTGATTCTGCCTTCCTGCAGCCCGCAACCCTCCGGCAGCGTGCCATCATTTACCCGCACCACCCCGTGATAGGCAAAGCGCTTCGGCCCGCCAAAGACCACCAAATCACCCGAGCACAAAGTCACATCGTCCCAGGGCTTAGTGCGATTTTCGGTATGGCCTATGCGAAAAAGGGCCTCATCCCCAATCGAAAGCGAAATCACGGGCGCGGGCGATCCCTCAGAGTCATCCACGTGCATCCCCATCGCCGAGCCGGGCGGATAATAATTCACCAGCGCCATCTCCGGCACGAAGTTATCCACCCATGGTTCAAGCTCCGGGGCAACCTGGGCCGCCTGCCGCAGCGCCACCGGGGCCAATTCCCGCAAGCTATCCGGCACCGGCGGCACCCGCGTGCCTTCCATATTGTCCACGTACCGGTAGCTGGGATAATGCCAATACCGGCCAAGATGCAGCTGAAATACGCTCATCTGCCCACCCGATTTCAGCCGCGGCTGCACCATCGCCATCGGCGTATGCGCATACGCACGAGCAATCTCCCGCGTCTCTTCTACAAGGACCTTTTGCTTGCCGATGCCCACCCACCCCGGCACGTGCCCCACGCCCGGCGCGACGTACGCATTCGGCCGCGGCAGTGAATCAAAAAGCATTCCTCCACTCTAATCGCCACCGCCGTGGAGGCCTCTACAATGGCTCACATGGATGAACAAAAGCTGCACGACCTGCAACGCTACGGCACTTGGGAGCGAATGACCGGTGGGCAGTGGCACCTGCCGGGCATGGGGGACATCGACAAGGAGCACCAGCGCACCTTTGGGCTGATTGGGCAGTTCAACGATCTGCACAACACCGATAAGGAGCAGGCGCAGGCAATCTTGCGGGAGATCCTGCCGGAGGAATCACACGTGCCGGGGGCGCACGCGCCGCTGAATATGGAATACGGTTGCAATATCGTCTGTGGGGAAGGCGTCTTCATCAACTTTGGCAGCAGCATTTTGGCCCAGGCCAAGGTCACATTCGGTGATCGCGTGTTGATTGGGCCCAATTGCTCGTTCATTACGGTGGGCCACCCCGTCAATAATCACGCGATGCGCGAGGGCGGGTGGGAAATCGCCCACCCCATCACCGTGGGGCGCAATACCTGGTTTGGGGCCAATGCCACCGTCATGCCGGGGGTTACCATTGGTGAAAACTGCGTTATTGGTGCCGGCACGCTGGTGACCAAGGATATCCCAGATAATTCGCTGGTCCTGGGTACGCCCGGCCGCGTGGTGCGCACGCTGGACGGCGATGAGGATTCGTGGGAGCGCAAGGATTTGGACGGCCCCGTGGAAGGTTTTGGGGCCGCGCAGTAAATGTTCGATCTCGCCAGCATTGGCGCGGGGCTGCCCGTAGCCGAGACCATCGATTCGCTGCCCCACACCGGAAACGTCGTCATTCAGGCACCGCCCGGCACGGGTAAAACCACGCTCGTGCCACCCGCACTAGCCAATCATTCCGCAGGGCGCGGCAAGGTCATCGTCACCGCCCCGCGCCGCGTGGCCGTGCGCGCGGCCGCCCAGCGCTTAAGCACCCTCAGCGGCACCCCGGATAAGGTCGGTTTCGCCATCCGCGGCGAATCCCGCGCGGGCAGCGAGGTCGAGTTCGTCACCCCGGGCGTGCTGCTGCGCCGCCTGCTGAAGGATCCGGAGCTCGAGGGCGTGGCCGCCGTGGCCATCGATGAGGTTCACGAACGCCAGCTGGATACGGATCTAGTGCTCGGCATGTGCCTGGAACTGACCGAGTTGCGCGAAGACTTCCGCGTCATCGCCATGTCCGCCACGGTCGACGCGCAGCGCTTTTCCCAGCTCATGGGCGCGCCCGTTCACACCACCGAGGCGGTGACCTATCCCCTGGATATCCAGTACGCGCCGCAGCCGGGGCGCGCGGCGGGGTCGCGGGAGTTTTATGGGAGCATCGCCAAGCAAGCAGCCCGCCAACACGAATCCACCTTGGTCTTCGTGCCCGGCGTGCGCGAGGTGAACCTGGTATGCGAGGAGTTGCGGGGCCATAATGTTTTCCCGCTGCACGGCAAGCAAACCACCGCGGAGCAGGATGCCGCGCTTTATACCGATGAGCAGCGCATTGTGGTGGCAACATCCATCGCGGAGTCCTCGTTGACGGTGCCTGGCGTGCGCGTGGTGGTGGATGCGGGGCTGGCCCGCGTTCCCCGGCGCGATGCGCAGCGCGGCATGTCCGGTTTGGTGACGGTCTCCACATCGAGGTCGAGCGCGGACCAGCGCGCGGGCCGTGCCGGGCGTGAGGCGCCGGGTACGGTCATTCGCTGCTATTCCCAGGACGATTACCAGCACTTTTCCCCGCACACCACGCCGGAGATCCTGTCCGCGGACCTCACCCAGGCTGCGCTGTTTTTAGACTGCTGGGGCGCGGGCCCGGATTTCCCGCTGCTCGATCCGCCGCCCGCCCAAGCCCTTGCGGCCGCGCGCGCCACCCTCGAGCGCATTGGCGCGACGCAGGAACTCGCCCTGCTGCCCACCGATCCCCGCCAAGGCGCGGCCCTTATCCGGCACGGCAGCCAGGCGGCGCCCACCATCGCCGCGCTTGCCGATGCCCCCACCAACACCACCGATCTCACCCGCCGCCCCGCACCGCAGAAGGAAATCAGGCGCCTGTCTCGCCTGGTGGAGGATCTCGGACCCGCTGACCCCGGCGAGGTCGTCGCCACCGCCTATCCCGAGCAGGTGGCCAAGCGCGTGGGCGAAGATTACCTGCTGGCCAGCGGCACCCGCGCCCGGCTGCTGGATAACTCCGGGCTGGCCGGCTCGCCGTGGCTCGCCATCGCGGAGGTCACCCTCTCCAATGCCGGAAACCCCATCATCCGCACCGCCGCGCGCATCGAAGAGTCTGCCGCGCTGGATGCCATCGGCGTCACAGAAGAAACCCGCGCCTTCCTGCGTGGGGGCCGCGTGCGCGGGGTCAAAGTCCGGGCGGCCGGGGCGATTGTGCTGTCCGAAACCCCGGTCAAGGTCACCGGCGATGCCGCCGCGCAGGCCCTTGCCGCCGGCATCCGCGAAGAAGGCCTCGGCCTATTTACCTTCAGCGAGAAAGCCCAGAGCTTAAAAGATAGGCTCCGCCACCTGCACGCGCACTACGGCGACCCTTGGCCGGAAGTCGATGCCGCCGATCCCGCCGAGTGGCTTGGGCCCGAGCTGCACCAGATTGCCGCGGGAACCCCCACCGCCAAAATAGACATGTACCCCGCCCTGCAGCGCCTGCTCCCCTGGCCCGGAGCCACCCGCCTGGACGAGCTCGCACCTCAGCGCCTGCCCGTGCCCTCCGGCCGCGATGCCAAGATCGATTGGTCGGGCGAGCGCCCCGTGGTCCACATCAAGTTGCAAGAATGCTTCGGTTTGGCCGAATCCCCGGAGTACTGCGGCAACCGCGTGCAATTCCACTTGCTCTCCCCCGCCGGCCGCCCGCTGGCGGTCACCGATGATCTTGCTAGCTTCTGGTCCGGCCCCTACGCCGGGGTGCGCGCCGAAATGCGCGGGCGCTACCCCAAGCACCCGTGGCCCGAGGATCCGTGGAATGCCATTGCCACCGCGCGGACCAAGAACCGGATGTAGCCTAACCCCACTGCTGCCAGGATAAATAGCTGCTCATGACCACTACCAAGGTAAGCAGGGCGTAGCGGATAAGCTTCGTTCCGCCGCTGAGCACCGTCCGCGCGCCCACCTGGGCGCCGAGGATATTGGCGGCGGCCAACGCGATACCAAGGGTCCACCACACGTGGCCGCCAAGGATGAAGGTCACCAGCGCACCGAGGTTCGTGGCGGTATTGACCACCTTGGCCATCGCCGCGGATTTTAGGAAGTTCTGGGAGAAGATGAAGGTAAAGGCCATAATCAGGAACATGCCGGTACCCGGGCCAAAGATGCCGTCATAAAAGGAGATGGCCGCGACCGCCACAAGCCCCGCCCAGGTGCGCCATCCGCCGCGGATACCGGGAGACTCGGTGGTGCCAAAGCTCGGCTTAAAGGTCACGAAGACGCCCACCACTACTAACAGCACGATGATGAGCGGGCGCATGATATCGCTATTTAGATTCGCCGCCACGCTCGCGCCCAGCCCGGCGCACACGAGGGCGATGAGGGCGTAGCGAACGAGCTCCCCTGCGGGCGGGCGCACCCTGCGCACCAAGGTCACGGCCGCCGATGCCGTGCCCGATACCGCCGCGAGCTTGTTGGTGGTCAGCGCCGTTGCCGGTGCCAGCCCCGGCACGACGGCAAGCAATAGCGGAATAAGCACGAGGCCTCCCCCGCCAATGACCGCATCGATCCAGCCTGCACCCGCCGCGCCCACAAGGAGCACCGCCCACTGCGCCACGTCGATATCCATGAGGAGATCATAAGCCCCGCGGCGGGGAGGTCTAGACTCGATCGGAGACGAGCAGAAGATGGGAGAATACGTGGCACAGCGGCACTGGGGAATAAGCGTAGACACCCACACCATCCTGCGGTGGGGCATCGTGGTCCCCGTCTCCATCCTCTTGGGCTGGCTTTTTAGTATGTGGCACGTGCCGGCCGCGTGGATTTTGGCCGCGATCATCGCCTCCGGCGCCATGGCCCTTATCACCGGTGAAGACCTCAAGGTCAACCGCAAATTTTATGGGCTATCGCGCGGATTCATCGGCATCATGGCCGCGCTGCCGCTGACGGTAGTTTCCTTCGGCCAATTGGTGGGATACCTGCCGGCTGCCATAACCATGTCCTTTGTCACCATCGCGTTGGGAATTTTTTGCGGCGTCATGCTGCACCGCCAGCGGCCACGGGACGTCTCCTCCGAAACCGGCATCCTGTCCATGCTCCCCGGCGGTGCCTCGCTCATGCCCGCGCTTGCCGATGAACTCGGTGCCGACTACCGCTACGTCGCGCTCACCCAATACCTGCGGTTATTGATCGTCTCCATATCCCTTCCCGCCGTCGTGACCTTCCTCGATACGCCGGCCGGAAGGGGCGGTGACTTAAGGCTGGAGGCGGAAACCACCTGGTGGATCATCGCGTTGGTGCTCGTTATCGCGCTGGTCGGTGAAAGCCTTGGAAAATTCCTGCACCTGCCCGCAGCGGCCGTGCTCGGCCCGTTGATCTTGACGGTGCTGGCCTCCTTCTTCCTGCCGGAGGGGCATACGCTGGAGCCGATCTATGCCTTTAAGGTCATCGCCTTTTTATCCATCGGGTGGGTCTGCGGCGGCGGGCTTTCCCTCCCATCGCTCAAGGCCTTTGCCAAACAACTTCCCGCGACGATTCTTTCCATCGCCGCCGTCCTCGGCCTGTGTGCGGCCACGGCGTGGCCGCTGATGCACTGGCTGAATATCAGTTACTTCGAGGCCTACCTAGCCACCAGCCCCGGCGCGCTAGAGACCGTGCTCGCGCTCTCCGCGGAAGGCGGGGCTGGCCCCGTGGTTATCGCGGTGCAGCTCACCCGCCTCATCGCCGTGCTGGTCATTGCGGGGTACCTGCCGCAGCTCATCAGGGCTGTCAGCAAGTTTGCTAAAAGGCGCTAGCGTGCGCGGCTAGCCTGCGCGTTTAGTTATTGAGCACGGCCTCGCGCAGCACCGACATGGGCACCGAGCCAAGAGCCAACGCCTCGGAGTGGAATTCGCGGGCGCTCATGCCCTGCTCTTCGGCGGCGGCGCGGGTTTCTTGCCACAGGCGCTGGCCCAAGGCATAGGACGGGGCCTGGCCCGGCCAACCCAGGTAGCGGTTGACCTCAAAGTTGAGGTTCGCATCATCCATGGCGGTGTTTTCGCGCATGTAGGTCTTCACGTGGGCCTTATCCCATACGCCGGATACGGTGCAGTCCGGCAGCTTCTTGCCCAGGTGCAATCCGATATCCACCACGACGCGGGCCGCGCGCAGGCGCTGGGCATCGAGCAGCCCCATCCGCACACCAGGATCGTCCATGTAGCCCAGCTCGGCCATGAGCTGCTCAGCGTATAGGGCCCAACCCTCGCCGTGGCCGGAATTCCACGTCACCGCGCGGCGCCACAGGTTGAGATCCTCTTGTACCAGGGCAGAACCCAGCTGCAGGTGGTGACCCGGTACGCCCTCATGGTGCACGGTAGTCAGCTCCTGCCAGGTGTGGAAGGTATCTTGGCCCTCCGGCACGGACCACCACATGCGGCCCGGGCGCGAAAAATCATCGCTGGGCGGGGTGTAGAAGATGCCGCCGGTGCCGGCTGGGTCGATGCAGCACTCGATCTCTTCGACTTCTTCCGGAATGTCGAATTCCTTGCCGTTGAGCTCGGCGATGACCGCATCGGCCTTGCTCTGCATCCACTCCACCAAGGCATCGGTACCGCGCAGGGTATAGCGTTCCTCGTGGTTCAGCTTGCGCATGGCAGAGCGCACCGAGCACTCCGAGCCATAAAGCTCGTGCGCGATCTTCTCCTGCTCCCCGCGCAGGTAACGCACCTGGTCAAGGCCCCATTCATAGGCCTCGTCCAAGTCCACGGAATCGCCGACGAAAAGCTTGGAAAAGCGCTCGTAGCGCTCGCGGCCCACCGCGTCCTTATTAGAGGACTGCGGCTGCAGATCATTAGACAGCCAATCCGAGAACTCGCCAAAGGCCTCCTTGGCCTTCTCTACCTCGGCGGAGTCGGGGTCGAGGCCGAGGCCCTCGAGCATGGAATCGGCATCGGCAAGCCGCTCGCACTGCACAATGACCTCAGAGATCTGGCGGTGCGGTGCCACCATGCCGTGGGAGGCCGCTTCCTTCAGGGACTCGCGGTAGCCATCGAGGGAACCCTTGACCTTGGACAGGCGGGAGCGAATGGCCTCGCGGTCCTCCTGGGTCTCCTGCGGCATAAGCAGCAGGGAATCCCGGATGGTCTGCACGGGCGAGGCAATATTATTAAGGCTGCGAATATCCTCGCCGTGGTGGTGCAAATCCAGATCTAAGCAGAGACGATCCCGCAAGACGGCGGCGGTGACATAATCCACATCATCGAAGTCATCCTCATCATCGGATTCATCGGTGGTGTCATCCAAGGCATCTAGATCCGCAACCATATCGCGGGTGCGATCAGCGACCGCCTCAAAATAGTCAGGGGAAAAATCCTGCAATTCGCCTTCAAAACCGTCAATTCCCCACGCGGTTGCATCAGTTGGGGATAGCTCGGCTAGGTCGTGAACGAAGTTATCGCACGAAGCGTCCAGTAGAGAGGGCTGGCGCTTAGCGGTCTGCTCAGAACTCATAAGAGGGAAGTCTAACCCTTTATCTTGTTGATAAGCCACCCAGCCCCACCCAAATGTTGCAAACTTGTTAGCTAATCGTTGTTCCACTTCGTGCCCGGGTAGTGCCACTGGACAAAACCATCCAGCACGGCCGCGGGATTTTCCTCTATGACCAGTGCTTTTACAAAGCGAGGCAGGATGAAGCCCGCCTCAGCCATGGCGGCATACATGTCATAAAAGGGCTGCCAAAAACCTTCCACGTCAACCAAGCCAACGGGCCCACGAATGCTGCCCAGCTGTTGTTGGGTCAGTACCTCTGTCACTTCCTCCAACGTGCCCACGCCGCCGGGCAAACAGATAAAGGCATCCGCCAGCTGCTCCATCCGGGTTTTCCGCTCGGCCATAGAATCCACGACCTCGAGGCGGGTCAAGCCTGGGTGGGAGATCTCTAAATCCACCAGGGATTGCGGCATGACGCCAGTGACGGTGCCGCCGGCCTTCAAGCAGGAGTTGGCAACCTCACGCATGAGGCCGATATTTCCGCCGCCATAGACCAAGTTCAGCCCGCGACGGGCAAGCTCGCCGCCCAAGTGTTGTGCCGCTGCGCTATAGGCGGGCGAATTGCCCACGGCGGAACCACAATAAACCGCTACTGATTTCATGCGCCCCAGCATAGGGAATTTTCGGCCTACCTCCACCTTTAGACCATTCGGTACATACACCTATGAATAGATTAGACAAAGCAGTCTGTGACACATATACTTTCTTTCATGATCAAACCTGGCCCCGTGTTCACGCGCCCCCGTACACCGGCTGCTAAGTGCCTTCACCTGGTGCGCCTGAATCCGATCATTACCCGTAGTGAGCTGGTAGAAGCCACCGGACTCTCCCAGCCCACCATTACCCGCGCTACCACCGCGCTCCTCAACGCAGGACTCATCCAAGAGCGCACCGACCTCACCCAATCCCAGGGCCGGGGCCGCCCTACCGTTCCCCTCGAGGCCGCGGATAATAACTGGGTACTCGGCGGCATCGCCGTCGGCACCTCTGAGACCTATATCGGCCTCTATGACATCAAGGGCCGCACCGTTTCAGAAGAAGAGATCGCCACTCCTGTCGCCCGCCTGACGGAGGAAGACTTTCTTGAACACATCATGGCCGGCATCAACCGCATGATGACGGGCCTAGATCGCCGGCTCGTGGCATTGGGGATTACCACCTCGGGCACCGTGGATGAAGAGGGCCTAGTCACCGCGGATAACCTGGGTTGGCACGGCGTGGATATCGCGGCGCGCCTACGCTTCCAATTTAGCGTTCCCGTGGTTGTCACCTCCGCCATTTCCGCCATTTTGGGCTCGGAGACCCAGGCTGCCGAGATTGGCACGAACGAGCGCGTTCTCCTGCTCTTCGCGGATGATTCCTTAGGATCTGCGCTCTCCGTCGATGACGAGGTCAATTCCATCATCCCGCTCCCGCAGACCCACTCTGACGTGCTGGGCCACGGCGCTTCCGAACACCTCTTGGCCACCCAGTCCATCCTGGAGGCCGTGCGCCGCCACGGCATCGAGGCCAATACCCTGCACGAGGTCGCGACCATCGCCGAGTCCAATTCAGCCGTGCGCGCCATTTTGGATGAGCGCGCCCGCCAGCTGGGCCAGATTACGGCGGACATGGTCCACGAATACGCACCAAAAACCGTGGTCATTGCCGGCGGGGCCTTTACCGGCGATTCCCGTGCGCCCCAGCTTTTTGCCTCCACCGTCCGCGGTTCCACCTCGGACGATCTGGAGCTGCGCATGATTCCCAGCCACAAAGAGATCGTGCGCGCCGTCGCCCGCACCGTGGCCACCGATCAGCTATTGCGCGAGCCCTTGGAGCTGGGCCGCTCACTCCAGACCGCGTAGAACCTCGCGCGCGGAGTCGATTCCGGTAAACAGGTGGGCTTGTAACCCGCAATAGGTAGCGCCCTCGATGTAGTCAATGCGGTCATCAAAAAAATGCGTGTCCTTGGGCTGCGCCGCGAGCGCGTCCACCGCCACTCGGTAGGCCTCAGGATGCGGCTTGGCCACCCCGATATCGCAGCTCAACGTTACCGCCGCACACTCTGCCAACCACGGGTGCTGCGCGCGCACCTGTTCCGCCAGGGTCGTGGGTATATTGGATAAAATCCCGACGCTAAAGCCCTCCCCGATGAGCCCTTTGACCAGCGCTACCATCTCTGAGTCCGCCTCGAGCAGGTACTGATTCTCGCAGGCCACGGCCCCAGCGCAGTCAATGGGCTCCATACCCGCACGGGCGGCTATCTCGTTCCAGTAGTGGCTATCGCTAAAAATTCCGGCATCGTAATCGGGCCGGAAATAGTTATAGGCCTCCCAGAATGCCTCCGGGTTCGCAGGCGCGAGGAAGCGCTCCAGTTCAGCGTGCGCTTCCGGCGTGGTGGGGCGCAGCAGCACGCCGTACAGATCAAACAGCAACTTCGGCATAATGCGTCCAGTTTATGCGCGCCTAGTAGCTTGGGTCTGCACGGCCACAATCCCCACCGCGGTACCGGCGATAAAAATCACCAGCGCCGCCGTCGCCTGCGCCATCGGCAAAACGATGAGCACGGCCAACGAGGCCAGAATCAGCATTCCACTCAGGGAATATAGGGAGCGGTTGACCAGCCCGCGCTTGCCGATGACCCCACACGCCAGCATCACCACCCCCGCAAACGGACTCAGCATGAGCGCCCCGGTGGTCAAAAAGATGCCGAGGGTCACGTGGCTTGAGATGACCGCAGCACCGATGATGAGGCTTAATGCCAATACCGCCAGGGTGGCAGAGAGGGTTGCTTTGAGGTGTGCAGACATACGTCAATCCTCCCACAGCAGTCCAGTGCTATGGGAGGATTGATTTAAATCTTGATGGGTTTGTTATTCACAACTTAGGAGTTGCGGTTAGCCAAACGGGAATCGATGCGCAGCAGGCCAGCACCATCGTTGCCCACCAGCTTGATCTGGTCGATGATCTCAGAAACGGTGTCCTCTTCCTCGATCTGCTCAGCCAGGAACCAGTCAATGAGCTGACGGGAGTCCAAGTCCTGGATGTCAAGGGCAACGCGGGCGATCTCGCGGATCTGCTCGGAGACCTTCTGCTCGTGTGCCAAGGAAGCCTCGAACGCATCCAGCGGGGTGGCAGCCTTGATGGAGCCAACCGGGATATCGTTAAGCTCTACGCGGTAGCCGCGTGCCAAGAGGTGATCCGCAAGCTTCTGTGCGTGGACGCGCTCTTCGCTAGCCTGAGCCATGAACCAGTCGCGCATGCCCGGGAAGGACAGGTTGTCCATCTCGTAGGCCAGCTGGGTGTAGACCATAGCGGCGCCGTGCTCGTTAATGACCTGATTGTTTAGCAGAGTTTGCAGCTTCTCATCCATTGCTAAATCCTTTCTGTAGGAATCAATTAATTGGTTGTAGGCACTACAATACCCAAATAAAATCTCCCGTCTAGCAAGGTATGCTTAATCAAACCCGCACCTCAGGGGCATTTTTCAGGTTGGATCACCTAAGTTAGTTAAGACAAAGCTGCTCCACGGCACGAAGTTAATATCGCCTAATAGTTCGAGGTCATTGCCCTAAACGGTCAATCTCGCCGCGCTAGTCCACTCCATCCAACGCTTCTCAGCCGGTACGCTTACGCACATCACGCTCGCAATGTGATATTAATCACCCAGTTGCCCACTCAGGCGCTCCAGGCGCTGCGCGCTCGCCCCATCGAGGCCCCGAAACTCCACCTCAATGCCGCGATCCGCGTACTTTTTCTGCACCGCATCCAGCGTCGCCACCGTCGAGGCATCCCAGACCTCGGCATCGGAAAGGTCCACCACCACGAAGTCCGTATCAAGCGTGTAATCAAAGGCGTAAACCAAATCATTCGAGGAGGCGAAGAAGAGTTGGCCATGCACCACGTAGGTATATCCATCTACCAACTCAACCTCCACGAGGTGCGCCACCCGGCGGGCAAAGCCAATCGATGCAGCCACCACGCCTAAGACCACTCCTACCGCCAGGTTATGCGTGGCCAGCGTGCCCGCGACCGTCAGCAGCATGACGAGGATTTCAGAAAGCGGCATCAGCTTGAGCGTGCGCGGGCGGATGGAATGCCAATTGACCGTCGTCGCCGCCACGAGGATCATCACCGCGACCAGCGCGGCCATCGGAATGCGGCCTACCGCCTCGCCGAAAAGCAGGCACAGCACGAGGAGGAAGGCGCCGGCGAGGAACGTCGACAAGCGCGTGCGCGCCTGGGATACCTTGACGCCGATCATCGTCTGGCCAATCATCGCGCACACACCCATGCCACCAATGGCCGCGGCCAATATATTGCCAATGCCCTGGCCAAAGGACTCGCGGGTCTTATCGGAATGGGTATCCGTAATGTCATCGACAAGCTTTGCCGTCAGCAGCGATTCCATCAGGCCCACCAGCGCCATCCCAAAGGCATAGGGTGCAATGATCTGCAGGGTCTCTAGGTTCCAGGGAATATCCGGAATGAAAAGCCCTGGCAGCGTCGTGGGCAGCTCACCCTGATCCGCAACATCCGGCACCTTCCACCCAGCCGCGCCGGCGATGAGGCTTACCACCACGATGGTCACCAACGGCGCCGGAATTGCCTGGGTAAACCGCGGCAAAATGATCATGATGGCCAAGCCAATGGCTACCAGCACATAGACCATCCAGGGGACATCAATAAGGTGCGGCAGCTGCGCGGTAAACATCATAATGCCCAGTGCATTGACGAATCCGGTCATCACCGAACGCGGGATAAAACGCATGAGCTTGGCGATGCCCACCCACGCCAACAGCACCTGGATAATACCGGCCGCAAGCACCGCCGCCACCACGTAATCGTGCCCATATTCGTGCGCGAGCGGTGCCACCACCAGGGCAACCGCACCCGCCGCCGCGGAAATCATGGCGGGGCGCCCGCCGGTAAAGGCGATAGCCATCGCCATAATCACCGAGGAATACAGCCCCACCCGCGGGTCGAGGCCGGCGAGAATAGAAAAGCTTAAAACTTCCGGGATCAAAGCAAGCGCCACCGCCAGTCCGCCAAGGACCTCCTTGCGCAAACGCGCAGGTGAGGAAAAGGCAAAGCGGAAACTGGCGATGACGCCGGTGGGTGCAGGCTGCTCGTTAATCACGCCTGCACATACTAGTGGCTACTACGAGCCTTCCTGAAAGGAGCCATCCGCCGTGATGACCGGCAGCACCGACCAGGCAAAGTTGATCCACTTATCCGTCTTCTTCCACGAGTAATCCGGCTCGAAAATGGTCTTCGGCTTGGTGTAGACGACAGCGGAACGCACTTCATCGGCGGTTTCTTCCAAGAAGTTCACCACCAGATCCAAGGTCTTGCCGGAATCGGCCACGTCATCAACGACGAGCACCTTCTTGCCCTTGAGGGAATCCGTATCCAATTGCGGGGACAAGATGATCGGCTCATCCAAGGTCTGGCCAATATCGGTGTAGAACTCCACGTTGATAGCGCCCATGGCCTTGACCCCGATGGCATAACCAATGGCACCGGCTGGGATCAGGCCGCCGCGGGCAACGCCCACGATCAAATCAGGAAACCAGCCGGATTCCACGATTTGCTCCGAAAGATTCCGGCTCGCTTCGCCGAAGACTTCCCAGGTGAGGTTCTCCCGGTCCGGGTGGATCCAATTCTCAGTCACGATTGCGCGGCTCCTTTTGCGTCATGGGCTTTCTTTGTAGTTTAACTAGCGATACCTACCAAGGGAAAGCAGCTACCGGAAAGGAACCTCTCCCAACGTCCGCCGCAGCTTGCGCGTGCGCAGGCGTTCCGGGTTTTCTGCCAGCTGTTCCACCGCGCGCACCGCGCACATGACGTGGGCTTCCTTGGAGTTGGAATAAAACGCCTGGGCCTGCGCCGGCAGCTTCGGCACGGCGTGCAGCGGCAGATCCGATACGGAAAGCAGCGTGCCATAAGGCACGCGGTAGCGGTACCCATTTGCCGCCAAGGCGCACGATTCCATGTCCACCGCCACCGCGGTAGAAGTGCGCAACCACTCCCACAGATCCCGGCTGGTGCGCCATTCCCAATCGCGGTCATCGGTCGATAGCACCGTACCGGTGCGCATGAGCGAATTATCGCTGCCGTAGACCTCATCCACGGCCGCCTCCAGCATGCGCTGGACCTCTGGAATGGCCGGAATCGGCGTGGAAGAAACCACCTGCCGGTCCAAGATGTGGTCGTGGCGCTCGTAGGCATTGCCCAAGATCAGGTCTCCGATGCGCATGCGCCCATCCATGCCGGCGCAGTGGCCAATCATGATCCAGGCCTCCGGCCGCAGCACGGCCAAGCAGTCCGTAATGGTCTTCGCATTCGATGGCCCCACCCCGATATTGATCATCGTGATGCCATCGCCACCTGCGGTAATGAGATCGAACCGGGGCATCTGAAAGCGCGAGGTCAGCGTTAGCCCATCCAGGTCGAGGTCCACCGCATCATTAGGGTGAATGGTCTCCCCATTGGGCAATACCAGCGCCGTATAACGCGAATCCTCCTTGGTCAGCTCGCGCAGGCCGAATTTCACGAATTCCGTGGTATGCATCGCGTAATTGGTAAACAGAATGTATTTCTGCACCGTATCGACCTCGATGCCGGTGTAATGCTCAATGCGCGCACAGGCAATATCGAAGCGCTGCGCCCCGAAGTGAAAGAGCGGCTTTTCCCCGCCGTGAAACGCATCCCACTCGCCATCAATAATCGCATCATTGACCTCATCCAAGGTCGGGCGCGGAATGGGGCCGCGTTCCTGCGGCGCCGCCGGGGCATCTTTGATGTATTCCGGCGGAATGCGCTCATCCGATTGGCCCACGAAGATATCGCACGGATAATTGTTAGTCAGCCGCGTCAGCTGCTCGTGCAAGTACTCTCGGATGATGTGCGGCTTGGAGACGACCGCAGAATACTTGCCGGCCTCGTCCACATAGCCAAAGGGCTCGGAGCGGTCAATCGGCTGCCATTTACGGATCTCCACTGTCACCTTGGGATAAACCACGTGGCGATAATCATCGAGGGTGCCGGAGGCAAGGGCCTCGCGCGCCATCTCACACGAGGTTTCATAATGCTCAATTAAGCGAGTCACCGCTTCATCTACGGAGTGGACATGCTGCAGATCGGTCATACCGGCGAGTTTAGCGGGGACCGAGCAGCACGGCAGCGGAGACTTTTACCCCGGCTATCCTCCCGAGGCATAAACGAAGGCCCGCCGACTGCGCATCGGCGGGCCCTCTCCCCATGACTAATCTCTGGCACTTAGCGGCAAGGAGTGGAGCGCCCTACGCCGTAAGCACCGCCCGTGATTAGGCAAGCCTAAGTTTACAAAGATTATGGCGTGAGGTCAAGGGCTTTCTCCATAAATTTCTTCAACTTTTCTAAAGAGGCCATTTACCTGCATTAACGCGTATGATTGGAAGGCATGGCTGTCGAATCTCTTGCAGAGTTGAAAAGTATTATTTCTGAACAACTCCTCAAATTCGGGCGCGTGAACGAAGAAGATGCACCCGAAGAAAAAGATTCGCCACGCCTTGGCATCGCCTCCCCGGCCGCGGCCAGTGCTTTGCAGGATGACGTCGCCGACGAGATCGTTGACCGCCTCAAGGCCGAAAAGGACAAGTCCAGTCCCGGCGATTCCGCCCTCGATGCCGATGCCGCAAGGACCCTGCCCCTCGGCGCACGCACGAAGCCGCGCGGCGTTTTCGAAGACGATTGGGGCGCCCGCCCGAGCGACGAGCGCCCCTGGCCGGTCATCCTGATCCACGGCACCTGCGATACCAAGGGCGTCTGGCAAATTATGGGCAATATCTTGCGCCAAGACGGCTGGGCGGTCTTTGCCCCTGACTACGGTCACCGCGCCACGCAGACCATCCCGGAATCGTCGCAGCAGCTCGGCGCGTATATCGATACCGTGCTCGCCGTCACCGGAGCAGAAAAGGTCATCTTGGTAGGCCACTCCCAGGGCGGACTGCTCGCGCGGTACTGGATGCGCATGGACGGCGGCGCCGAAAAGGTCGTCCACCTCATGAGCATCAGCGCGCCTAATCATGGGACGACCCACGGGGGCATCGCCAGTCGCCTCATTCGCACCCAACGCCAAGAGGCGGTGATCCGCTCCATTATCGATGGCTGGTTTGGCCCCGCCGGCATGGACCAGGTGGTAGGCAGCGAGGTGCTTCGCGATGTCAACCGCGATGGCGACCTCGAATCCGGCGTGAGCTACACCTGCATCGCCACGCGTTCCGATGCCGTCGTCGTCCCGCCCGAAACCTGCTTCCTCGACCCAGAGGGCGCACCTGAAGGTGCGGTGCGCAATATCTATATCCAAGATTTCGACCGCCACGCGGTGGTCATGCACGAAGATATGCCCATGGATAGGCGCGTGCACGCCATCGTGCGCACGCTGCTCAGGATGGTAGAGCACACGCCGCGTTGATTAAATCTCCAACTCATCGAGCAGGGCATCAAAAGCCGGGCCCACCTGCGTGCGCCACAGCGTATCCACCTTCTTATCCCCGCGGCCTGGCCCGCCATTGATAACGGCCACGCGCTTGCCCTGCTTCTTCGCCTCAAGCACAAAGCGATAACCGCTCATCACCGCCAGCGAAGAACCGGCCACCAACAGCGAACTTGCCTCGTTCAATAGCGCAAATGCCGCATCCCGCCGCGTGGCTGGCACTGGCTCGCCAAAATACACCACGTCGGGCTTGAGCAGCTCCGAACCGCAGCGCTCGCAGCCCGCCATCCGGAACGCCGCAACGTCTTTCTCATCCAGCGTCACGTCACCATCTGGGTTAACTTGGTCCCTTTCCACGACTAGGCGCTCTAGGTACCCCGGGTTCGCGGCCGCTAGGCGCGCATCGAAGTGCCCACGATCCTCATAGTGACCACACAGCAGACACACCACGGTTTCCATATCACCGTGCAGCGTCACCAACCTCGCCGTACCCGCCCTTTTATGCAGGCCATCCACGTTTTGGGTGACCACTCCATTAACCAGCCCGGCGCGCTCCAACTCCACGAGCGCATAATGCGTGCGATTCGGCGCCGCGGAATCCATCACGCGCCAGCCCACGAAGCTACGCGCCCAATACCTATGGCTAGCGGCCGGATCATGGCGAAATTCCTGATACGTCATTGGCCGGTGCCTACTCAGCGAGCCCCGCGGACCGCGATAATCCGGCACCCCCGATGCCGTCGATACCCCCGCCCCAGTGAGCACCATGACCGGCCCGTTACGCAGCTGCTTGGCGATGTCCCCCAAAGCCTGCCCCGCCTCCGTATGCGGCGCCGTCTCCTCCACGACGCGCGCAATCGATCTCAGCGCGGACTGATGAGCATGGGCTACAGCGGGATCCATACCCACCAATCTAATCAAGCGCCTTCAAGTACTGCTCAACGGGGACTACCTGCGCACCATTCGCTTCGAAGGAATGCTGGCCGCGGTATAGCACTGTGCGGTTTGCGGGTTTGATCTCCAGCTCTTCACCTACAGTCGCGAGATGACGCGTGTATTTGGAATGATAGGTCTGCGATGCCTTGATTTCATAAGCCTTAGGATCGCCGCCCGTAAAATCCAATAGGTCGATTTCTCTTTTAGAACTATCCCGATAGAACCGTAGATCCGGCTTGCGACCAGAGTGAATATGCGTTTTCATGGTTTCTGCTACCACCATATTTTCACACACTGCACCTGACTGTGGATGCACAGAAAGTTCTTCTGGTGAAGAAATACCAAGAAGGTGGCACAACAGGCCAGTATCATAGAAATACAACTTCGCGGTCTTAGTAAGCACCTTCCGGGGATTGGAATGGTGGCTGGGTAAAGAAAATATGATGAAACTAGACTCCAGAACTGAGACCCAATTTTTTACCGTCTGGAAAGAAACATCAATCTCATTTGCGATTGCGGAATAGTTGATTAAGTTTCCAGCTTGCAGCGCACAGACCTTAATGAATCGCCAAAAGCTATCACTATTCCGAACATTGAGTAACCCACTCACATCCCGTTGGAGATAAGTCTGCACGTAGTTTTCAAAATAGATTTCCGGAGGAATTTGAGCCTGGTACAAGCGCGGATATCCACCACGAACCATAAATTCATCAACGGTCAGATCAGCTGATATAGAGCGAGCTTCCATGAGGCCGAAGGGCAACAGATGACTGATCCCAACGCGGCCCGCCAGCGATTGCGTTATGGATTCCATAAGCAAGAAATTTTGCGATCCGGATAAGATATATTGCCCAGGGCTTCCCACTTCATCCGAACGAAGTTGGACAACGGAAAACAGATCCGGTGCATATTGAGCCTCATCTATAATCAACGGTCCACGTTGGCTCGAAAGGAAACCCACAGGATCTTCTTGTGCCACCCTTCGGATACTTGGATCCTCAAGATTGAGGTATGACAAGTCCGGAAACATTTCTCTCAGAAGGGTCGACTTCCCAGACTGCCGCGGCCCCGTCACGCTAACAACTGGAAACCATTTCATTAACTGCGCTATAGATCCACTGAGCTGCCGAGGAACAAACATAAATTTACCAAATTTCGCAAGTAGGACGCACCAAATCTCTAAAGTAGAGAGTACCAAATCTCTAAAGTAGGACGCACCAAATTTCGCAAGTAGGATTACCTACCCGCAGTTCACGACTGTTTTTCAATAGAAAAAAGAGCCGCCTGCCTTGCGGCAGCGGCTCCCTATCTTGGTAGTGCTAGTTCTCTGGTAGCTGCTCTACGTATAACCACTCAGAATCTAGCTCCCCGTGGCGCGAGCACTTGGTGTGCCAGCCATCGGGGCGCACCTGGGCCACCATGCGGCGGCCGCAGATCTGGCAGTAGCGCGGCACGTCGAGGCCGGCGGCTGCAGCGGGGTGCAGCTTGAAGACCTCTTCGATCGGCTTGCCGGTATTGGGGTGGAAAATTGGCTCGTCCCCGGCCAGGACGGCGGTTGCCAACTCAGAGTTCGGCTCGGACACTACAGAGCCTTGATCGGGAGATCGATGCGGCCCAGCATGTCCACATCCTTTTCGATTTCCTGACCCAGGGTGGTCAAGTAGTTGCCGGCAATGATGGCGTTGATGCCGCCGAGCAAACCGCGCTCGGTGCCGTCATCGCCAAGCGAAAGCTCGCGGCCGCCAGCGAAGCGGAGGGTGGTGGAGGGCATCGCCAAGCGGAATGCAGCAACGGCGCGCAGGCCCTCACCCAGCGGAACCAGCGGGCGATCAGCGAACGGGGTGCCCGGGCGAGGGTCGAGGAAGTTCATCGGAACCTCGCACGGATCGATCTCTGCCAGCTGTGCTGCGAACTCGGCGCGCTGCTCCAGGGACTCGCCCATGCCGATGATGCCGCCACAGCAGACTTCCATGCCTACCTCGCGCACGTAATCCAGGGTCTTCTTGCGCTCTTCCCAGGTGTGGGTAGTGACCACGTTGGGGAAGTAGGAGCGGGAGGTCTCCAGGTTGTGGTTGTAGCGCTGTGCGCCCATGTCCTTCAGGCGCTGTGCCTGCTCGCGGGTCAGGGTGCCCAGGGAGCAGGAAATCTCGATGTCAACGGCATCATTAATGGCGGCGATGGCCTCGCCCACCTGGTCCAGCAGGCGGTCATCCGGGGACTTCACCGCAGCGACGATGCAGAACTCGGTAGCGCCGGTCTTGGCGGTCTTCTGTGCCGCTTCCACCAGTTCAGGGATGTTCAGGCGCACTGCGCGCACTGGGGACTCAAAAAGGCCGGACTGGGAACAGAAGTGGCAATCCTCTGGGCAACCACCGGTCTTGATGGAGATAATGCCTTCCACCGATACGTCCGGGCCGCACCACTTCAGGCGGGTCTGGTGGGCGATATCAGCAATTTCTTCCAGCTGGGAATCTGGAACCTGCAGTACTTGTAGTAGTTCTTCCTGGTTAAGGCCTTTGCCTTGCTCCAGAGCTTTCTCACGGGCGATGTCGATGATGCTCATGCAGTGAACCATACTTGAACGCCGTTCAACTTTGGCCAAAATCACAAAATTTTTTTCGCGGGATTACCCTAAGGGGCATGACGCTTTACGATGACACCCTCGAACTCCTCCAAGAACTCATCCGCAATGCTTGCGTAAACGACCTCACCCCGGATTCCGGCTTTGAGGTGCGCAATGCCGATACGCTAGAGAACTTTTTTGCCGGTGAAGACGTCTCCATCGAGCGCTTTGAATCCCACCCGGGACGCGTGTCCATCGTGGTGACCGTCCCCGGCGATCCCGCCAAGGAGCCCCTCACCCTTATGGGGCATACCGATGTCGTCCCCGTCGACGAACCCAAGTGGACTAAGCCGCCCTTCGAGGCACTCATTGAAGACGGCAAGCTCTACGGCCGCGGTTCCGTAGACATGCTCTTTATTACCGCCACCATGGCCGCCGTCACCCGCGAGGTAGCGCGCGCCGGCAACCCCGGCGGAACGCTCGCCTTCGTGGGCATGGCCGATGAAGAGGCCCGCGGTGGCCTGGGCGTGCGGTGGATGGCAGAAAACCACCCCGATGCCTTCTCTTGGAAGAACTGCCTCTCCGAGACCGGCGGTAGCCACCTGCCCGGCGCGGTGGGCTTCAACGTGGGCGAAAAGGGTGCTGGCCAGCGCCGCCTCCACGTCACCGGCGATGCCGGGCACGGCTCGACGCCCTACGGCAAGGACTTTGCCATCGTAAAGATTGGCGAGGTCGCCCGCCGCATCGCCGAGGCCGAGCCACCCACAGCCTCCAACGAGATCTGGGAGGGCTTCGTCCGCACCTTCAAGTTCGACCCTGAGACCGAAAAAGAGCTTATCGATGGCACCGGTGACTACACCAAGTTTGGCAACCTCGATGCCTACGCCCACGCCTTTAGCCACACCACCATCGCCGAGACCGTCCTGCGCGCAGGCGGGGCCATCAACGTGCTGCCTTCCCACGCCTACCTCGAGATGGATATCCGGCCCTTCCCGGGGCAAACCCAGGAAGACTTGGACGATTTCCTCCGCAGCGCACTGGGCGATCTCGCCGATGAGGTAGAAATCGAGCACCTCATTACCGAAGACGCCACCCAGTCCTCCACCGATACCGAGCTCTGGCGCACCATCGAGGCCACCGCCAAGGAGTTCTTCCCCGATAAAGACGTCGTGCCCGTCCACGCCACCGGTGGCTCCGACCTCCGCTTCGCTCGCCGCAAGGGCGGCAATGCCTATGGCTTTGCGATGCACGCCGAGGGCCGCGATATGGCCAGCGCCAACTCGCAATTACACAGCCACGACGAGCACCTCTACCTCGAGGACCTCGATCTCACCGTGCGCGCCTACCACAGCTTGGTCAACCGCTTTTTGGGTCTGACCCAGTAGCACTCCCCTCGCTTTTACGCGGTGACCTGAAAATAGATCCCGGCATGCGCACTGCAGCCGGGATTAAACATATGCCCACACTCCGGGCATGCCTCGACAGCAGAATACAGCCGGTAATCCATCTCGAGGCCGCAGGAACCGCAGAGCGCAGCGGGGGCATCGACAAGCATGGGCCCAAACTCATGATCCGTCAGCTCCGCATGACACAGCGCGCACGCGAAGTACTCGCCGCAGGTCGCGCACTTATTGGCCACCACGTCGAGCGGGGAATGCCAATGCTTGCACCGGCCCTCCGCATCAATCGCGCCGCGAATCTTCATGGTTCTGCCACTCCTTCTTCTTCGCCTCCGATTTCTTTGCATTGCGCACCGCCATCACCCCAATGGCGATGGCAATAACTATAGGCATCCACACCCTGCTGTAATCCATCAGGAAAACCACCCACTCCGGCGGTTCAAAGTGCACCGCAAACTGCGGCGCGGGCAAGGTAATCTGCGGTGGCTCCGGCAGGTTCGGCAAATTTGGCAGCGGAAGGTAAATCTCCGGAAAATCTACATCTGGCAGCTCCCAATCCGGCAGCAAGCGCGAGAGGATGCGGCTAATAATAGGAGCCAAAACAATCATCGCGATGGCCCACCCGGACTTCCCCAGCCCGCCGAGCAGTGGATACAGCACGCGCTTGAAGGGGCTTTCTTCCATTGCCCGGCGCCGCTTTTCACCCAAGGAGCCCGGCGGCGGATCAAAGGCCACGGCCTCCTCCCCATCGCGGTAGTAGACATCCTGTATCTCCCCAAAGGGCGTGGCTTGGATATCTACATAAGGCTTAGTCCGCGGCGCACTATTCTCACTGAATGAGAGATCGTTTTCCAGATTCTTCTGCAATGAATAACGGCCGCCACGCGGCTTGTCGTGCCGGCTGCGAACCTCGCCGTTGACCACCATCTGCATGCGGGGTGCAGGATTCTTGCGCCAGAGCTGGAGGCGGTGGATAAAGGGGGCATCGCCAAGCACCGGCGTAAATTCCTTCGGCTCCTTGGGCCATTCGCCCTGCTCAGCGAACTCGGCATCGTAGCCGCGCTCAACCTCGAGCAGGCCAGCCTCAGGGTGATCCAACCGCCAGATTTCCATCAGCGCTTCCTCAACTTGGCGCCCAATTTGCTAGCACCCAACGCCAAAAGGACCACTACCGGCAGGTAAATCCATGTCCCCTCGTTGAAGTACATCTCCATGGCCGCGAAATAGGCGATGCCCGCAACCCAGAAGATGGTCCATGAGTAGCGGAATGTGGCGGCATCGATAAAAGCAATAAGCACGGTAAGCCCACCCATGATGCCGAGCAATACCGTGCCGGAAACCGCCTGGTAAATCGCCGGCGGGAGCACCAGGAAGTTAGCGATCATCGCCAAAGGCGCCCACCACTGCCACCACGCGCGGCCGGGTTCTTCCTGCGTGTCCTGCTCCTGACTCATACCTTCCTCAAGCTAGCACATAATTTTGCTTTTAAGCTGGTTATCCTGACCGAAGAATATGCAGTTCTACCTGCGAAAACACGTTAAAACAGGCGAATGTCCGGCGGGTGTTCTATAGTGTTTTTCGTACACACGTTCACACAACAAATTTAGGTTTTAAGCGCCATGGAAGATCCCTACTTTTCCACGACCAACACCAAAGACCCCACTACACGCTTAGCTTTTGAAATGCGGAAGACTGAATACGAGTTCTGGACTGAACAGATCCCCGATCTCGATTCTGATTTCGAATTAGTCACCCAATCCCTCTACCGCACCACCGGAGTTAATGAAGGGCGAATCGGCCATATCCTGATGGCCCTGTACCGCCTGGAAGAGCTCCCGCAGCTGAAAGAGCTGCAACACGAGCTCTATCACTTAGATTTAGACCGCCTCATTGCCATCAATAAATCCCTTAACCGCCTGGGCAACCCGACCCCGGAGGTAATCGCGCGCATCGATGAGCAGCTCACCGCCTACCTCACTCCCACCCGCGCCAACCAGGCCATGCGGACGCAAGCGCAGATTAAAAGGAAGATTAATGAGCTCATCAACCTCGAAGATGACACCCTTGCGGTCAAGAAGGGGCCGACCCAGCCGCGCTACACCATGGAGAATTGGGGAAACAATACCACGGCGATGACGCTGAGCGCGGATCCCTCGGTGATGGCGTGCGTCGATAAGTGCATCAAGGAGACTGCGCTCAAGCTGGATTGCTCGCTTGCCGATGCCGCCATTTCCCTCCTCACCGGCAATACCGAAGCGCCCCAGGTCATCCTGAATGCCTACAAGGCAACCGATGTCCCCAACTCCCCCGCATTCATTGAATCCGTTGGGTGGCTCGACCCAGCGCGCTCCAACGCGCTGCCCTACTCCAAGATCCGGGAAATGAACCCGGATAAAGAGGTAAAGGGATACGTAACCCCGCCGGATATGGCAGCCTACCTCGAAGGATTCGACGGCACCTGCCGCTACCCAGGCTGCAACCGCCCTGCCACGGTGTGCCAAAAGGATCACCGCATCAACCACGCGGATGGCGGGCCGACGACTCCCGCAAACCTTGCCTGCCTGTGCCAGCACCACCACAACATAAAGACCGATGGCCGCGTCTTCTACGTCATGGACCCACACACCCGGGACATTATTTGGCTCTTCGAAGACGGCACCTGGACCGTCACCGAGCCTTCCGGCCCACTGGCAGAAAAGAATAAGAATTGGGTGCAAACTTTTGCACAAACCATGACCGCCCACCGCGCGCGAGCCTACGAGGAGGCCCACCAAGCACAGGAAGAAGCAAAAACCACCCCTAGGGAGGAGGATTAAAAACGCCCACTGCCATACATTGGCTGGCATGATGCAAAACTTATTCACGCTCAACGAGCTGGTTATTTCCCAGACCAAGTCCCTCCTCAAGGATCGATTCATGATTTCTGATGTCAACGGGACCCCAGTGGGCACCATCGTGCAATCCACCAGCCTTAAGGAAATGGTGTTTAAACCCTCCCGTAGCTTGGAGGTCGCACTCACGGATGCCGAAGGCAACCCCCAACAAACAGTCATGACGATCTCGGATCCGCCGAATTTTTTGCGGGATACCTACGAAGTACACCTACCGGGAATTGAACAGCCCATGGCCGTTATCACCAAGCGCTTCTCCATGTTCAAAACCAAGATGAAATTAACAATGGAGGGCTTTGCCGACGTCGAAGTGCACGGCGATTTCTGGGATTGGAACCTCACCATCACCTCCCAGGATCGCCAGCTTGCCGATGTCTCCAATAAGTGGACCGGCATGGGCAACTACTTCATGGGTAAAAACACGTATCTCCTGCGGATCGCGCCAGACCTCAACGAGCAACAACACGCAGCCATCATCGGCGCCGTAATGAGCATGGACATGCTGCGCACGAAAAAGCAGAAAAACAGCAACTAGGTGCGCGCATGGGCATCAGTGCAAACGGTGTTTCAGGACTGGTCCTACTGTGAGCACCGAGGTTCCAATTCCGGATACGGCCAGTGCCGCGGCTGGGCCGATGGCACTTACGATTGGCGCCCCAATGATGTATCCAATAAGCATTGCAGAGCTATTTATCGATCCCATCGTAGAAAGGGCTTTGGGCTTCACCCCATCAGGTACGGTTCCCACCACGATGATTCGCAGTGCAGCCACCTGAACGGCATTGCATACTCCGCCAAGGAATGAAGTGCCCCGAGTTTTGTTCCTAGGCATTTGCCTTGATTTCTATTATTGCCTGTGGCGGGTTCTGCTTCCAAAACTCGGTTTCCACTTCGACCGGGGTTCGGTATCCCAAGCTTTGGTGGAGCCTAGTCTCGTTCCACCATGACACCCACTCGAATGTCGCAATTTCTACCTCTACAACGTCATTCCACCTGCGAGTATGGACTAGCTCGTTCTTATGAGGGGCCGTTAACGTTTTCAGCCAGAGCATTGTCGTAGGAGTCACCGACAGTCCCAGTGGAAGCGGCAATGCCATGCTGGGAAAGGCGCTGGTTGTAGACAACGCTGACGTACTGCGAGCCGTGATCCGAATGGTGAATGAGACCTGTTGTTTCCCTCGCACTCTTGGGTCGCTTGGTTGAGTGCTTGCAGCGGCAAAGCTTCGGTCCGCATCGAATCTGACAGCGCCCACCCGACGATCCGCCGGGAGTAGACGTCGGTGACAAACGCGGTGTAGACGAATCCTTTTCGTGTCCGTACATAGGTAATGTCAGCCACCCACAGTTTATTCGGGCCTTGAGCTTTAAATTCACGCTCGACCAAATCTGGGCGCAAATCAGGCACGTTAGCTTTTCGGATTGTGATTGGTGATCCGCCTGTGCCTTTGCCAGAAACGCCAGCCAGGCGCATCAGTCGGGCGGTTTGTTCACGCCCGATATCGATTCCGTCACGGCGAAGAGCATGCCACATTTTCCGCACACCTAAGACACCATAATTATCCCGATGAACAGCACTAATGCGTTCAACCAGAACACCCGTCGCGAAGTCGACGAGCACTTAACCCGCGAGCCTTGGACTGGCGATACCCACGCGAGGTGATAAACCCACCAGCCCGGTTATTTTTCAACGTCTTACAAATGAACTCGGGCAGAGAAACGATTCCGGTATTCATCGATGAACCGGATCATTTCTTAACGTTTCGGGTCGAGTCATGAGGCGAAAAAAGCCGAGGCAGCCTTCAACAACTCATTAGTATCGCGTAGCTGGTGATTTTCACGGCGCAGCCTGGCATTTTCGGCGGCCAAATCTTCAGGTACAGGTTCTGGGATGTTTCCTGCACGGCGGGCAGGCTTAAGTCCATTGACGAGCCGTGTGCCATGAAACCCCCAGCTTTGGGGCTACTGCCTGGCACGCGGGGCGCATCGACATATTTTCCGCCACGATGCGGTCTTCCACGAGACGGACCACACGGTCCTTTGCATCCTGGTCAAATTTTCTCGGCATGTTCCAGATTTTCCCATCTACTCAAACGGAACAAAACCTGGGACACTTCACACCAACGCCGTGTCCACTACTCGGGGGACACCCCCGCCCACCTCGGCACTCAACCCTGCTGTGGGGGTTACTCGTAGCGAAGCGAGCTGAACATCCCGGTTTCCAGGTGATAGGCGTTATGGCAGTGAAATGCCCACTCACCGGGGTTGTCAGCGATCAGGTCGGCGATCATGGTTTCACCGTGGCGGAGAAGGACGGTGTCCTTGCGTAGCCCGCCGCTGCCGGGCAGCGCCCACGTGTGGCCGTGGATGTGCATGGGATGGGGCATCATGGTTCTGTTGCGCATGACCATCCGCAGGCGCTGGCCCTCCTGCACGGTCGCGGAGGAGGATTGGCCGTCGGTGAGAATGCTCCATTCATACGGCATCATCTGCCCGCCCAGGTCGATACTGACTTCTCGGTCTGGTGTGTCCTCGGGCAGGAGTGCACGGTCTGCTGGCTTCAGGGAGGACAGAAGCAGTCCGGTGGACGACAACTCGGGGAAGTCGACATCGGGGTGGGGGGCCTGGCCGCCGGCGGTGCGGATGACGGCGAAGGCGCGGTCGTCCTTACCCACCGCCAAAGCCGTGAGCGGGAAGATGCCGTCGCCGAGGATGACCTCGACGTCGACACGCTCGCCCATCGACAGGTAGATCGATTCGGTCTCCCGAGGCTGGACGGGGAAGCCGTCGGTGTGGGTGACGGTCATGCGGTGACCACCGAGGGCCACCTTGAAGATGGTGTCACCGCCGGAGTTGATAAACCGCAGGCGGGCCTTGTCGCCCGGGCGAGCCTCGAAGGTCCGGTGAGCACGGGGGATACGTCCGTTGATGAGGTAGTGCGGATACATCACATCGCCGGCATCCCCGCCCAGTACCCGGTCCGGGGTGCCGTGCATCATCTGGCCGTGACCTCCCATTCCCTTCTTCCCGTTATGGTGGCCTGAACCCATTCCGGTGAGCTTGTCGAGCTCATCGTCGGGAGTGCCCTGAATGCCATCGACCCAGTCGTCGAGCACGATGGTCCACTCGACGTCCTGGTCCTCAGCGTCTTGCGGGTCACGGACGATCAGTGGGGCGTGGAGGCCGCGATCAAGCTGCAGGCCGGAGTGGGAATGGTAGAAGTAGGTGCCACTGTGGGGGACTTCAAAAACATAGGAGAAAGACTCGCCAGGTTCAATGGGGTCCTGGGTCATGCCGGGCACACCGTCGGCTGCGTTGTGGAGTGCGATACCATGCCAGTGGATGGAGGTGCTCTCAGGAAGTTCATTGGTGATATCGACCTGGAGGACGTCGCCGGCGGTGGCCTCAATGGCCGCATCCCCGGTGTCAGAGACGTATCCCCACGTCTTGGCTTCGATGCCGCCGATATCCAGAGAGAGGGGCCGGGCGGTCAGTGTCCGGCGCACCGTCGGCTCACCGAGCGCAGTGGGGGTGGGAGTGGGGCGAAGAGAGGAACCTGGTGCCGAGGCAGCGGGTCCAGGGTCGCTGGTGCAGGCGGCCACGGCCCCGGTGCCGGCGAGGACGAGCCCGCCGAGCAGAAACTGTCGTCGGGAAAATCCATTCATCATGATTTAACCTTCCTTGGTGTTAGATTTCAGTGACACGGGAGACAGGCGCAGGTGAGGACCCTGCTGAGCCATCACGTCAGGTGCAGGTCTGTGACACAGGTGGCACCATCGTCGGCGGTGGAAAACTCCGCGGTGCCGGTACGCCCCTGGTAGCTGACCTCAATCAGGCCGGTGGCATCATCGGGAAGCCAGAAGCCAATAAACCCGTTGTCGAAGGTGGTTGTCGCCTCGTCCACCAGCACCTCACCGGTCGCCTCATCGGTGATCGTGATCTGGATATCCTCATTGTCGAGTTCCCCCAGGCAGGTCGTGAGGCTGTGGTAGAAGCAGTCGTGGGTGGAGGTGAGATAGGGCGCGATCGAGACATACGTCTGATTGTCGGGAAGATCGACCACGACTTCCTGGTCATCGCTCGAGAGCAGCAGTTCATCGGCACGCACTGAAGCGATCAGATCCGTGGGACGCTCAGTGACCTTCTGCCGGTCGAGGTGATCAATGATCTCCACCGCGTCCATGGCGGCCAGGCCATAGGTAGTCAGGAATGTATCCCGGGACACCGTCCCGTCGGCGGTGGGTTCCGGGTCGGCGGCCGAACACCCCGTGAGGGCGAGGGCAAGGGCGGCGGCTGCGATCGCTGCTCGTTTCACGTCAATCTCCTTGGATCGTGGTAAGACCGTGAGAAGACACCGCCTCAAGGTCGATGTCATATCTTTATCTAGCACGGGTGCCTGACGGACTAGAAATCAAAAGCCCTGCTCACAGCCTTATAACAGGGCGAAAAGGGGGGTGGATTCGGTGGGCTGGGTCACCACCGGGACACCACCCCACAGCCGTGGGCGATGTCCTTCTACCCGCCCCGGGTATGCGGTGCAGGCAGTGAAATCCCTGGTGGCGCCTGCTGAACCGACCAGGGGAGGCGATGCCGCCGGCCCGGGGTGGGGCACAAGGGTGACGGCAGTCGAAGGGTGATGTTTGAAGATTTGATGAAGATTGCCCCGCCGGGCACTGAGCGAGGGTGGTATTCCCCCCTGACCGGAGCAATACTGGGGCCTATGGCTGACCGCACACCGACCACCGCCACGCCCCCGGGGCGGGTGCTGGTCGTCGATGATGAACAACCCCTGGCTCAGATGGTGGCCTCCTACCTCATCAGGGCCGGCTTCGATACCCGCCAGGCTCACACCGGCACCCAGGCCGTGGACGAGGCTCGTCGCTTTTCCCCTGATGTTGTGGTGCTGGATCTGGGGCTGCCCGAACTCGACGGCCTGGAGGTGTGCCGACGGATCCGCACCTTCTCGGACTGCTACATCCTCATGCTCACCGCGCGTGGCAGCGAGGACGACAAGATCAGCGGTTTGACCTTGGGGGCGGATGACTACATCACCAAACCTTTTAGCATCCGGGAACTGGTGACCCGGGTGCATGCGGTGCTGCGCCGCCCGCGCACCAGCACCACCCCACCGCAGGTGACCACCCCCTTGATCGTTGGTGACCTCATCCTTGACCCCGTCGCCCATCAGGTGCGGGTGGGGGAGACGACCGTGGAGCTCACCCGCACGGAGTTCGAGCTGCTGGTTGCCCTGGCCCTGCGCCCCGGCCAGGTGCTGACCCGCCACGACCTGGTCACCGAGGTCTGGGACACCACCTGGGTCGGTGATGAACGCATCGTCGATGTCCACATCGGCAACTTGCGTCGCAAGCTCGGCACCGACACCCGGGGCCGGGGGTTTATCGACACCGTGCGTGGCGTGGGCTACCGGGTGGGGCAACCATGAATCACGGACCCGGCCTGACCTTCCGCTTCCTGGCCGCCCAGGTGTTGGTCGTGGTGATTAGCCTGCTGGTGGCCGCGGCCGTGGCCACGACGGTGGGTCCGACCCTGTTCCATGATCATATGTTGATGACCGGCCAGGAGGACCCCTCGCTGGAGCTGTTCCATGCCGAGCAGGCCTACCGGGGCGCCAACCTGATCACCCTGGCCGTCGCCCTGCCCAGCGCCTTGATCAGCGCCCTGCTGGCCAGCCTGTGGTTATCGCGTCGTCTGCGCACCCCCCTGCAGGATCTCACCCGCGCCGCTACCAGCCTGACGGCCGGCAACTCCCGTATCCGCGTGCCCGCCGGAAAAGCAGGCCCCGAGGTCACCACCCTGGCGCATGCCTTCAACACCATGGCCGATCGGCTGGAACACACCGAACAGGTCCGCCGCCAGATGCTCTCTGATCTGGCCCACGAAATGGGCACCCCCTTATCGGTGCTCACGGTCTACCTCGATGGTCTCCAGGACGGGGTCGTGGACTGGAATAATGCCACCCACACGATCATGGCTGACCAACTCACCCGCCTGACCCGGTTGATGGAAGACATCGACGATGTCTCCCGGGCCCAGGAACACCGGATCGATTTGGACCTGGCGGAGGAAGGGCTCGGGGATCTGCTCCATACCGCCGCTGCTGCCGCGGGGGAAGCTTATGCTGACAAAGGCGTCGATTTACAGATCGAGACCATTACACACACCGCCCGGGCGCTCGTGGACCGGCAACGCTTCGGCCAGGTGATGAGCAATCTCCTTTCGAACGCGCTACGACACACCCCGGCCGGCGGGCAGGTCCGGATCAGCGTCCACCGACAGGGGGCGTCCACCGCACTCATCCACGTCGCCGATGACGGCGAGGGCATCCCGCCTGACCAGCTCAGATACATCTTCGAACGCTTCTACCGGGGGGATGCCGCCCGCAGCCGGGACGACGGCGGGGCCGGTATCGGTCTGACCATCTCCAAGGCATTGATCGAGGCCCACGGCGGCACTCTCACCGCCACCTCCCCCGGACCCGGTCGCGGAGCGGTGTTTGCCCTCCGCCTCCCGCTGTCCCCTCCCGACAGTGAGGAGGCTGCTCGGTGACCACACCCTGCCCCGCGTGAGAGCCGCGCCCTCCACCCATTGAAAATATACCCCTGGGGGGTATATGCTAGAGAGTGGCATCGTCGCATCCCACCGACTCGTAGGAGCTTTCCCATGATCACCTCCCCGCCCCGCCTCTTGCCGATGGCCTCCCACGGCTGCAGCTGTTGCGGACCTGCCTCACGTGCCGACACCGCCTCCATCCCTGCCGCCAGCGACTCGTCAGCAGGAGGGTCCTCCCCTAGCTACCAGGTCACCGGCCTGACCTGCGGGCACTGCGCGAAAAGCGTGACCCAGGCCCTTCAGGCCCTCCCCCAAGTCGACGACGTCCAGATTGATCTCGCTGCTGGTGGAGTTTCCACCGTCACGGTCACCGGTGTCGTACCTCCGGAGATGGTTCGCCGGGCCATCGAGGAGGCTGGCTACACCGTCTTATCCTGATCAGTTTTACCCATCATCTCGACCCCGACCGGGTTGAGCGAAAGGAACGTCATGAGCACTCCCCACCATTCCGGTGATCACCATGGTGATCACCCCGCTCCGGAAACAGACCACACCCACCACCCAGATCATGCCAGCCACGAACACCACGCAGATCCCGACACCCACGGCCAGGTGATGCCCCACGATCACACGCACGCCGCCCTGGACGAAGACCACCACGTTCATGGTCACGGCGAACACGCCGGACACAGCACCGCAATGTTTCGGGACCGCTTCTGGTGGTCTCTGATTCTGTCCATTCCCGTCGTTATTTTCAGCCCCATGGTCGCCCAGCTGCTCGGCTACCACCTCCCGGCATTCCCCGGATCCACCTGGATCCCCCCGGTGCTGGGCACGATCATCTTCGTCTACGGCGGAACGCCTTTCCTCAAGGGCGCATGGAAAGAACTGAAATCCCGCCAACCCGGGATGATGCTCCTGATCGCCATGGCCATCACCGTGGCGTTTGTCGCCTCCTGGGTCACCACTCTGGGGCTGGGCGGTTTTGAGCTGGACTTCTGGTGGGAGCTGGCCCTGCTGGTGACCATCATGCTGCTGGGCCACTGGCTGGAGATGTCCGCTCTCGGGGCCGCGTCCTCCGCGCTTGACGCGCTGGCTGCCCTGCTGCCGGATGAGGCCGAGAAAGTCATCGACGGGACCACCCGCACCGTGGCCATCTCCGAGCTGGTCGTCGACGACGTCGTTCTGGTGAGGGCCGGTGCCCGGGTGCCGGCCGACGGAACCATCCTCGACGGAGCCGCCGAATTCGATGAGGCGATGATCACCGGCGAATCCCGTCCCGTCTTCCGCGACACCGGTGACAAGGTGGTCGCCGGTACCGTGGCCACCGACAACACCGTCCGCGTCCGGGTGGAGGCTACCGGCGGGGACACCGCCTTGGCCGGGATCCAACGCATGGTTGCCGACGCCCAGGAGTCCTCCTCCCGGGCCCAGGCCCTGGCGGATCGGGCGGCGGCGTTGTTGTTCTGGTTCGCGCTGATCTCCGCTCTGATCACCGCGGTGGTGTGGACCATCATCGGCAGCCCGGACGATGCCGTCGTGCGCACGGTCACGGTGCTGGTCATCGCCTGTCCGCACGCCCTGGGCCTGGCGATTCCGCTGGTCATTGCGATCTCCAGCGAGCGGGCCGCGAAATCCGGGGTGCTCATCAAGGACCGGATGGCGCTCGAGCGGATGCGCACCATCGACGTGGTGCTCTTCGACAAAACCGGCACCCTGACCGAGGGTGCGCACGCGGTCACCGGTGTCGCGGCAGCTGTCGGCGTCACCGAGGACGAGCTACTGGCCCTGGCCGCCGCTGCGGAGGCCGACAGCGAGCACCCCGTGGCCCGCGCCATCGTGGCGGCCGCGGCCGCCCATCCCGAGGCCTCCCGTCGGCAAATCCGTGCAACTGGTTTCAACGCCGCCTCCGGCCGGGGAGTCCGGGCCACTGTCGATGGCGCTGAGATCCTCGTGGGAGGGCCGAACATGCTGCGCGAGTTCAACCTCACCACCCCGGCCGAGCTCACCGACACCACCAGTGCCTGGACCGGGCGTGGGGCCGGTGTGCTCCATATTGTCCGCGACGGTCAGATCATCGGTGCGGTGGCCGTCGAGGACAAGATCCGCCCCGAATCCCGCGCCGCTGTGAAAGCCCTGCAGGAACGCGGGGTGAAGGTCGCGATGATCACCGGCGACGCGCAACAGGTGGCCCAGGCGGTTGGTCAGGACCTAGGCATTGATGAGGTCTTCGCCGAGGTCCTGCCCCAGGACAAAGACACCAAGGTCACGCAGCTGCAGGACCGGGGTTTGAGCGTGGCCATGGTCGGTGACGGTGTCAATGACGCCCCCGCTCTGACCCGCGCGGACGTCGGTATCGCCATTGGTGCCGGCACGGATGTGGCCATGGAATCTGCCGGGGTGGTCCTAGCCAGTGATGACCCGCGGGCAGTGCTGTCGATGATTGAGCTGTCCCAGACCAGCTACCGCAAGATGATCCAGAACCTGATCTGGGCCTCTGGCTACAACATCCTCGCCGTGCCGCTGGCTGCCGGAGTGCTCGCCTCGATCGGGTTCGTGCTGTCCCCGGCCGTGGGCGCGATCTTGATGTCTGCCTCGACCATCGTGGTGGCCCTGAACGCCCAGCTGTTGCGCCGCATTGATCTGGAGCCGGCTCACCTGGCTCCGACCGACGGGAAGGAGGAACACAGTAGGTCGATATCCCCCGTAACCGTTACTGACTGACCTTGTCTCTCGACCCCTAACTCACACCACCTTTGAAAGGAACGCTCATGAAACGCAGCATTACCCTCGCCGCCTTGGTACTGACCTCCACCCTGGCGCTGACCGCCTGCAGCGACGCCACCGACAACTCCGACGATGCCGACACCACCAGCACCACGACGGCAACCGCAGAGACCAACGAGACCCACCAGGAAGACACCACCACTGCCGACGAAGAGCACGGCGGGCACGACCACCCTGCCGACGGCGGGGCACCGCCGGCAGGCATTGAAGAGGCCGAGGATCCCACGTACCCGGTGGGCACCGAGGTCATCCTCACCGCTGACCACATGCCCGGCATGGACGGGGCCACCGCCACCATTTCCGGGGCGTTTGACACCACGACCTATTCGGTCAGCTACACCCCCGCCGAGGGTGGGGCCCCGGTTACCGACCACCGCTGGGTCGTCCATGAGGAGCTCGTCGATCCGGGTCAGGCCCCCCTGCCCGACGGGGCGAGCGTTGTCCTGGATGCCGAGCACATGTCCGGCATGAAGGGTGCTGAGGCCACCATCGATTACTCCACCGAGGAGACGGTCTACATGGTTGATCTCACCGTCGACGGGATGACGATGACCAACCACAAGTGGGTCACCGAGAGCGAGATCCAACCCGCCGAATAGTCCACCCACCCTGAACCGCGAGACCAGACAAGGCACCCGCTCCAGAGTCGGTCATCAATCGCTGCCGACCATGCCGCAGCACACCAGCCACACACGGAACCTGCACGCCCACAGGGCCCACGCTGAGGTAGACCTTCTGTGTCACTGCTTCTCTTAGTCAGGGAAATATGCCCTGGAATGACCCTGGTGACAGGAGTTCATTCCAGGGCTTTGGGTGCTGTTGCAAAGTTGGGGCAGTAGGAAGGGCGACGTGAACTAATCACAGCCATGGGTATTTTCTCGGGTCGTCATTTCCCCCGTGACATTATTCTGTGGGCAGTGGGTGGTACTGCCGCTACGGGGTGAGCTACCGCGCTCTGGAGGAAATGATGACTTCAGCGGGGCGTGCCGGTCGATCACACCACGATCTACCGCTGGGTCTAGAAATACGCCCCTGAGCTGGACAAGCAAACACGGTGGTACCGGCAGGTACCTGACTGGCAAGCTAGTTCCTGGCGGGTGGATGAGACCTATATCCGGGTCGGCGGCAGGTGGTGCTAGCTCTATCGGGCGATCACCGCCGGTGGCCAGACCTTGGAGTTTTACCTCTCTTCGAATCGGAACGTGGCCGCAGCGAAGTGTTTCCTGGCCAAGGCCGTCAGATCCAATGCGTCAGCCGGGTATCCCAGAGTGATCAACGCCGATAAATCACCCTCCCTAGCCAGGGCAATCGCCGAGTTGAAGTCAGAGGGAATCTGCCCGCCAACAGTGGAACACCGGCAGGTGAAATACCTCAACAACATCCTGGAAGGCGACCATGGTCGGCTGAAGCGGATTCTCGGGCCGAAAGGCGCGTTTAAGAACCGGATATCTGCATATCGGACGTTGAAAGGGATGGAGGCGATGCACTCATTGCGGAAAGGGCTAGGCGCGATGTTTGCCTACGGGCAACCGAACCCGGACGCGGTGATCGTCAACCGGGTCTTCGAGACGGCCTAACAACGCCCACACGCAGCGGCCGTCAGGGAATGAGAAACTGAGTCTTCGCTGCTCTCCGCCCAACTTTGCAACAGCACCAATCAAAAGGAGTCCAAATTGTGCAGCCACCCGACGATGACGTCTTCGGCCGCACCTTCGTAGTTGCCGACCCTGATGGAAACCTGTTCCGCGTCAGCCCAGTCGTTTAATTCTTAAATTGGGATTCAACAACTAGGAAATCCTCCAACAGCCCAAGGAAAACATCTCAGTTGGAGGATTCCAATTTCCCCGAAGCGGGAGCTAAAGCCAGAACGTCAGATCAAAATAACAAGCAAAATGACTTGTTGACACCATCGAAAACAAGAGTTCGACAGAAGAGAGCGGGAGTTAGGATGTAAATTCCCACACTTGCAATCCTCAACCGCCAAAGTTCAGAAAAACAAAGAAACCGAAGGTCACGAACCCTTTCGAGTTTGTTACCTCCGGTCTCGCAGTTTGTTCAACTGCTCATTGTGCCCGGGGCGGGACTTGAACCCGCACGTCCTTATCGAACACTGGCACCTGAAGCCAGCGCGTCTGCCAATTCCGCCACCCGGGCAGGGTGTGGTTGTCAGTGCGACTAGATAAAGATAGCACAGGAAGCACATGCAATTACAAATCAGCAGGAAAAGCGGATTATTTTGCGCATTTAAAGGCGAAAATCTAGGAACTTTCGCGCCGCCGTCTACGTTTGAAAGGGGTGTACAAACTATAATGGCTACTACTGATCACTACTGATCGCTGTATAGCGGAAAGGAGCAAAATTCGTGGCGTTTTTAGAAAGGCTGGCGAAGCTCGATTCCGCTATGCAACGCGGCCTTGATAACGGCATGGCTTTTGTCTTCGGCGGCAAGGTCGTTCCTGCAGAGATTGATGAGCTTTTGAAGCAAGAAGCCCAGGACAATCTCGGCCACGGGGACGATGACAAACTCTATAGTCCCAATGTCATGACTGTAGGTGTCTCCTCCAAGGATTTGGAGAACTTGTCGCAAGACCCCGATTTGCCTGCCGATTGCGCAGACCAATTATCTCGCTTTATCCGCAATAACGGATGGTCCCTCGCTGGTCCCGTCATTGTGCGGATTGCGGAGGAATCGGGCCTGCGCACGGGCCAGCTTCGTGTGTCCTCGTTTATAGATCACGAGCCCACAGAAGAGACCGGTTTCGAGGCGATTTTCCACGACTTTGATGGTCAGGAGGACCAGATGACCAACCCGCACGAAAATAATGCGGATGACGCAGCTACTACCGCTTTCATTGCGCAAGATGACCAACCCGCGCCGCAAACGCAGGGCCCCGCAGTCAATTTGATGTTGCAGGATGGCTCTTCCCGCGTCTATCACGTGCAGGAAGGGTCAAATATTATTGGCCGCAGCAATGATGCAGATTTGCGCCTGCCGGATACGGGCGTGTCCCGCCAGCACGCGGAAATCACGTGGAACGGCGAAGATGCCGTGTTGGTGGATTTGCAGTCCACCAATGGCACCACAGTCAATGACACTCCTATTGATAACTGGCTGCTTGCCGATGGCGATGTGATCACCATGGGCCATTCCCACGTCGAGGTCCGCATTACGGGCCTTGATTCGCATAGTTACTAATTCACACTGAGGAAGGGAGGCCGCCATGGATGCAGTCATCATGCTGGCGCTTCGCATCGGCTTATTGGCTCTTTTGTGGGTATTTGTCCTGGTGGCCTTGAATGCCATGCGGCGGGATACCAATAAATCCGCAGGTGCTATGCCACAGCCGTCAAAAATGGGTGCGTCCCCGCGCAGTCATGCTGCGGTGAAGCAGCTTTCTATTGTGGAGGGTCCCTTGCAGGGATCCCACATGAATTTGGGCACGCTCGAGGAATGTACCTTGGGACGTGCCGCCGACTGTGATTTTGTCACTGGGGATGATTACTCCTCCGGCCATCATGCACGCCTATTTCGCCGCGGCAGCGAGTGGGTAGTGGAGGATTTGGAATCTCGCAACGGAACCCTCGTCAATGGTGTGCGCATCGACCAACCTGAGGTAGTCGGCGCGAACTCCGAAATTAAGCTAGGCCGCACTACCGTGAGGTTGAACGCATGACACTGAAGCTAAACTTTTTTGCCAAGTCGGACCGCGGGCTTATCCGCGGAAATAATGAGGACTCCGGATACGCCGGATCCCACCTGCTGATTTTGGCCGATGGCATGGGCGGGCATGCCGCGGGTGAGGTCGCCTCCCAACTCATGGTCAACCACCTCGAAATCTTGGATCAGGATCCGGGTAAGGAGGACACGGAGGCGCTCCTTGCAGCTGCTGCCGATGACGCCAATGAAGCCATCAGCGAGCACGTCACCGCCCACCCGGAGACCGAGGGCATGGGCACGACGCTGTCCACGATGCTGTTCAATGGCACCACCTTTGGTGTTTGCCATGTGGGCGATTCGCGCGCTTATTTGCTGCGCGATGGCAAGCTCGAGCAAATCACCAAGGACGATACCTATGTGCAGTCCTTGGTGGATAAGGGCGAGCTGGCTGCAGAAGATGTTTCTTCCCACCCACAAAAGTCCCTCATCTTGAAGGCCTATACCGGCCGTGCGGTGGAGCCGACGCTCTTTACATTCGAGGCCAAGGCGGGTGACCGCATCCTGCTGTGCTCGGATGGACTGTCTGACCCGGTTACGGCTTCCACTATTGAAACCGCCCTTGGCCAGGGAAGCATCGAACAGGCGGGCTCCACCCTCGTGGATCTCGCCATACGTTCGGGCGGACCAGACAATGTCACGGTCGTCATCGGTGAGGTTACGGAAGAAAAGCCCGCCACCCACGAGCCTTTCCGCGTTGGCGCGCTGGCGGGTTCGGTAGAAGAGCCCACTCACCCGGATTCTTCTGCGTCACGCGCCGCCAAACTCACCCGTAAACCGCAGGTGATCCCGCCGGCCGTCATGGCCGATGAAGACAACGCGGCCAAGGACTCCGATGAGGAAGAGGCAGAAGACGAGCCCTCTCGACGAAAAATCGGGTGGAAAGTCCTCATCGCCCTCATCATCATCTTGGCGCTCGTTATCGGCGCAGGGCTGTGGGTAAAGAATTTCTTGTCCAATAACTATTACGCCGAGACCAACGACGCACAAGAGATCACCATCCTCAAAGGCGCGGACTATTCCGTATTTGGCAAGGATTTAAGCTCCACGCACCAATACGTGTGCATTAATGACAAGAACTCCTTGCTGTTTTCTGCGCAGAAGTGCAAGGGAGACTTCACCCCGTTGAAGGTCTCTGACCTGCCCGAGTCTGAGCGTGGCGCGGTCAACCACATTTCCGCCGGTGATCTGAGCAAGGTTCAGGATCAGATTAATGACCTGGGTGAAAAGGCACTCAAGCCATGTATCACTGCACCGAGCCAAAAAGACAATAAAGACACCAAGGAAAACAAACCTGGGGTCACTTGTAGGGAGGTGTAGCTGATGCAGAAGTTTTTTAGCCGAAGAATCGAACTCGGCCTCCTTATTCTCGCCGCGGCTGTCTTTGCCATTACCTTGGTCAGTTTGGAGCTGTCGCAAGATAATGCGCTTACGACGGACCTGATCTACCTCATCGGTGGATTCATTGGTGTCTTTACCATTGCGCACTTGGCAATGTGCTTCTTGGCGCCCTACGCGGACCAGATCATGTTGCCTATCGTGGCCATCCTTAATGGCATTGGGCTTATCGTTTTGGCCCGCCTGGATTTGGTCAATGATCGGGGTCTCGCGGTCCGCCAGGTCATGTGGACCGTCGTTGGCTTGGTGCTCTTTGTGCTGGTCCTGGCGGTTGTCAAGGACCATCGCTCTCTCACCCGCTACTCCTATATCTTGGGCGCAGCCGGCCTCGTGCTGTTGGCGCTGCCATTGGTATGGCCACAACCTGATGGCGTTGAGGCGCGCATTTGGCTGAACTTCGGGCCATTTTCCATCCAGCCGGGTGAGTTCTCCAAGATCATGCTGATCTTATTCTTTGCCATGCTGCTAACGCAGAAGCGATCCCTTTTTACCGTGGCTGGCTATCGTTTCTTGGGAATTTCTCTGCCCCGCTTGCGCGACCTCGCCCCCATTCTCATCGTGTGGGCCATTGCCATCATCATCATGGGCATTTCCAATGACTTTGGTCCGGCACTGCTGCTCTTCAGCACGGTGCTGGGCATGCTATTTATGGCTACTGGCAGGGTTAGTTGGCTATTTATTGGCCTCGTCCTCGTCGGTATCGGTGGCTTTGGCATTTACCAGGTATCCGAAAAAATCCAGCAGCGTTTTTCCAACTTCATGGATCCGCTGGCCAACTACGACAACACCGGCTACCAATTGGCCCAGTCCCTTTTTGGTATGTCCTCTGGCGGTATTTCCGGCAGCGGCTTGGGCCAAGGCCACCCCGAATTGGTGCCGGTGGCACACTCTGACTTCATCCTCGCCGCTATCGGTGAGGAATTGGGCCTGATTGGCCTAGCTGCCGTTTTGGTCCTCTTTGGCATGTTGGTGACCCGCGGATTCAATACCGCGTTGCGTACCCGCGATACGTACGGCAAACTGGTCGCTTCAGGCCTTTCTCTTACTTTGGCGGTACAGGTCTTCGTCGTCACCGGTGGCATTTCCGCCCTGCTGCCGATGACCGGCTTGACCACTCCTTTCATGTCCGCCGGTGGTTCCTCTCTCATGGCTAACTATGTACTGTTGGCGATTTTGCTGCGGATCTCTAACGCGGCACGCCGACCCATGCAGGAGAACTCGAGCAATGCTCCGAGTGACACCTCCATGTTCCCGTCGGTTCAGGAGGCTTACCGATGAACAAATCCATCCGCCTAGTGTCCCTATTTGCCATCGTCTTGACCGCAATCCTGTTGGTGAACCTGACGGTGATTCAGGCATTTTCGGACGATAAATACGCGCATAATGCTAAGAACTCGCGCGGGTTTATTGAGTTGCAGACCACCCCGCGCGGCCAGATCTATTCCGGCAATACGGTGCTGGCGCAATCTACGGAAAACCCGGATGAGACCTACTCCCGGTCTTATCCCATCGATTCGCCTGCTTTTGGCAATATCACCGGATATTTGTCCAGCCAATTCGGCGCCTCGGAATTGGAATCCTCACAAAATGACATTCTCAATGGCACGGATGATTCCCTGTTCAAGCAGCACTGGCTGGATACCATCGCGAATAAGCCCACCCAGGGCGCCAATGTAGAGGTCACCATCGACCCAGCATTACAGCAGGCCGCGTATGACCAGTTGGCGGGTCCGGGATACGAAGGTTCGGCGGTTGCCATCCAACCATCGACGGGCAAGATTCTGGCCATGGCCTCCAACCCGGGCTTTAACCCGAATTCACTGGTCGGCGAGTCCGCCGATGAGGCGTGGACGGGTTTGCAGGAGCAAGCGGGCCAGCCACTGGTCAACCATGCAGCGGCGGATACCTTGCCACCGGGATCTATTTTCAAGATCATTACGACTGCGGCCGGGTTGAATAATGGATTCAATCCCTCGTCAAGCCTGACCGGTGCCAACGTGATTACCCTGCCGGATGCCGTCACGGAGCTGACGAACTACGGCAATGAGAAATGCAACGGCCAGGATTCGGTGACCCTGCAGACCGCCTTTGCGCTGTCGTGCAATACCGCATTTGTGCAGATGTCTGAGCAGATTGGCGCGGATGAACTGCGCAAGTACGCGGAGGGTTTCGGCATCGGCAAGAAATACGATCTGGGCGTCTCTTCCTCCGCAGGCACCTTGGGTGACCTGCCGGATGGTGCGGCGACGGCGCAATCGGCCATCGGCCAGCGCGATGTCACCATGAGCGCGTTGCAGGCGGCAGTCATGGCCGGCACCGTGGCCAATAAGGGCACGCGCATGGAGCCTTACCTGGTCAATCGCATTACCGATGCCCAGATGAAGGAGATCCGCACCACCAAGCCCAAGAAGGGCGGCGAGGCCGTGACGGAAGAGACCGCATCGACCATTAAGGACTTGATGTTTGCCTCCGAGCGTTCTTCGTGGGGCTACGACGGCAATGGCTTTGCATCCAAGACCGGTACCGCCGAGCACGGCGAAGGCTTGGCTCCGCACGTGTGGTACGTGGCCTTTGACCCGGACCGCGATATTGCCGTCGGGGTCGTCGTCAAGAACGGCGGTAACCTGGGCGAATCCGCAACGGGCGGCAGAGTCTCTGGCCCAATTGGTCGTGCCATCTTGAGCGCATACCAGGGGGAGCAGTAATGAAGAATACCGAGAATAAGGACCATCTCCAGGAACTCATCGGCAGCGACTACGAGCTGCAGTGGATCATTGGCCACGGTGGCATGTCAACGGTGTGGCTTGCCGATGACACTCGCAATGACCGCGAAGTAGCCATCAAGGTTTTGCGGCCGGAATTTTCCGATAACCAGGAATTCCTCTCCCGCTTCCGCAATGAAGCGGAATCGGCCGAATCTATCCAGTCCGATAACGTGGTGGCCACGTATGACTACCGCGAGCTGGAAGATAATGGCCGCAAATTCTGCTTCATGGCCTTGGAATACGTGCGGGGCGAATCCCTCGCGGACCTGCTTGCGCGCGAGAACACCTTGCAGGAAGAACTCGCGCTGGACGTGCTCGAGCAGGCGGGTCACGGCCTATCCATTATCCACCGGATGGGATTGGTGCACCGCGATATTAAGCCCGGCAACCTGATGATTACCCAAAATGGGCAGGTAAAGATTACGGACTTTGGCATCGCCAAGGCGGCTGCCTCGGTACCGCTCACGCGCACCGGCATGGTGGTAGGTACCGCCCAGTACGTTTCGCCTGAGCAAGCGCAGGGCAAGGAGGTCACCCCTGCCTCGGATATCTATTCGCTCGGCGTCGTAGGCTACGAGATGCTCGGCGGTAAGCGACCCTTTTCGGGCGATTCCTCCGTGTCCATCGCCCTTGCCCACATCAACCAAGAGCCTGAACCGCTGTCGACCACGATTAGCGCCCCGGCGCGCGAGCTCATTCGTATCGCGCTGCGCAAGGATCCCAATACCCGCTATGCCGATGGCAATGAATTTACGGTCGCGGTATCCGATGTGCGCCTGGGCAAGCGCCCACCGCAGCCCAAGTCCATTCCGCCCCACCAGCAGGCCCCAGAGCCTTCGCCCTCGGCATCGACGGAGATGCTTGCCGATGTCGCCCAGCCCACCACCATTCATCCAGCGGCGGGGACGCCAGCTCCACAGCGCAAGTCAGCACCAGCCCCGGGAAGCGATTCGAAGGGCGGGAAGTCTTTCCTTAAAGGCCTGGGTATCGTCGCGGCCATCGCCCTGCTTGCCGCGGCCGGCTACGCCATCATGAACCTCATGAGTAGCGAGGGCGGCGACAGCGAGCCTTCGTCTACCCAGGAAACTTCCGTGGTCACCGAATACCGGGATCCCACGACCACGCAGGTAGAAACCCTGGAGGAAGACGAAGGTACGAATGAGACGCCGCAGGAAGTGACGGTAACGGAGACGGAGCCCACGGATCGGGAGGGCAACCAGGCGCCGCGCGATAATCACCGGCAGCCGCAGACCCCGAACCAGCAGGCCCCGACGCGAAACCAGCAGGCCCCGAATACCCCGACGCAGCAGCGTCAGCCCCAGCAGCGCCAGCCGCAGCAGCAGGAGACGCACGTCGAAAATACACCTGAGCAGAAAAACACAGTAAACTCACAGCCCGATGAACTCCCTGGGGATTTATCTGACCTATTAAGACAGGATGGTGACTAAGCCATGGTCAATGACCGGTACCGGCTCGGTGAGATCATCGGCTCCGGCGGCATGTCCGAGGTATTTGCCGCAGAGGACACCACTTTAGGCCGGCAAGTAGCGGTAAAAATGCTGCGCACGGAGATGGCTCGCGATATCAACTTCCGCGAGCGCTTCTACCGCGAGGCGCAGAACTCGGGCAGGCTAAACCATCCCAATATCGTCGCGGTCTATGACACCGGCGAGACCGAGATGGACGGCATGACCATCCCGTATATCGTCATGGAGAAGGTCAACGGGGCCACGCTGCGAGATATTATCCGCGAAGATGGCCCGCTGCCCGCACAGGAGGCGGCGGAGATCCTCAAGCCGGTCGCGGAGGCCTTGCAGGCATCCCATGAGGCGGGAATCATTCACCGCGATATCAAGCCGGCGAATATCATGCTCACCAATACCGGCCAGGTGAAGGTGATGGACTTTGGCATCGCCCGTGCGTTGGATGATTCGACCTCAGCGATGACCCAAACTTCTGCCGTTATCGGTACCGCCCAGTACCTTTCCCCGGAGCAGGCGCGCGGCAAGAACGCCGATGCGCGTTCCGATGTCTATGCGCTGGGTTGCGTCATGTACGAGGTACTCACCGGCCGCACCCCATTCGAAGGCGAAACCCCCTTTGCCGTGGCCTACCAACATGTGCAGGAAGAACCGACCCCGCCTTCGGAGCTTATCGATGACCCCTCGCTGACCCCCACCCAGCGGGTCAATATCGATGCGGTGGTACTGACAGCGATGGCCAAGCACCCCGCAGACCGCTACCAGTCCGCCTGGGAGATGGCCGGCGATTTGGATCGCTTGCGCACGGGCCAGGTCACCGAGGCTGCCCGCATGCACGTCAACGAGGACGATGCCACGACGGCGATGCCCGCGCCGGCCACCGCTACTGCTACATCCCACCGGGCACCGATTGAATCGACGCGTCCTACCGGAGAAACCGAAGAAGATGAAGGCGGCGGCTGGATGAAGTGGCTCGCGCTGCTTCTTGTCGCGCTCTTGATCGCCATCTTGGGCTATTTTGCTTGGGATTTCTGGCGTAGCGACGATGAAAAGAATAGGGACGGCCGGAACCAAACCGAGGTAGCGGAGCACAATAGTGTCATCGTTCCGGAAGTAGAAAACCGCCCGCGCAATGAAGTGGTCAAAGAACTCGAGGACTTGGGGCTTCTCGTTACCGTGAATGAAGAAGCTAACCCGGATATCGATCGCAATAAGGCGATTCGCATCAATCCGGCCCCGGGTTCGGAATTGCAGAAGAATGCCTCGGTGACCTTGACCGTTTCTTCCGGCAAGGAAATCATCGATGTCCCGGATATCACCGGCATGAACTTGGATCAGGCCGCGCAGGTCTTGGAAGAGGCAGGCTTGGAGCTGAACTCGGATATTTCCGAGCGCAATGATGAGGCCCCCGCCGGCGAGGTAATCCAGCAGAACCCCGCGGGTGGTACCCAATTGTCCAAGGGCTCGAAGGTCCGGGTGACGGTGTCTAAGGGCATCGAAAAGAAGCGCGTTCCTGATGTTTCCGGCTTGAACGAAGAGGATGCGCGCAGCCGCCTCGAAGCCAGTGACTTCGACGTCAATGTCCGCGAAGTCGATTCCTTAGAGCCGGAAGGCACCGTGCTAAACGTCTCCAACCAGGGCGCGCAGCTGGAAAAGGGCCAGACTGTCACCATTGAGGTATCCAATGGGATGCTCATGAAGGCACCCGAGGTCATGCACAAGAATCAAGGACAAGCCGAGAATGCCCTGCGCCAGGCGGGCTGGAATGGCCAGCTGCGCGTGGGCGAGCCAATTCCTACCGGCGCCTTGGTCGATAGCAATAAGATCGGTTGGGCATCCATCAATCCTGGCGATACCATCCGCAAGGATCAGGACGTGGAGGTTCGCATCTGGAAATTCGAAGCCTCGGCGCTACTGCCGTAACCACCGCTGCTGGTATCGTAATTCATCAGTAAGCACTGAGATAAGAACTGAAGTCTAGAGAAGGTCTCTTATGCCAAAGTCAAAGATCACCCAGAGCTCTGCCACCCAGGTATCGAGCTCTGCCGGGGCGAATCGCACCCCGGTCAAAATCAACTCTGAAGGCACCCCGAAGTGGTACGTGGCCATCATGCTTGGCCTGATGGTCATTGGCCTGCTGTGGCTCGTGGTCAATTATCTCGCCGGTGAATCCATCCCCTTCATGGCGGAGCTCGGCGGTTGGAACTACGGGATTGGTTTCGGCCTCGCCCTCATTGGTTTGCTCATGACCATGGGCTGGCGCTAGACCGCCGCCAAAAAGAAACCCTCGCCGCCACCGCAAGGTGACCGCGAGGGTTTCCGTGCTTAGGCCTTAGTGTTCAGCCGGGCGCACACGGGCAACAGAGACACTCTGGTCAGCGCGGCCCTCGTGTTCGATATCTACTCCAGCGATCTGCTTTACCGTGGGGCAGACCACCGGGGTAATCAGGTTGATGCCGCGCTCGCGCAGCTTCTCGGACTCCACCGCGATGATGGGGGTCCCGGCGCGGACAACATCGCCCTTGGCCGCGAGCTTGGTAAAGCCCTCCCCGTTCAATTCAACGGTATCGATACCGATGTGAATGAGCAGGTCGAGGCCTTCTTCGGTCCGCATGCCGAAGGCATGGCCGGTCTTGAAGACCATGGTGATGGTGCCATCTACTGGGGCACAGACATCGAAGGCATCGATCACGGTAGGAATAACGGCAAAGCCTTCGCCCACCATGCCCTGAGCAAAGGACTCATCGGGGACCTCAGAAAGCGGCACGACGGTTCCCTCGAACGGGGCGTGGAGCTGAATATCGGTGCCGATCTTCTCCGCCGGGCGAGCCTCTTCGCTGGGCTTCGCCGACTTCGTAGCTACCGAGGCGGAGCCGGTGCGCAGTTGGTGGTTGACCTCATCAAACATGAACTGCACGGAGGGGCCCACGATGACCTGCACGTTCTTTTCGGAAGGGTGGATGACGCCGGAAATCCCGGCGCGCTTGATAGTGGGGTCATCGACAAGCGCGCGATCCTTTACACCCACGCGCAGGCGGGTGGTGCAGTAATCCAAGGAATCGATATTGTCCTTGCCGCCGAGACCCTCGATGATGCGGGAGGCGGACGCGGCAGTCTTGTCATCGCCCGTGGCGGCATCGTCGTCTTCAGGGGCGTCCTCTTCATCGCCGCGGCCTGGGGTCTTCAGGTTAAACCAGCCGATGAGGTAGTAGAAGATAACGAAATACAGGGCGAAGAAGATAACGCCCATAATTAGGAGCATGTACCACTTATTGGCCAGCGGGTTTTGCGAGGACAACAACATATCCACAAAACCTGCGGAGAAGCCGAATCCCGCGGTCCATTCCATCGCGGAGGCGATAAAGACCGACAGGCCCGTCAGCAGCGCGTGCACCACATAAAGCAGCGGGGCGACGAACATAAAGGAGAATTCCAGCGGCTCGGTCACGCCGGTGAAGAAGGAGGCTAGGGCGCCGGCGGCCATGAGGGAGCCGATGACCTTGCGGCGGCCCTTATCCGCGCGCAGGTACATGGCCAGGGCGGCACCTGGCAGGCCGAACATCATGATTGGGAAGAATCCGGCCTGGTAGCGTCCAACCACTCCGTCCACGGTGCATTGTCCGTTTTCCCAAATACCAGGGCACTCTGCGGCGGAGGTAGCCGCGGCGGCCGCGTCGATAGTGGATTGGCCGGATTGGAAGTTACCGATGTCGTTAATACCAATAACGTCGAACCAGAACACGGAGTTCAGTGCGTGGTGCAGACCCGTCGGAATGAGCAGGCGGTTGGCCACGCCGTAGATGCCCGCACCCGCAGCACCGAGGCCCTGGATGGAGGTACCGAAGTTGAAGAGCGCGTGGTAAATGAAGGGCCATACGAAGTAGAGGATGGCGGAAACCACGATGGCGAAAAGCGCAGTGAGGATGGGGACGAGGCGGCGGCCAGAGAAGAAGGCCAGGAAGTCCGGCAGCTTAGTGCCATGGAAGCGGTTATAGACCATCGCCGCCATGATGCCTGCAAGGATGCCGAAAAGAACGTTGCCGTCACCGACTGCATTCCAACCTTCAGCCGCCCATTCGACGGCTTCGTCGCCCGTAAGAGCCTCGGGATCTTCGATGCCGCGATAGCCGGCCACCGCGTCGGGGCCCAAGAGCTTCATGAAGGTGGCATACGCCAGGAAACCGGACAGTGCGGAGGCACCATTGGAGTCTTTGGCCAGGCCAAAGGCGATGGCAACGGCGAAGATCCAGCCCAGATTATCCAGCACGGCACCGCCGGAGCTGACCAGCAGCTGCGCGACAACATTATCCTGGCCGGCAACGCTGGCTATCCAGTAGCCAACGCCGCCGAGGATCGCCGCGACAGGCAGTACTGCCACGGCGCCCATCAGCGCCTTTCCGAGCCGCTGCAGCGGCCCCATAATATTGAGTTTCACGAGAGGAGTCCTTTCAAAGGTGTAAAGAGGTAAAAGAGGGCTTCAGTGCGGACGGTGCTCATCCACAAAGCGGTAGTACTCGTAATCTTCCAACTGGGAAGCCGCGTCTTCATCGAGAATCACCGTGGCCCGTGGGTGTAGCTGGAGGACCGAGGCCGGGCAGTGCGCGGACAGCGGGCCCTCCACCATGTCGCGGACCGCGCTGGATTTTTCGGTCCCAGTGGCCAGCAGCAATAGGTGACGGGCCTCGCTGATGGTGCCGAGCCCCTGGGTCAGCGCATAGCGAGGAACACTGTCCGTGTTCTCGAAGAAGCGGGCATTATCCTGCACCGTCCGCGGGTGCAGCGTTTCCAGGCGCGTGCGCGATTGCAAGGAGCTGGAGGGCTCATTAAAGCCGATGTGCCCATTGCCACCGATGCCCAGCAGCTGGATATCGATGCCGCCAGCATGGCGAATGGCCTGGTCATAGGCGGCTGCGGCGCGGTCCGAGTCCGCGGCATCGCCCTCGGGGCTCTGCACTAACTCATCGATGAAGTCGACGTGACTGGTAAATACGCGGCGGATGGTGGAGTAATACGACTGCTCATGGGAGCGAGCCAGCCCCACGTATTCATCGAGGAGGAAGGCTCGGCTGCGAGCGAAACTCACCTCTTGGCGCTCGTAGCGGGCGGTGAGTTCTTGATACATCGCTACCGGAGTAGAACCCGTGGCCAGGCCCAAGGTGGCCCCGGCGTTGGCATAGCGGACGAAGATATCGGCGGCGGCAATAGCCACCTCTGCTGGTGTGGAACGAATGAGGATGTCCATGCAGTATTTCCTAACGTGAATCAGTATCTGTCGCGGCGGTGATGTCAATGCCATCAGCGATGACGCGCATGGGCTCGAAGTGCGCATTCAGGCCCACGAGGTTGGCGCGCTTGCCGGGAGCCAAACGCCCTATGTCCTTATCCCCCAGTACGTCAGCGGCCGTGGTGGAGGTAAACCGAACCGCCTCCTCTGCGCCGTGGCGCGCGGCAAAACGCGCAAATTGCTGCGCCAAGGTGGAGGTTCCACCGGCGATGGCGCCACTGTCCACCCGCGCCACGCCGCCGGTCACGGTAACGGGCAGGGAGCCCAGCTCATAGGAGCCATCGGCCATGCCGGCAGCGGCCATCGCATCGGTGACCGCAAAGGAGCGGCGGTTATAGGCCATATCCACGGTGCCATCGGCAAGATGCACGCCATCGGCAATGAGCTCTACTCCCACATCGCCGGCCTTCGAGCCGGTGAGCAGGGCGGCCACCGTGCCAGGGTTGCGGTGGTGGATGGGCGGCATGGCATTAAAAAGGTGGGTCCCGGTCACGGTAACGCCCAAGTCTTGTGCCTGCCCCATGACCCGCAGCGTGGTCTCGTAATCTGCCTCGGTATGGCCCAAGCTGGCGATGATATCGTGCTCGGCGCAGACCTCGAGGAGCTCCGCTGCGGCCGGGGTTTCTGGGGCAAAAGTAATGGAGCGCAAATGCCCGCGGGCTGCATCGATGACCGCGCGGAAAAAGTCTGGATCCCCCGGCACGATGCGCGATGGATCCTGCGCGCCACATTTGGCAGCGGCGATAAACGGGCCTTCCATGTGGATGCCGGCGATATCCCCTTCTTCTGCCAACGTGGCGAGCAGCTCCGCCCGCGCGCACAGTTCCGCCTGCGTTCCAGAGACCATGCTGGCTATCAGCGTGGTGGTGCCATGGGCGCGATGGAAGCGCGCAGCGGCTCGGCACTGGTAATAGTCACCATTAGGAAAGCTTCCGCCATTGCCGCCATGATTGTGCAGGTCCACAAAACCTGGGACCCACAGCAAAACGTCTGGGTCACCAGATTGCCAGGCCGCCTGCGCTGCGGGGACATCACCAAGCGAGATGTCTTCAATGCGCCCGCCAAAGTTCAGCGCACCAGCACGCAGTTCGACATCTTCATCGATGTACAGGCCTTCTACGCGGCTCTTCCTCTGTGTCTGCATATTTCATTCACTTATCTTTTGTCCGGGCAGGCACCGTGCCACAATCGCGCCGATATCCCAGCGCAGAATTATGTTATAACCTATCGGTACCATAAGCCGATGTCAATGACGTCACGTTCGCTTTTTTATGTGAGATTTTCGAGGACTATCAACTGTGATGCTCAACTTCGTTTAGGCATAGACCCGCACCAGCCACTGGACTACATTGATCTTTAGGAAGTATCGCTTGCCGATGCCACCTCTACCCTCGGCTTCTCTCTAGCAAGCGCGCTACCTACGCCAACCACCGCGTCACGTCAGGAGAACGTAAATATGGATTTAAAACCAGAAACTATTGTTTCTAATATTTTAAGCGATATTGCGGAAGTAAATGATTGGGCCAGCATTGCTGATGCCACCGGCGCTAATGACATAAACTCTTTCTACGCCACCCCTGACGAGGTTTTCACCATCCTCACTGCTGTTAAAAATAGTCCCGATTTGGCCCTCGGAACTGTCACAAATGAGTTCAAGGATTTCCCTGATAGCTGGTCGCCGCGTGATATAACAGACCGGATCTTTGCCTCGTCAGATCCCAACCTCTCGATGATGGATATCTTTATGCGCCCGACCAATGAATGACCTACGGAAGAATAGAGATGAAAACTGACCACGTATCTCCTTTAAGTTACGTAGCCCTTAGCACTGTGGTTGTTGCTTCATGACTAGCCCTATATGTGCATTTTGAGACATATCCATGCTCATTGCCTTGATAATCAGTCTGCTCAACTGGGCCCTCCGGTCTTGTCATCAAGCAGCTACCCTGCAAAAGCGCAGGGATAAATTGGGTGCGATCTACTGTCTAAATGACCACTAAGAGTGCTCTTCCGCGATATCGCGCATGCAATTATTATTGAAATAATAACCGTTTCATGTCCTTCACAAGTACTCGCCTCGGACATGACGGGATTTCATCTCAAGGAGCACACCATGACCAGTCGTTCACCCGCACCGCCGCGGCACCGGTCCCAGTACGTTCTCGTGGCCGGCTTAGCCGTCTCGGTGGCCTATGCCGCCGTCCATATCGCGTTTTCTGATCCCGCCCTGATCGAAGGCACCGCCCCTGCGCGCCTTTCCTTACGCAATTACCTTGGACCGGTGCTCGGCTCTGGCATGGTGTGGGCGCTATTTGCTTACCTCATGGGCAAGGCGTGCTCCCACCGGTGGACCACGGCCTTTTTCGCAGGAGCCGGCATACTCCTGCTCATGTTGGCGGTGCACTACGGGCTGCTTTTCGCCTTTGGCATCTACGACTGGCAGACGGCCTTTTCCTCCAATGCCGCGTGGTTCCTCTTTGCCCTTATCGCCGGGCCACTTTTCGGCGCGGCGGGGGCATTTTCCCACAGGTTGGGCTGGCTAGATTACGTTGCCGTGCTCGGTTTCGTACTGGAGCCATTAGTCACCGGCCTCATTCCCGGCAATAGTATCGAGCCGCAGACCACGACCACCCCTGGATATCTAGCCGCAGTAACGCTGTGGATGATCGGTGCGGTATTCCTCTACTGCGAACGCCGCGCGCCCATTAAGGCGTAGCCGCACTTTCAGCGGCCCACCATCCGGGCATGCCATGGACGCCGGCCCCGGGCGCGGTGGATCCTGATGCCATGAATATTCCCGGCGCGAGCCGGTGTGGGTGCACGGAAAGGCGCGGGCGCAGCACGGTCTGCAGCCCGGTCATGGCGCCACCGGCGATATCGCCACCCACCAGGTTGGGGTTCCAGCGTTCCAGATCGGCCGGACTCGTGGCGCGGGTGGCCAGGATGGTATCGCGAAAACCTGGTGCAAAGCGCTCGATCTGCCGCGCAATGAGGCCGGTCACCTCACCCGGGTAGCGCTCCTCATAGCCGTGCGGCACGTGCGCGTAGGTCCACAGCACCAGCCCGCGCGACGGGTCGGCCACGTACTGTTGACACACCATGACCAGGGGATTTTCGGGCATGCGGCGCTTGCTGATGTCCATTTCCGCCCCACCAATCTCCTCCACGCTGCCGCCCACGTGGACGGTGCCCGCTTGCCCCACGCGGGGATCGGCCCACGGCACGGGTTCGCTTAGGTGAAAGTCCACCTTGTACACCGCGCTGCCATAGCGCCACCGCCGCAGGTTTCGTCGAGTCCGTGCAGGAAGGTCGAGCCCGCCCAGCCCGAGAACCTGACGCGGGGTGAGGTTGAGGATAAGGGCATCGGCGCGGGGCAGGCTGCGCACATCCGTGATGTCGGCGCCGGTGTAGATGCGGGCGTTGTGGGAGCGGAGGAGGGAGACGAGGGCATCGGCAAGCGCCTGCGTGCCGCCTTCTACCACCGGCCAGCCGCGGGTCATGCCGAGCGCGCCAAAGAGCAGGCCGAAAGCGGAGGTAAAAGCCCTGGTAGGCGAGGTAATGGCGTGCACCGCGCTACCGGCGAATAAGGCGCGGGCCTGCGGGGAAGTAAATGCCGCCCGCGCGAGCGCGCTCGCCGGAAGCACGCCCGGCGCGCCGAATTGCGCCAAGCGCACTGGGTGCTCAGGCCAGCGCACCAGCGGGGTGAGCGCATTATTCACGTGCTCGTCGATATTGCGCACCACGTGGCCGTGCAGGCGGGTCCACGCCCGAGCATCGGTGCCGAGCCCCGCGGCGGTCTCCTCTAGAGAATTGTGAAGAATGCCCGCCTGCGCGCCCTCCAGTGGATGGGCCATGGGATAGCGCGCATGGCACCAGCGCAGGCCGTGCGATTCCAGATCGAGCGCGCGGAAGGCCGGGCTCGCGATGCCGAAAGGATGACCGGCCGCGCCGAGATCGACGACGGTGCCTGGGAAGATCTCCGTCGACGATGCCGCTGCCCCACCCGGGTGGCTGGCGCGCTCATACACATCCACGCGCCAACCGGCTGTAGCGAGGCGGGCCGCGGCGGTGAGCCCATTGGGCCCTGCGCCGACGATCACGGCGTGCGGTTGTTTATCCACAGTCCTCCTTGTGCAGGTCAGTGGCCCCAATCTACCTATTCACCCACACGATGGGTACAAAGTTATCCACAGGCTGTGGAAGAAACCTGTGGAATATTTATTTCACAGACTTATCCCCACCCTGTGGATAAGTGTTTTCACGGGCTTCCACAGGTGATTTTTCGGCCGCCGATACCGCTATAACCTGTGTGATCAGGGAAAACTCCGGAAAAGCGTTCGGTAAATTACAAGAATGTGGTTATCCACAATGTGGATAACTATTGTGGATTTCTTTCGCACACCCATTCCGGTGATCAAATTCCACAGTTATCCCCAAACCCCAGCTCGCAGGGCCAATAACACAATGATGACCGCACCGGTAAGAGCGACACCCGCCCAGCGCACGGATTTATTTCGATGAAAGAGGAAGAAGCTCAAGATGATGCCGGTGCACAAGCCACCAAGGTGGCCCCACAGGGAGACTCCCTCTGCGACGAAGGTATAGCCCACATTGACCAATACGAGGACGATGGGCGCGCGCAAGTCCATCCCGCGTTGCCGGAAGACGCCCACCAGCATGCCCATCAGGGCAAAGATCGCCCCGGAGGCGCCTACCGTGGGCGTGCCAAAATCGAACCACAGCACCATGGCGGAAGCGCCCAAACAAGAAACTAGGTACGCGGCAATGTATAGCCCGGTATTTAAGGCGCGCTCTACTTCCCTACCGATGAGCAGGAGCATCACCATATTGACCGCGAGGTGCCCGCCGTCCAAGTGCATGAATTCCGAGGACAGCGCCGTTAGCGGCGCATCGGCGTACTGCGGCCCCCACAAGGCCCAGTCTTGGCTCAGCGTGGAGAGAAAGAAGGTCTCGCCCAATGTGCGAGCTTGTACCGCGGTAATTGACCACGCGATGATGCAGATCGCGGCGATGGTCGAGGTAACGGGGGCGGTTCGCAAATAATTTTTCACCATGGCGTAGAAGCTGACCCTTTGTTGGCATTCGGATAAAACTAAACGAACCCGGCACCACAGGAAGGAGTGTGGTGCCGGGCGCGGTGCGAGAAAACGCTTAGGCGATATCGATGGACTCGATGACAACGTCCTCATGCGGACGGTCCATCCGGTCGGTGTCGACCTTGCCAATCTTGGAGACGACTTCCTGCGAAGCCGGGTCCGTAACCTCACCGAAGATGGTGTGGTGGTTGTTCAGGTGCGGGGTCGGCGCCACGGTGATGAAGAACTGGGAACCGTTGGTGCCTGGGCCAGCATTGGCCATGGCCAGCAGGAATGGGCGGTCGAACTGCAGCTCTGGGTGGAACTCGTCCTGGAACTGGTAGCCCGGGCCACCGCGGCCGGTGCCGGTGGGGTCGCCGCCCTGGATCATGAAGTTATCGATGATGCGGTGGAAGATGGCGCCCTCGTAGAACGGGCCGGACTGCTCGCCCTTTGCGTTCTGGGTGGAGTAGTCCTTTTCGCCCTTGGCCAAACCGATGAAGTTTTCAACGGTTACCGGTGCGTGGTTACCGAAGAGATCGATAACAATATCGCCGTAGTTGGTATGCATCGTTGCAGTTGCGGTCTTCTGAGTCATGCCAGCCATTGTAAAGAATTTACTTCCTCTCCGCTGTGCAAGACATAACGCTCTCAGCGATCGCGCTATCGTTCTCCCCCTAGTCAGCTGACAGGGCTTGTCCCCCAAATAGCCAGCTAACCACGAGGGCACCGGGATCGATGACTCCCTTGCTGCGATCACCCAGGTAAGACGCGCGTCCCTTCTTGGCAGCGATCTTTCCGGTTTCTTCCACGCCCTCGCGTGCGGCCTCGTACAGGGCCTGGAGCGTTTGCTCGTCTGGGCGCTCTGCACCGATTTCTTTCGCCTTTTCAGCAGCCGGAATGAGCGCATCGAGCATGGTGCAATCCCCGCGCTGCGCGCCGCCAAGTTCCTGAATAAACTCCGCCGCGCTGCTTAAACCTTCCGCTAAGGTCTGCGCGCGGGCCATGTCGTTGAAGAAGCTGCCGAAGACCGCGCCCGAGGTTCCGCCCGCTAGGACGAGGAAGCGCTTGGCCAAGCCGGTGAAAATCTCATCATCCGCGCCGCGCAGCGGCAGTTTAATGCTTTCCAGCGCCGCCTCCATATTGGTACCGAAGTCCCCATCGCCGGCCTTGCGGTCAAGCTCGGTCAACTCCTCGATGGAAGATTGCACGCGGTCGACGAAGTCACTCAACCACTGGTTCTCTTCGCCTTCGGTGGGCAGTTCATCTTCAAAGGTAATCCGCGCCGATTCCACCTGCTTGGCACCGCCCAAGGTATGGGGCCAGGCGGGGGCTTGGGTTGGGGCATCGATAAGCTCAAGCAGCTCATCGTCGGCCTTGAGCAGCGTGATGGATACGCCGTGCATATTGACCGCGGTGACGAAGTTGCCCACCATGGAGCGCACTACCGTAATCCCCTTCTCCGCCAGCTGCGCGGACGCCTCGCCGAATACCAGGCTCAGCTCCAAAGGCGTGGTGCCGCCCAAACCGTTGACTAGGCACACCACCTCGTCGCCGCTGTTGATATCAAGGGCAGCACCCAGCTTTTCCAGCACGGTGGCCACGATGGCATGGGCACTATCGACCTTCTCCGTGTGCGTGCCAGGCTCGCCATGGATGCCCACGCCGACTTCCATGTGCCCGTCATCCAGATCAAAGGTTTCGCGCCCCGTGGTGGGCAAAAAGCCGGATCCCAGTGCCACGGACATGCTGCGGGATTGATCGGCGGTCCGTTCAGCAAGCTCGGTGACCTTATCCAAGTCATCGCCGCGATACGCCGCGGCACCGGCCACCTTTTCCACCAGGATCGTGGCACCGGTACCGCGCCGTCCGGGGCCCTCGCCGGTGCCTTCGGTAGCAATATCATCGGCAACCAAGACGGAACGCGTATCTACGTCCTCTGCCGCATTGCGGGCCACGGTGAAGTTCATGACATCGCCGGTGTAATTCTTCACAATGTGCAGCACTCCCCTGCCCTGATCGGCCCACTGCGTGGCTTCGCTGACCTGGACCGCATTCGGGGAGGTAAACAGCAGGCCCGGGCAGGCAGCGGCGAGCATGCCTTGCCCAATGAAGCCGGCGTGCATGGGCTCGTGGCCGGATCCGCCACCGGAGATGACCGCGACCGCCGGTTTATCATCGGCCGTGCGCAGCGGGGTGCTGCGCCCGATGAAGCCCGCGTCGTGCCAGGTGGCATCGGGATGCTGGGCGATGAACCCGGCCAGGGAATCAGACAGGAAGGATTCTTGGCTATTGCGAAATGCTGAGTGCTTCATAGCGCCCACGGTAATCCGGATCCGGCCATAGCGTCACGGGTGGGTACAAGATCACGAAAACGCTATGCAGACCGGCTGCATAGCGTTTTCTTTAAGAACCTAGAGTTTCGCAGATTCTATTTAGAGGGCGTTGCGCACCACATCGCGGGCTTCCACCATGTTGCGCAGGGAGGTTTCGGTCTCCTCGTAACCGCGGGTCTTCAGGCCGCAGTCCGGGTTAACCCACAGGCGATCCAGCGGCACGTTCTTGAGCGCGGCGCGGATAAGCTCTGCCATTTCCTCCACGGAAGGCACGCGCGGGGAGTGGATATCGTAGATGCCAGGTCCAATCTCAGAGTGGAAGGTCTCATCGATATCCTCCAGCAGCTCCATGCGGGAGCGCGCAGCCTCAATGGAGGTGACGTCTGCGTCCAGGCCGGCGACGGCGTCGATGATCTGGCCGAACTCCGAGTAGCACAGGTGGGTGTGGATCTGGGTGGTGGGCTTGGCCTCGAGGGCTACCAGGCGGAAGGAACGCACTGCCCAGTCCAGGTAGGCCTTGCGGTCCTGCTCGCGCAGCGGCAGCAGCTCGCGCAGTGCTGGCTCATCGATCTGGATGATGTCGATGCCGGCTTCCTCCAGGTCGCGAACCTCGTCTGCCAAGGCCACACCCAGCTGGTCCGCGGATACGGACTGGTGCACGTCATCGCGGACAAAGGACCACGCCAGGATGGTGACCGGGCCGGTCAGCATACCCTTGACGTGCTTTTCCGAAAGCGACTGTGCAAACTTCGACCACTCGGTGGTCATGGCAGCCGGGCGGGAGATGTCACCCACAACGATTGGCGGACGGGTGCAGCGGGAACCGTAGGACTGTACCCAGCCGTTCTCGGTGGTAACGAAGCCATCGAGCAGCTCCGCGAAGTACTGCACCATGTCATTGCGCTCCGGCTCGCCGTGTACCAGGACGTCCAGGCCGAGGCGCTCCTGCAGCTCGATGACGGACTTGACCTCGTCCTTGAGGGCGGAGTTGTAGTCAGCATCAGAAAGCTCGCCCTTGCGGTGCGCGGCACGCGCCTGGCGGATTTCCTTGGTCTGCGGGAAGGAACCGATGGTGGTGGTCGGCAGCTCGGACAGGCCGAGCTCCTTCTGTGCTTCCTTGCGCTCGTTGAAGGCCGGCTCGCGCTTGACCTCGCCTTCCGGCAGCTGAGAGATGCGCTCTTGCACGGCGGCGTTGTTGATGCGCTCGGACTCGGCGCGGGTGCGCACGGCGCGGTCGCTGACGCTGTAGGCCTCTTCGGCCGCCTCTGGGCCCTGTACCAGGGCAACGACTTCCTTGACCTTTTCATTGGCGAAGGAGAACCACGGGGCGACATCGGCAGGCAGCTTGGACTCTGCCTCGACGGAGTGCGGCACGTGCTGCAAGGACACGGAGGTGGATACGGACAGCTCATCGATGCTGCCGGCCAAGTCCTCGTACTTGGAGCGCAGGTCGCGCAGGTTTGCGGCCCAGACATTGCGGCCATCGACAAGGCCGGCAACTACGTGGGTGTTCAGGTTCTTGACGCGCTCGAGGTAGCCCTCATCCAAGGCCAGGGTGCCGACGGAAAGGTCAACCTGAACGGCCTCTGGCTTGAGCTCTGCGATGACATCGAGGCCCTTGCGGGCAGAGCCGTACGGGGTGGTCAGGTAGACCTGTGGGCGCTCTTCTGCACCCAGGATGGCGGAGTATGCCTGCTTGGTATATGCAGCCAAGTCCTCATCGCTGGCGTTGGTCAGATCCGCCACGAGGGCAGGCTCTGCCAACTGGATCCACTCCACGCCAGCCTTGTGCAGCTTCGCGAGGACCTCCTGGTAGGCGGCAACGGCATCATCTAGGCGCTCAAGCGGGGCCTTGGCAGCACCCTCGGCCTGCTTGGACAGGGCCAACAGGGTAACCGGGCCAACGAGGTACGGGCGCACGGTGTGGCCTGCTTCGCGGGCTTCTTCTACCAGCTTGATAATGCGCTGTGGGTGCGCCTTAAAGGCGTGGTCATCGGCAATTTCCGGGACGATGTAGTGGTAGTTGGTGTCGAACCACTTGGTCATCTCTAGCGGCGCGGTGTCCTTATTACCGCGTGCCAGGGTGAACTCATCATCCAGGGTTTCACCGGCAACGGCACCGACGGTCAGTGCGGTTTCGAGCACCTGGTCGTAGTAAGCGACGTCCGCCGGGATGGCGTAGTCCTCGGTCAGGCCGAGGTCGCGCAGGCGGTTGTAGGTATCCAGGCGCAGCGAGTGTGCGGCGGACTCGAAGGTCTCCGCATCGATGCGGCCGGCCCAGTAGGACTCGAGCGCGCGCTTCAACTCGCGGTTGGCGCCAATGCGGGGATAGCCCTCAATTGTCGCCTTGGGGAAATTAGCGTTGGTCATTGTCTACTCCGATTCGGGTTAGTAGGTCGTGAGTATTGTCGGGATTGTTGTGGGTATATATATGGAGCCCGCTCGCCCCGCCAGCCACGATGTCGCGGGCTAGTTGGGCGGTCAGTTCCATGCCGGTTTCGTATTCTTCTTCTGGGGTTGTCGCTGCCGCGAGCGCCGACCGCACCCTTTCGGGCACGGCGAGCCCGGACAGCTCTCCCATTCGCTCCACCCGGCGCAGGCTGGTCATGGGCATTATTCCCGGAATAAGGGGAATATGCACCCCGACCAGTTGGGCCTTTTTGGTAAAACGCAGGTAATCCTGGGCATCGAAGAATAGCTGGGTAATGGCGAAGTCCGCGCCGAGGCGTTGCTTTTTGAGCAAGACGTCAAAATCTTCATCTTCGTTTTTAGATTCAACGTGCCCGCTGGGATAGCACGCGACTCCGACGGCCAGGCGGCCAGCGGCGAACCGCGCGGCTTGTTGCCTTTCCAATTGCCGGATGAGGCTTATCAATTCATCGGCATGCTGCGGATAGTACTCCGGCAAACCTTCCTCTGGCAGGTCCCCGCGCAGGGCCAGCAGGCCGCGGACACCGGCATCGACCAAGCGGTTGGTCCAGCCGATTAGTTCCGTGCGCGAACCAGCCGTACAGGCCAGGTGCGCAAGCGGGCGCATCGAGGTGGTGCGCGAAATCCGCTCGATAAAGGCCGTCGTCCCTTCGAGCCAACCGGACCGTTTGGAACTTGTCACCGCAATATAATCCGGGTGGTAGCTTTCCAAGGTTTCCAGCAAACGATCGATTTTGGCTTCATCGGCGTCATGGCGCGGCGGAATTACCTCGAAAGATAGCGCCAAACGCTCCGGCACCATTAACTCTTCTTCACTCATGGAATCCAATGGTGCTGACGCCGAAAATCGCGGGCTCATAGTCACCTCCTTTTCCCGATCTCAATTGCTGTCTGGAGGAAAACGTACCAAGCTGTTCAGTTTGCCGGGTAGCGCGCCGCTAATGGTATTACCTTTGCAGGCCCATAAACAGCGCGGTTAGCCAAAATCAGCGTGAATATTAATCCACCAATCTGAACCAAGCGGTCTATTTTATGGGTGATTCCACTCCCTGAATCACCCGCCAAAACAGTGGTGGGGTGCCAGGCTGGCCACTATGCTGGACGGGAAAGGACAGATAAATCTCATCTAAGGAGCACCTGCACTCATGAACCCCACCGCAGTGAATATGGCGTTGAAGACCGGTTCCAATCTATGGAAGCAATTGCGCGATTACCGGCAAGAAAAGTCCCGCGAAACGTATACCGCACTCGAAGAGGCTGCCCAGCAGATGCAAAAGGAAGACAATAGCGCCTTCGATGAGGCCCGCAAGCAGGCAGGCGCCGTTACCCAGGCCGCGCACTCCCGCCTCGAGCGCGCCCTAGAGGAATTCAATAACTACCGCGAAGACGCCGTCGAGCGTTTCGATGAGGCCAAAAAGGAAGCCACGAAGAAGGCAAAGAAGGCCCGCAAGCAGGCCAAGAAGAAGGCCACCAAGGCGGCAAAGAAGCAGACCAAGAAGGACAAGAAGTCTTCCAAGTTCTGGACCGTTGCCGGAATCGTTGCCCTGCTCGCCGCGGCAACCGGTGCGATTTACGCTTGGCTGCGTTCCAATGACAAGCCTTCCCAGACCCCACCGCGCGTGGATGACTACCGCGGTGGCACCCAAAACGCCGCCCCAGATTCCACCTTGGTCTACACCTCCACCAGCGAAGCTAAGCACGAAGCCGATTCGGACCTCGCCGAAGAGGGCGCTGTGCGCGATGAGGAGCTCTTGGGGTCCATCGATGAGCAGCTGGCTAAGCACCGCGAGGAAGAAGAGGCCGCCGCGGAGGAAGCGGATACCACCCGCATCACCGATGATCACCAGAGTGAAGGCAAGCACCGCCTGCAATCTGACGAGCAGTAGTTCCTTTCGCACCCCCGCGGTGGGGTGCAGTAGGCGTTGCCTAGATCTCATTGCTTTGCCTATTTAAAAATCTCCTGCTTGAATTCACCCATTAAGGCTTTCTACAAGGAGATAAACAATGAGCTTTGAGTCTCTCACCGTCAAGCTCAAAGACGGTTCAACGTACTATTTCCCCGCAGGCCCAGTAACCGATGATCCCTCCCCGCGCGTGGATAACCTCCGCTTTGCCATCGATAACGGCGCTACCTTCCGCTCCGTTGACGAATCCGGTGAAATGCGCGAATTCAACGGCGCGGACGTGCATAACTACCACTTGGCTTAACTAGCCCGGCGGATTCTTCATATATCCTGGGGATTATGGAAATTCGCGCGACACAAGAATCCGATCGCACTTATATAGCTCGCCTCAACTTCCTGACCGATACCTTCGGCGATGAACGAGGCGAGCTTTCTTCCGGTTTTGCCGACGATTTTTCCTTCTACGTGGAAAATTGGGAGCCCAACCAGGGAGGTTTCATCGCTTGGGAGGACCTCGTGCCCGCCGGCGGTGTGTGGCTCAATTGGGGCACCGAGGACAATCACGGTTACGGGTTCGTGGAACCGGCCATCCCAGAATTTGCCATCGCGGTAGAAAGCCGCTTTGCGGGCCAGGGCATTGCCACCGCGCTTATCGATGCCGCCATTTCCCTCGCCCAGACCCTCAAAGCGCCCGGCATTTCCTTGGCCGTTCACCCCGATAACCCGCGTGCGCAGGGGCTTTATGAACGCTTGGGCTTCGAGCATGTAGGTGTGTACGCCGAGCATTACATCATGGTCAAGCGCTTTTTATAACCCTATGCATGACTAAAGTCCGGATTCTTTGACCAGAATCCGGACTTTTCCTGTGGAGCATAGGAGAATCGAACTCCTGACCTTCTGCTTGCAAAGCAGATGCTCTACCAATTGAGCTAATGCCCCAGTGGCTTGTACTCTACTACTGCAGCCGCTCATTCCAAAAATGCCGATGAAACCGCGCCACAGTGTTTTACTTCTATCACTTTTATCACACGCGGTTTATCCCGTAATTCCCTTCGCAGTAGAGTAGGCTGGCTAATCGTGCCCATCTGTCCTCGTTCCTAGGAAAAGTATGCGTCGTCTTCTTACCTCCGCGCTCACCGTGCTCGCCACCGCTGCCCTTCCCGCCTGCGCCAATGCGCAATTCCTCGAAGGCACCCCAAAAGTAGCCGGGTCCTCAGAACCAAATATCCAGTCCGCGGTTTCTGAGATTCAGACCGATATTCAAAGCCGCATCGACAGCACCCGCGCGCAGGCACAGGATCTTATTTCCTCGGTAGCGCCACAAGACGAGCCGCAGAATGAGGCTGCACCCGCACCGGATCCCCAGGCTGGGGCCGCACCGCAACCAGCCCCGCAGCCACAGGCTAACGGCGTCGATTGCCCAAATTGCGTGGCCCTGACCTTTGACGATGGCCCAAGCCCTTATACCAACCAGCTCTTGGATACCTTCAAGGCGAAAAACGCCCACGCCAGCTTCATGGTGCTAGCGGATCACGCCTACCAGTACCCCCAAGCGCTCCAGCGCATGCAGGCAGAAGGTCACACCATTGGCAATCACACCAAGACCCATCGCCAGCTCAACCAGCTAGCTTACGGCGATATTGCCCAAGAAATCGACGCCGGCAATGCGGCGATCCGCAATGCCACCGGACAAAATCCGAAATGGCTGCGCCCGCCCTACGGTGCCACCAATGAGACGGTTGACCAGGTAGCCAGGGATAAGGGCTTGTCGCAGGCCCTATGGAACGTGGATACCTTGGACTGGAAGATCCGCGACTCGCAGCACGTCTGCAATGCCGCCGTCCAAGATGCTAACCCAGGCTCCATCGTCTTGATGCACGATATTCACCCGACCACCGTTAACGCGGCCGAGTGCATTATCGATGGCCTGCGTGCCAAGGGCTTAGAGCCGGTCAGCCTCGATGAGTTGCTGCGCACCCCGGTTGACGGAAAGCGCTACTACGCCCGTTAATGATTGACTTTTCCCGCACTGCTGATGTCGTAGCCCCGCAGCTCCTTGGCTGCGTCATCACGCACGCTGGGGTGAGCATCCGCCTCACAGAAGTCGAGGCCTATTTGGGCACAGACGATGCCGCCGCCCATACCTTTCGTGGGAAAACCCCGCGCAATGCCGCCATGTTCGGCCCGCCCGGCCGGCTGTATGTGTATGCCTCTTACGGTATCCACCGCAATGTCAATATCGTGTGCGCGCCCGAAGGCGTGGGCCAAGGGTGCCTACTGCGCGGCGGTGAGGTGCTATCCGGGATCGATACCGCCTTTGCACGACGCGGCACCAGCGATTTTCATAACCTAGCCCGCGGCCCCGGGAACCTCGGAAAAGCTCTGGGAGCAACGCTGGAGGATAACCACCTGCCAGTGCAGCTTTCTGAGCGCGAGTCTGCACCGGAATGGGTGCGCGGCCCGCGCATTGGCATCTCCAAAAACCAGGATGCAGCCCTGCGGTTTTGGATTCCCTTTGATAAGACCGTCTCCGGCCGCCGCGGCTATCCCAAAAAATAATTAATAGCGGCCGCCATAGCGCTCGTCGGCTTCGATGGCTTTGATGATGCGCTCATTAATTTGGGTCATTTGATGGATCTGTGCGCGGGTCAGATTATCGATAACGGATCGGCGGGCCTGCTTGGCATGGCCTGGGGCGGTTTCTACTACCTTGTCCCAGCCGCTATCGGTGAGGTGCGCCATCGTCGTCCGCCCATCATTGGGGCAAGGACGCCGCACGACCCAACCCTGGCGCTCTAGGCGGGTGACAACTTGGCTCAGGCGGGACAGGGAGCCATTTGCGGTAATCGCAAGATCCCGCATGCGCATTTCATGGTTCTCGGCCTCTGATAGCCGTGAGAGCACCGTATATTCAAAGAAGCTTAGCTTGGCATCATCGCGCAGCTGCGCGTCTAGAATATTGGTGAGCCGGACATTCACGCTCATCAGGGACATGAATGCTGCTAGTTCATCCTCTTCCAGCCAAAAGTCGTCCCGCTCGGTCATGAGGATTATTTTAGCAACTGGACTTCAATTCTAAAATAATCCCAAGTATCCGGAGCCCCGTACCAGTTATCCGAGCCTGGACTGATCCGCCTAGTGGCTGGTGGGTGCCAAGCGAGCTGGGTCCAATTCGATCCGGCGCAACAACTGCGCATTGAATGCCACCACGATGGTCGATAGCGACATCAATACCGCACCGGCCGCCGGGGAAAGCACGACACCGATGGGTGCGAGTACGCCTGCAGCCAAGGGCACGGCGATGATGTTGTAGCCAGATGCCCAAATAAGGTTTTGGATCATCTTGCGGTAGCTAGCGCGCGACAAGGTGATCATTGAAAGCACCGACCGCGGGTCATCGCTGGCGAGCACGACCTCGGCGGATTCCATGGCGACATCGGTACCGGCGCCAATGGCGATGCCGACTTCCGCGCGGGCCAAGGCTGGGGCGTCGTTGACGCCATCGCCAACCATGGCCACGGCCAGGCTGCGCTCCTGTAATTCGGTGACCTTGGAGTCCTTGTCCTGCGGCAGGACTTCGGCAAAGACCTCGTCAATACCCAGTTCTTCGCCAACGGCCTCGGCGACCTGCGTGGCATCGCCAGTGATCATCGCAACCTTGACGCCCTGCTCTTGGAGGGCCTGTACGGCCGCGCGGGATTCGGGACGAATCTTGTCTTCGACCGCGAGAGCGCCAATGATCTGACCATCGCGCACGACATGCAGGACACCTGCGCCGCGCTGGGACCACTCTTCAACCTGCGCATCGAACACCCCAGGGGTGGCAAGCTCTAGCTCGCGCAGCATATTCGGTCCACCGACGAGGACCTCTGCCCCATCTACGGTGGCCTGGATTCCCCGGCCGGCGGCAGCACTGAAATCGGTGCTGTGCAGCTGCTCCTGGGATGCTTCCGCGTGGTCTTCGGCTGCCTTGACGATGGCGCGGGCCAACGGGTGTTCACTATCGGCCTCGGCCGCGGCGGCCACTGCTAGCAGCTGCCCCTCGCTGATGTCCTCAACGGTTGCGACACCGGTAACGGCATGAGCGCCTTCGGTTAGGGTGCCGGTCTTATCGAAGAGAACGGTGTCGATGGTGCGCATGCGCTCCAACGCCATACGTTCCTTGATGAGTACCCCAGACTGTGCGGCCTGCTCGGTAGAGATCGCAATGACCAGTGGGATAGCCAAACCGAGGGCGTGGGGGCAAGCGATGACGAGCACGGTAACGGTGCGTACCACGGCATCGCTTGGGCTCCCGATAATGGCCCAGACCACCGCAGTAATGAGGGCTGCGATTAGCGCAAACCAGAAGAGCAACGCTGCGGCGCGATCGGCAAGAGCTTGGGCGCGGGAGGAGGATTCCTGCGCCTCGGCGACCATGCTTTGGATACCGCCCAGGGCCGTATCTCCTCCGATGGCTTCTACCTGGACGCGGACGGTGTTATCGGTGGCCACCGTACCGGCGACCACGCGCTCACCTTTATCGCGGAAAACTGGGCGGGATTCACCGGTGATCATGGATTCATCGAATTCGGCTGAGCCTTTAACAATGGTGCCATCGGCAGGCGCCCGCGCTCCAGCGCGGACCAGTACTATGTCATCCACCGCCAGCTCAGAGACTGGCACGGTGTGGGCCTGCCCATCGATGATCCTCTCGGCTTCGTCAGGCAAAAGTTCTGCTAAGGCGTCCAAAGCGGAGGAGGCTGCGCCGAGTGCACGCATCTCCAACCAGTGGCCCAGCAGCATAATGACGACCAGCAAGGCCAGCTCCCACCAGAAATCTAGGTCGAATCCTCCAATCCCCAAGGTGGTGACCCATGAGGCGACGAACGCCACGGTAATAGCCATGGCGATAAGCAGCATCATCCCGGGCTGGCGGGATTTCAGTTCCGACCAGCCGCCTTGCAGGAACGGCGTGCCGCCATAGATGAAGATGATGGTGCCAAGCACCGGGGGAATCCAGGCTGAACCATTGAATTCGGGTACGCCGTAGCCGAGCAATTCTGCGACCATGGGGCTGAAGATGACGACCGGCACCGATAGCAGCAGCGACCACCAGAAGCGGCTGCGGAACATCGCCGCGTGATCGCCGTGACCGTGGCCATGCCCGTGCTCGTGACCGTGGTGGTCACCGTGAGAGTGCCCTTCGTGGCCGCCATGATCTGTGTGTTGCGTATGGTCCGCTTCCGCGGCCTGGTGAGCACCGGAATGCTTACCGTGTTGGTGAGAAGTACTCATAAAGTTCCTTTCTTCTCCTCCCTGCACCGAGAGGAGTCCTAGCGTCGGTGGAACACAGTGATGGTTACTCCCCCACCATATACCCCGGGGAGGTATATTTACAGGAACGAAAGGGGCCATTTTCGCATGAGAGGCGAAGTGGAGCTGCCGAGAAAGGCTCCCTACCTAATGGCACCGACCTGGACACACGAAAAAGTCCGGCTCCCTTAAGGAAACCGGACTGATGCTGTGGAGCATAGGAGAATCGAACTCCTGACCTTCTGCTTGCAAAGCAGATGCTCTACCAATTGAGCTAATGCCCCATTGTTCCGTGGTGGGCCTAGCTGGAATCGAACCAGCGACCTCATCGTTATCAGCGATGCGCTCTAACCGACTGAGCTATAGGCCCTTTAGCGGAACGAGATGTAACTTTACATACCACCCCGGAAAGAACACAAATCGGCAGCTCAAAGAGGTTTTTAAAGGCGCTCTTCGTGGGCCTAATGAGGACGCTACTTCGCGCTTAAAACTAGAAAAATGCCGGCAACGTGTGCTGCCGGCATTGTCTCTCACTCACAGTGGTCTAGATGTCCTCCAAGCTGACCTTTAGCCCGCCGAAGACATCCACGATGGCGTTATAGATCACGGCCATCAGCGGTGCGAGCAAGGTGAACAGGACGGCGAAAATAACGCCAATCAGCGCGCTGGCTGCGATCACCACGCCAAAGGTGACCTCAAAGCCGCCGCCGACGCCACCAACGAGGCTATTGACTGACTCCCAAATGCCCACCTGGTGCAAGCCGATGTACAGCAGGCACACGGCCAGCAACCACGCGATGAGTCCGACGAGTGACAGGGCCAGACCAACGCGAAACGCCGAGGTGGGCGAGATGTGGTGGATGGTTACGTCTCGTCGTTCCATGTCCTACTCCTCATCCTTGGAAGCATCGCTACCCTTGTGGTGCTCTTGCTGGACCTCATCGACGGTCTTTTCGCCCTTGGCCACAGCCTGCGCGTCTTCCTCACCATCTTCTTCAACATTGCGGTCGATGGCAAGCAATTCGACATCATCGGCAAGGTCAACCAAGCGCACGCCCATCGTGGCGCGCGAGGAGGGACGAATCTGGTTAACTTCGGTGCGAATAACCCCACCGGCGGAGGTAATGGCGAAGATTTCATCGTCCTTGTCAATGGAAATGGCGCCAATGAGCTTGCCGCGCTTCGGGGTGTACTTGAAGGTCATCACACCCAAGCCACCGCGGCCCTGCGGGGTGTATTCCTCAATGGCGGTGCGCTTGCCGTAGCCACCCGAGGTAGCAACGAGTAGGAACTCGCCGTCGTGGACGACGGACATCGCCAGCAGCTGGTCATCGCCGCGGAAGCGCATGCCCTTCACGCCGGCAGTAGCGCGGCCCATGGGGCGCAGCTGGTCGTCATCGGCAGTAAAGCGAATGGCTTGGCCCTGCTCAGAGGTCAGCAGGATGTCATCGCCCTCAGAAACGAGCTGGGCACCGATGAGCGCATCGCCTTCGTTGAGGTTGATGGCGATAAGCCCTGCGGAACGAGCGGACTCGTAATCGGTCAGGCGCGACTTCTTCACGCGGCCCTGCTGGGTGGCCAGAACCAGGTATGGCGCATCCTCGTAGGACTGGATCTGAATGACCTGGGCGATCTTTTCCTCCGGCTGGAATTCCAACAGGTTGGCCACGTGCTGGCCGCGGGCAGCGCGGCCGCTCTCCGGTAGCTCGTAGGCCTTCAAGCGGTAGACGCGGCCAAAGTTGGTAAAGAACAGGATCCAGTCGTGCGTGGAGCAGACGAAGAAGTTTTTCACAATGTCATCTTGCTTGAGCTCCGCACCGCGCACGCCCTTGCCGCCACGCTTTTGTGACTTATAGGTATCGACCTTGGTGCGCTTGGCATAACCCGTAGCGGTGATGGTGACCACGACGTTTTCGCGGGCAATGAGGTCTTCATCGGTGACCTCGCCGGAGGCAGGCAGGATCTCGGTGCGGCGCTCGTCGCCGTACTTTTCGACGATCGCCTCCAGCTCATCGTGGACGATCTGGCGCTGGCGCTCCTCGTGGGCGAGGATGTGCTTGAGGTCTGCGATCTCTTCTTCGATTTCTGCCAATTCATCGACGATCTTTTGGCGCTCCAGGGCGGCCAGGCGGCGCAGCTGCATCGCCAGGATGGCATCGGCCTGGATATCGTCGACATCGAGAAGCTCCTTCAAGCCCTCGCGCGCCTCATCAACAGTGGGCGAACGGCGGATCAGGGCGATGACCTCATCCAACATATCCAGCGCCTTGACCAAGCCGCGCAAGATGTGCGCGCGCTTTTCGGCCTCATCCAGGCGGTACTGGGTGCGGCGAACGATGACCTCAATCTGGTGCGCAACATAATTGCTCAGCATCTGATCCAGGCGCAGGGTGCGCGGTACGCCATCGACGATGGAAAGCATATTAGCGCCGAAAGAAGTCTGCAGCTGGGAGTGCTTGTACAGGTTATTGAGCACCACGCGGGCGACAGCATCGCGCTTCAGGGTCACAACAATGCGCATGCCCACTCGGTCAGAGGACTCATCTTCGATCTTGGAAATGCCGGCGATCTTGCCGTTGGCTACGGACTCCGCGATATTGGAGATGAGGTTATCGGGGTTGACTTGGAACGGCAGCTCCGTGATCACGATGGTCTGCCGGGAACCGGATTCCTCGATGGAGGTGACACCGCGCATGCGGATGGAGCCGCGGCCGGTGGTATATGCATCCTTAATGCCCTGATCGCCCACGATGAGGCCGGCGGTGGGGAAATCCGGGCCCTTCACGCGTTCCATGCAGGCCGCGAGCGCGGCATCCTCATCCGCGTCTGGGTTCTCCAGCAACCAATAGATGGCCGAAGCCAACTCATTGAGGTTATGCGGCGGGATATTGGTGGCCATGCCCACGGCAATTCCGCCGGAACCATTCATCAAAAGGTTAGGCACGCGGGACGGCAGGACGTCCGGCTCGCTGGTCTTGCCATCGTAGTTGGGCGAGAAGTCCACGGTATTTTCGCGGATATCGCGGACCATTTCCATGGCCAACGGGGTGAGCTTGCACTCGGTATAACGCATTGCGGCGGGGCCGTCGTTACCGCGGGAACCGAAGTTACCCTGGCCATCGACAAGCGGGTAGCGCATATTCCAGGACTGCGCCAAGCGCACCAAGGTGTCATAGATGGCCGAGTCACCGTGTGGGTGGAATTGACCCATGGTGTCAGAGACCGGGCGCGCGGATTTCACGTAGCCGCGCTCGGGGCGGTAGCCCGAATCGAACATGGCGTAAAGAATGCGGCGGTGTACCGGCTTTAGGCCATCGCGCACCTCAGGCAGCGCGCGGCCCACAATGACGGACATGGCGTAGTCGATATAGCTCGACTCCATCTCCTCATTAATGTCAATAGGAAAAATCCGATCAAAAAGATCGTCGTTATTGTCACTCATAAGGCCAAATTCTACCTTCTCCGGGCTTTATCGGCCTTATTTGCCGCACCGGTGGTATCACTGTGGTATCACTGGGGCATGGCAATGACATTGCGGCTTACCGCAGAACAAGATCACGCCCTTACCCTCTTGGCCTCCGCGCAAGGCACCTCCAAGCACGAGGCGGTGGTGCGTGCCATCGTGGCGGCGGCCTCGCGCACGCTTGCCGATGCCCACGTGCAAGCCACCGCCCGCGATCTCCTCCCCGGTCGCGCGGACCTAGAAGCCGAAATCCGCAGGGCGCGGAAGACCCAGTCTTGAGCCCCGAACAGCTGTACCTAGTGGCCCAAGAGTTTTGCGCCCGCTTTAATCTCCGCATCATCAACTATTCCGCCTTGGTGGCCGCTGCGGCTGCCAGCACCGCGCGCCTGGAGGGCATAGCCATTCACGGCGATGAGCGGCAGGCCGCTCGAGCCATGGCGGAGGTTTTGGAAACGGTGCCAGCGTTAAACGCTGGAAATCAGACCTTCGCGCAGTACTGCGCCCGCGTCTATATGGCCACTAAATTCGCGTAAAGTATGGCACCATGTCTCACCTTTCTACCTTGATGCATGGATCCACCCGCACCGAGTTCATCGCCGAGTGCGGGGATCTCATTGAAAAAGTCGCCTCCGCCCAATCCGGCATTTCTGGCATGGCCATTAAAGGCGGATTGGCCGCCGCCAAAAAAGCCGATGCCAACGTCGTCCCCAAGGCGCTGGAACGGATCTTGCCGGATGTCCTCGATGCCCTGGATCCGCGGTGGCAGGACTTTGCGGAAAGCGGGAAGGATGATTTCGGCGCCTTCCTTGAACCGCGGCAAGAAGAGGTCAGCGATGAAATTATGAATATCGCAGATAAGCACGTAGAAAAGGTGAACTCCGCCGCACTGCGCAAACCCTATAATTCCCTGCGCGGCAAGGCCACCAAGATCTTAAGCCCGGAAGTTCCTGCATTCGGCCGCATAGTACAAAAGCACATGTAAATAAATAGTTTCCACCGGTTTTCCTGCGGTTGAAGGTTTTCTGGACTGCGGAGTATAAGTGTGGAAGTGAATTATTCCCCGCATCATAAATCGTCGGCATCAGAAGCAAACCGTACCGACTACCCCGCCGGCCAAGACCCCGCCCGCTGGCGGGTTCTTATTATTGTGCTGGTCACGGTGTTCATGTCACTAATTAGCGTGTCCATCGTGAACGTGGCGCTGCCGTCGATTCAGTCTGGGCTTGGTGCCACGGATTCGGATGTGCAATGGGTGCTGTCTGGTTATGCGCTTACCTTCGGCGTGGTCCTCGTCGCCGCCGGGCGCGCCGGCGATCTCGTGGGACGCGGGGGCATCTTCCTCCTCGGCATCGCCGTCTACACCATCAGCGCCGCCGTCGCGGGTTTCGCGCCGAATGCGCATTCTCTGAATATCGCGCGTTTTGTGCAGGGTGTTGGCGCCGGATTGCTGAACCCTCAGGGAGTGGGAATGATTCAGCAATACTTCCGCGGGGAAGAGCGCGGCCGCGCCTTTGGATACTTTGGCGCCACCGTGGGAATCGCGGTGGCTATCGGCCCGGTACTGGGTGGCTTCCTCATCAAGATCGGCGGCCCTGATCACGGGTGGCGGCTGACCATGTTGGTCAATGCCCCGATCGGCCTGCTGGCCATCATCCTGGGCCTCATGTGGTTCCCACGCCCGCTGTTTTCCCGCGTCCGCGATGCCGCGGGCAATAAGCTGGGCATCTTCAAGGCGCTGGCCACCCTGGATCCCATCGGCGCGCTCATCCTTGGTGCCGCGGTCTGGTGTATCCTCTTTCCCTTCATGGACTCCACGGGGTCCCCGGCCGTGTGGTGGCTGCTTCTGGCAGGTGCCGTGCTCATTGGCGTGTGGGTGCTGTGGGAGCGCCACCACAAGGCCACCGGCCACCCGCCGATGGTGGATCTCAATATCTTTGCCACCTCGAGCTTCCGCAATGGCACCATCATCGCCACGTTGTGGTTTATGGGCATTACCAGCATCTGGGTGCTCGTTGCGTTGTACTTCCAAAATGGACTGGGCTACTCCGCCCTGGCAGCCGGCTCGGTGGGTATTCCGTCCGCGCTCCTCAACTCCATTACCGCTACCATCGCGGGCCGCAAGATCTCGCGGTACGGGCGCATAGTGGTCATCATCGGCATGCTGACCACTATCTTCGGCCTCTTCACAACCGTCGTCTTTATTTGGGGCACCACGCATTGGGGAATGAACGAATGGTGGCTCATCCTCTCCTTGGCATTTATCGGGCTTGGCCAGGGTGCCGTGGTCTCGCCTAACCAAACCCTGACCTTGGCGCAGGTACCAGACAACTACGCCGGTTCCTCCGGCGCGGTCCTGCAAACCGGCCAGCGCATCGGCACCGCCATTGGCCTAGCCGTCATTACCGCCATCGTCTTTGCCATGCTCCAAAGCACCTCCGGAGATTGGCCCGTATCCATCATGACCGGCTTTGGCGTCATCATCGCCGTCTGTCTGGTGTCCTTGAGCTTTGGGTTTGCTGATCAACGCTCTTCTCGCAGCTAAACCTCTCCCCATAGTTAGAGCCCACCGTGGAATTATTCACGGTGGGCTCTATTGCTCTAGCCACTGCACCCACAAGGCTAGGCCAGCGGTTTAGATATCCAGGAAGCGGACATCCTTCGCGCGGCGGGTAATGAAGGAGCGGCGAGCGGCCACGTCATCTCCCATGAGGATGGAAAACAGCTCATCGGCGCGCTGCGCGTCTTCCAGATCCACGCGGCGCAACAGGCGCGTGGAAGGATCCAGGGTGGTCTCCCAAAGCTCGGAGGCGTTCATCTCGCCCAAGCCCTTGTAGCGCTGGATGCCGTCATCCTTGTTGATCTTGCGGTTTTGCTCCAGGCCTTCCGCCAGCAGCTTATCGCGCTCGTCATCAGAGAAGGCGTAGCCAGGCGTGCCCTTGGACCACTTCAGCTTGTAGAGCGGCGGGTTAGCCAAGTACACGTGGCCATCCTCAACCAACTGCGGCATAAAGCGGAAGAGCAAGGTCAACAGCAGCGTGGCGATGTGCTGGCCGTCCACGTCGGCATCGGCCATCAGCACGATCTTGTCGTACCGCAGCTTCTTGATATCGAATTCCTCGTGGATGCCTGTGCCCAGCGCGGTGATGATGGCCTGGACCTCGGCGTTCTTTAGGACCTTATCCATGCGGGCCTTTTCCACGTTCAGGATCTTGCCGCGCAGGGGCAAGATGGCCTGGAACATGGAGTCACGGCCGGCCTTCGCGGAACCGCCCGCAGAGTCACCCTCCACGATATAAAGCTCCGAACTCCGCGGATCCTTAGAGCGGCAATCCGCAAGCTTGCCGGGCAGTCCGCCCAAGTCGGTGGCGGACTTGCGGCGCACCATCTCGCGCGCCTTGCGCGCTGCCATGCGGGCATGCGCCGAGGAGACGGCCTTATTGATAATGGCCTTTGCCTCTGCCGGGTTGGCATCAAACCAGTCATTGACGTACTCGTTAACCGAGCGCTGCACAAAGCCCTTGATCTCGGAGTTGCCCAGCTTGGTCTTGGTCTGGCCCTCGAACTGCGGGTCGCCCACCTTGACCGAAATGACGGCGGCCAAGCCTTCGCGGCAGTCATCGCCAGAAAGGTTGCCGTCCTTGTCCTTGATGAGCTTGTGCTCCTTGGCATAGCGGTTCATCAAGGAGGTCAAAGCTGCGCGGAAGCCCTCTTCGTGCGTGCCGCCCTCGTGGGTATTGATGGTATTGGCAAAGGTGTGCACGGACTGCTTGTAGCCCTGGTTCCACTGCAAAGCCACCTCGACCTCGTGGTCCTCGCCTTTAGCCTCGAAGGACACGATGGTGGGGTGAATGGCGCTCTTGGACTTATTGAGGAATTTTACGTAGTCCGTCAGGCCCTCCGGGTAGTGGAAGGTGATCTTCTTGCGGCGCTTCTTATCGGCCTTGGTGACGTTCTTGGAGTCGGCTTCCTCGTTGAAGGTATCGCCGGCATCTGGCACATCATCAAAGGAGGTCTCATCCGCGCTCGCCTCACCGGATTCCGCATCGGCGATTTCCTCGAGCTCGATCTGCTCTTGGGTCACGCGCTCATCAATAAGCTCGATGGTCAAGCCCTTGTTCAGGAAGGCCATCTCCTGTAGGCGGCGCGCAATGGTGTCGTAATCGAACTCGGTGGTTTCAAAGATCTCCGGATCCGCCCAGAAGCGAATCTTGGTACCGGTGCCGCGGGCGTTACCGCCTTCTACAAGGTCATCCGGAATGGCGTTCTGGAAGTTTTGGTACCAGTGCTTGCCCTCACGCTTGATCTCCGCCTCCACGCGGGTGGATAGGGCGTTGACCACGGAAATGCCGACGCCGTGCAAGCCGCCGGAAACGGCATAGGAATCGGAGTCGAATTTACCGCCGGCGTGCAGCTGCGTCATGACCACCTGGACGGTCGGCGCACCGGAGGCGTGCATCTCCACCGGGATACCGCGGCCATTATCGATGACCTCGACGCCGCCATCTTCCAAGAGCTTGACGGTAACTTTGTCCGCGAAGCCTGCCATGGCCTCATCGACGGAGTTATCGACGATCTCCCAGATAAGGTGGTGCAAACCGCGCGATCCGGTAGAACCGATGTACATACCGGGGCGCTTGCGGACGGCCTCTAGACCTTCCAGGATCGTAATTGATCCAGCATCATATGCGTGTTCTTCAGCCACGGATTCGTGCTCTCCTTTTGGCTATAGCTAATTCTAAGACTTTCACTATTCTACACGCATACCCCCTACTGAATGACACCCCACACCGGCCAGAGGTAGCTATGTGGCGCGCTCTGTGGTTATTTATCTTTTAAACGGCAGAGCTAACCTGCGCCTATCAGCCACTTATCAGCCGTAGGTATCTTGCGATCCCTGCGGTTTCACCCACTGCCGACCCTCGTAATTGCGCTGCTGCCGCGGGCCATGGATCCGCAGTTCAGCGATGACATCGGGGCCGAGCCGGTCCGCAATTTTGCGCAGGATTTCCCGCTGCAGGTAGCGCAGTTCCGTGGCCCAAGTGGAGTTATCGCAGGAAATGTAGACGATCTTGTCCTTGATTTTTTGCGGCTGCGTATGGGCGGCAATGCGCTCGCCCACCAGGCTTTCCCAATTCCCCATCACCCAGCCGTGCGCTAATTCATGCTCCCAGCCGCGGTGGGAAATCTCCTTTTTAATCTGTGCGCCCAGGCTCGGCACATCAATCTTTCGCCGCGGCCTCCTGCCATCGGCGCCGGTAGGCCTGCCCACCTGGTAGCCGCGATAGTTCTGCTGTTGGGCATCCGCCAAGGAGGGCACCGGCATCTTCGGCACTGGGCGCGTAAGCTTTGGCGGATTCTTCGAGGTAGAGCGCACCAACCGGAAGTATTGGGTAACGGGATCCGTGCGCTGCGTGCCGGTGTCCCCTTCTTCCTCACTCATGCTTCTTCCTCGCTAGCCTCTCCTGCTGTTGCTTCCGTGTGCAGGGTGGAAATGCGCCCCTGGTCCGTATCTTCCACTCCTACCCGGTAACGCACGATGGGCTCCAGGTTATCCGGTAAATCCTCATCCACCGCGGCGGTGATAAGCACCTGTTCTGCCGTGGCGGCGAGGTGAACCAGCTGGGTGCGGCGCTTGGCATCGAGCTCGGCAAAGACGTCATCCAAGATGAGGACCGGATCTGATCCCCCTTCTTCGCGCAGGAGCTCAAACTCCGCCAAGCGCAGGGCGATGGCATAAGACCAGGTTTCGCCGTGGCTGGCAAAACCCTTGGCCGGCTGATCCCCCAGGTGGAGCACGAGATCATCGCGGTGCGGGCCCACCAGAGAGATGCCGCGCTCGATCTCGCGCTGCCGGGCAGAGGCCAGCTCGGTCAGCATGACGGCCTCCAGCACCTCGCGGTCAGAGGTATCAATGGTGGATTTATACTCCACGTGCGCAGGCCTCGACTCCGGTGCGAGGCCGGCATAGGCGGCGGGAATGTGGTCCAAGAGGGCATCGACAAGCGCAAGGCGCGCCGCAATAACCTGTGCGCCTAAGCGTGCGAGCTGGGCATCCCACGTATCCAGCGTGGACAGCGCCGAGGCGCCGTCGCTATCGCCATAGCCGCGCCGCAAGCTTGCCGATGCCGACTTCAACAACGCATTGCGCTGCTTTAATACCTTGTCATAATCCGCCTTAACCCCAGCTAGGCGCGGGGTGCGCGAGGCAATGATGCTATCGAGATACGCGCGGCGCCCCGCGGGCTCACCGCGCACCAAGGCCAAATCCTCAGGAGAAAACAGTACCGTTTTCACCACGCCGAGTAGCTCGCGCGGGCTGCGCAGCCTGGTGCGGTTAATCTGCGCCTGGTTGGCGGCATGGGGTTGTATCAGCAGGTGAGTGGTTAATTCGCGCCCCTGGTTGACGGCAGTAAGGGACACCCGCGCGCTCTGCGCGCCCTGGCGCACCAGCGGCGAATCATGGGAGACGCGGTGGGAAGACAGGTGGGCGGTATAGCCCACGGCTTCCACGATATTGGTCTTGCCAAAGCCATTGCGGCCCACAAACAGAGTAATCCCTGGGCCCAGCTCAAGCTTTAGTTCGGGCCATGAGCGAAAATCCCGAACATCGAGATCCCGTATAAACATTAACCTGGCAGGCGAACCGGCATTAAGAGGTAGGTGAAGTTGGTCTGCGGCGTGGGGAAATTGCCATCCTCATCCGCTTCCGGCAGTTCCTCTGGCTCCGGGATCATGATGGCGGGGCGGGAAGGCTCCGTAAACCCGAAGACCACGCGATCGGTGTTGATGACCGCCAGGCCGTCCTTCAAATAGCCCGGGTTGAAGGCGATGAGGAATTCATCGCGGCCATGGAACGCGCACGGCAGCGTCTCGGTGGCATTACCGGCATCGGCGCCGGCGGACAGGGTGACCTGGCCATCGGCAAATTCCATGCGGATCTGCGCATTGCGGTCCGTCAGCAGGGAAACGCGGCGAATGGCCTCTTGCAGCGGCGCTACCTCAACGGAGGCAATATTCGTGTGCGACTTCGGAAGCAGGGGCTGGACGTTTGGGAAATCCGCATCCAGCATGCGCGTAGTGGTTTCTCGGTTATCCGCGTGCAGGCCAAATAGGCCATCGGCGCCGATATTATCCCCGGAACCCACCGCGATCTCGATGGGAATATTCAAATGCGGATCCAGGCTGCGGCCGGTATCTTGCAAGGTCTTTGCCGGGACCAGGAGCTTTGCTTCTACATCCTCAGCGGCCGGCTCCCACTCCAGGGTGCGCATGGCCAAACGGAAGCGGTCCGTTGCCGTCATCTCAATATCCTTGCCGTGGATATCCATGTGCACGCCAGTGAGCATGGGCAAGGTGTCATCCTTGCCGGCTGCGGCCGCCACCTGCTGGATGGCCTCTGCGAAGAGCTGCGGTTGGATCGTGCCGGTGACCTCAGGCAGGACTGGCAATTGCGGGTAATCATCGAGCGGGATGAGCGGTAGCTCGAAGCGGGAGGACCCACAAGTAACCAAAGCCTTGGAATCTACCTGGGAGATCTCAACTTCCTTATTGGGCAAGGTAGCCACGATATCGGAAAGCAATTTACCGGCAACGGCGATCTGGCCGGGCTCATCCACCATGCCGGCGATGCGCACCTTGGTAGAAACCTCGTAATCAAAGCCGGTGAACTCTAAGCCGTTGTCATCAGCGGTGATGAGCATTGCGCGCAGTACCGGCTGAGTGACCTTGGAAGGCAGGCTGCGGGCAACCCACGCTACGGCGTTGGCAAGGTCATCTTTGGCAACGCGAAATGACACGGCTTCATCCATGGTGCGAAGAGCTCCTCTTTGGCGGGGTAGGAATGTGTAACTTTCAAAAGCTGGCTTCCAACTTACCGCATCCGGTGAACCTTGTAATTTTCCCTCCGCCCGTCCGAGCCAGCGCCGCGCGCTCGGGACCGGGCACAATTTCACACATCCCCTTTCTACTTACAAGATCAGAGAAATAATTTAGTAGTAGTAATAAGCGCTGTGGGATCTGTGATCAACGGGGTAAATGACAAGTTCAGCGCGGCGATTCGGGGTGTGCCAATTCTTGTGATCTTGCTGTGATCAATTGGCCCGGAGTGTGGATAAATAAGCGGGTCATCGTTTTATCCACAGCCTGCACTAGTTTTCCACGGATCTGCACACAGTGCTGATCACAGGAGCGTCTGTGCTGGATAGGGCCTGTGGAATTTAAAACTGTGAGCAAAATCTACAAATTACATACATGAAATTACACAGGTGTGGATAACTCTGTGGATAGCTGTTTATGCGGTCTTTGCAGGGACATAACCGCTGGTAGGCGGCGGTGGAAGGTGGGGGCATCGGCAAGCGCGGCGCCTGCTTACAAAAATGGCGCCTTCCTGTTATTTAAGGAAGACGCCACCGGGTGGTTCGTTTGATCTAGGCGCGACCGCGATTCTTGATGCGCTGGGTCAGGGACTGGATCTCGTCGTAGGTATTGCGCTTTTCAGTCATCTCTTTGCGGATCTTGCGATCGGCGTAGATCACCGTGGTGTGGTCCTTGCCGCCGAATTGCTCGCCAATCTTGGGCAGCGATAGCTCGGTCAATTCGCGGCAGAGGTACATCGCCAGCTGGCGGGCGTGGGCCACCGCGCGCTTCTTGCCGGCACCGCGCAGAGTTTCTACATCAATATCGAAGTATTCCGCGGTGACCTCCATGATGGAGGCCGCGGTAATTTGCCTGTCAGCAGAATCCGGCGCGAGATCGCGCAACGCAATTTCTGCCATTTCCACGTTGATCGGCTCATTGACCAGGGAGGAGTACGCGGATACGCGAATGAGCGCGCCCTCGAGCTCGCGGATGGAAGACTCGAAGCGCGAGGCGATGAGCTCCAGTACGGAGCGGTCCACCTCAGTGCCATCGGCGGCGGCCTTCTTCATCAAAATAGCGATGCGGGTTTCCAGGTCAGGCGGTTGAATATCCGTAATCAACCCGCCCTCAAAGCGGGTGCGCAGGCGGTCTTCCAGCGTGGTGAGCTGTTTTGGCGGCCGGTCCGAGGACAAAATGATCTGTTTATTGGCCTGGTGCAGCGCATTGAAGGTGTGGAAGAACTCCTCCTGCGTGGATTCCTTGCCCTCTAAGAACTGGATGTCATCCACCATCAAAATATCGAGGTTGCGGTAGCGCCGCTTGAAGGATTCCTGGCGGTCATCGCGCAAGGAATTAATATAGTCATTCGTAAATTCTTCCGAGGACACGTATTTCACGCGCAACCCTGGGTGTAGCACCTGTGCGTAGTTGCCGGCGGCATGCAAAAGGTGCGTTTTGCCCAGTCCAGAACCGCCCCAGATAAATAGCGGGTTATAGGCGCGGGCGGGATTTTCCGCCACCGCTACTGCCGCGCCATTGGCAAAACGATTCGAAGAACCGATGACGAAGCTTTCAAAAGTGTGCTTCGGGTTTAGCGAGGTTTCCCGGTTGGGATCGTGCGCTGGGGCCTCCCGGGGAATGCGCGCGGCATTCGCAGACCCGCCAAATTCTGGTTGCTGGCGGTTATAGTCCTGCTGGCTGGTGTAGTGCTCCGCCAATTCATCCAGGCTTGCCGGGGCATGGCTGGAGCGCCAATTAGGCGGGGTCTGACCTGCGGTGGAGTTGTTGTTTCCGCGGGCTGCTGCTGCATCCGTTTGCTGGGGGCGAGAGACGTAATTGTGCGCAGAGGAAGAATCGGTCTGCGCCGGTGGCATGTGCTGCGCCTGCGGGTTGGGTTGGGAGGAAGGGGTCTGCGTGCTTGCCGATGCCCCTCCCAGTGCCGGCCCCGAATTCGACGGGTTAGCCGGCGGTTGTGGCTCCTGTGGGGTAGCCAAGGTGACGGCGAAAGAACACGGGCGACCAAGGTGGCGGGTAAGGGCCTTGGAGATGTATCCGCCGAGTTCATTTTCTACAACTTCTTTGGCGTTGACATTTTCTGCTGCGACAAGCGTGTAGCCTTCCACCATCATGATCGGGCGAACCAACTGCAGGTAGAGGCGTTGCGTATGCGAAAAGCTCGGGACCTCAGAGTTGGGCTGTTCGGATTGCGCGAGCAGATCATCGACGATCGCGCGCCACACAGCTTCTAGGTTCGCTTGTGGTTCAGTCAC